>NZ_JADIKJ010000002.1:0-482760 GCF_044904675.1 Dyella jejuensis | reverse complement strand
AAATGGTGATGCCGGGCGACAACATCAAAATGGTGGTGGAGCTGATTGCCCCGATCGCCATGACGGAAGGCCTGCGCTTCGCGATCCGCGAAGGCGGTCGTACCGTGGGTGCCGGCGTCGTCGCCAAGATCGTCAAGTAAGTTGTTCGACAGAAGCCGCTTGCTATGCAGGCGGTTTCCTCCGGGTGGTTGTTCTGTGGCGTTAGATCAGCTATAGTCTCCAACCTGATTCACCGCTCGACCCTGGTGCCGGGCGGTTACCGCGAAATGAGGCGCATGAAGTGCTTCGAATTCGCTAACAAGGATGTTGCGGGGATTCTCTGGTAGTCGACGTAAGTCTTTGTCGCTCGAGGGATTTTCGCGTTCGTTACCTATCTGGGCAGGCCGGCATTCGGCCTGCCCGATGTTTTGGGGTCTTCCGGTAGGCTTTCGTCCGGCGGCGCCATTGCAGTACCTGCAGTGCTTTGGGTTGTGCGAGGTGGTGAGAAGCCACTTCGATTCACAGTTTCGCTCTTTAGATAACAGGACACGGTTTATGGCGAACCAAAAGATTCGCATTCGGCTCAAGGCGTTCGATCATCGTCTGATTGACCGTTCGGCCAGCGAGATCGTCGAGACGGCCAAGCGCACTGGCGCTACGGTTCTCGGTCCGATTCCGCTTCCGACCAAGATCGAGCGCTACACCATTCTGGTGTCGCCGCACGTCGACAAAGACGCTCGCGATCAATACGAAACCCGCACCCACAAGCGCGTGCTGGACATCGTCGATCCCAACGACAAGACCGTGGACGCGCTCATGAAGCTCGATCTCGCCGCTGGCGTTGACGTTCAGATCAAGCTTGGTTGAGCGAGAGACAGGATACGAACATGAGTATCGGACTGGTTGGCCGCAAATGCGGCATGAGCCGACTCTTCACCGAAGATGGCCGCTCGATTCCGGTGACGCTGATTGAAGCGACGCCGAACCGCGTGACACAGGTGAAGACGGACGAAAACGATGGTTACAGCGCGGTGCAGGTCGCCATTGGCGTCAAGCGCGCCAGTTTGCTGACGGCTCCGGAAAAAGGTCATTACGCGAAGGCGAAAGTCGAGCCGGGTCGTGGTCTGTGGGAATTCCGCCTGAATTCGACCGACGCCGGCAAGTATGCCGTGGGCGCCGAAATCAAGGCTGACGAAGTATTCCAGGTCGGCCAGATCGTCGACGTGGCCGGCGTCAGCAAGGGTAAGGGTTTCCAGGGCACCATCAAGCGCCACAACTTCAAGATGGGTGACGCCACCCACGGTAACTCGTTGTCGCATCGTGCGCCGGGTTCTATCGGGCAGCGCCAGACGCCGGGTCGCGTGTTCCCGGGCAAGAAGATGTCGGGTCACATGGGTGCAGTAAACCGCACCGTGCAGGGTTTGGAAGTGGTCAAGGTCGACGCAGAGCGTCATCTGATTGCGGTCAAGGGCGCGGTACCGGGTGCTACCGGTGGCGACGTCGTGATCCGTCCGACCACCAAGGGTTGAGGAGAGACGGCATGGAACTCAATGTTATTGGCGCCAAGCCGCTCAGCGTGTCGGATGATGTATTCGGCGGCGAGTTCAAGCAGGCCCTGGTTCATCAGGTGGTGGTCGCCTATCAGGCTGGCGGGCGCGCGGGTACCAAGGCGCAGCTGTCGCGTGGCGAACTGTCCGGTACCACCAAGAAGTTCAAGAAGCAGAAGGGCGGTGGTGCCCGTCACGGTGACTACCGTGCCCCGATCTTCGTGGGCGGTGGTGTGACGTTCGCAGCCAAGCCCCGCAGCTATGAGCAGAAGGTCAACCGCAAGGCCTATCGCGTGGCGATCCGTTCCATCCTTTCGGAACTGAACCGCCAGGGTCGTTTGAAGGTTGTCGATGGTTTCGGCATCGAAGCGCCGAAGACCAAGTCGATGATCGCCAAACTGGCCGAGCTGGAAGTTTCCGGTCGCGTGCTGTTGGTTTCGGAAGATGCCAACGAGGCGTTGTTCCTGGCTTCGCGCAACATCCCGTATCTGCATGTCGTGGACGTGGTGGCGCTGAATCCGGTCAGCCTGGTCGGTTCCGACCACGTAGTGATGACCGTTGAAGCAGTGAAGAAGGTCGAGGAGTGGCTGGCATGAGCAACGAACGCATTTTGAATACGCTGCGCGCGCCGCACATCTCCGAAAAAGCTGCTCGTCTGGCCGAGAGCAACCAATATGTATTCGTGGTCGCCCCCGAGGCGACCAAGGCCGATGTCCGCGCTGCGGTCGAGAAAATGTTCGACGTCAAAGTCGAGCAGGTGAACCTCGTCAACGCCAAGGGCAAGGTCAAGTCCTTCCGTTTCCGTGCGGGCAACCGCCAGGGCAAGCGCAAGGCTTACGTCCGTCTCGCCGAAGGCCAGACGATCGACGTGGCGGCCAAGGCCTGAGCCAGGAGTTTTGACAGATGGCACTAATTACTCACAAGCCAACCTCGCCGGGCCGTCGCGACGCTGTCAGCGTCCGTACCGAGGGGTTGCATAAGGGCGCGCCGTATGCGCCGCTGACCGAAAGCCAGTCGAAGACAGGTGGTCGCAACCATTTCGGTCGCATCACTACACGTCATCGTGGTGGCGGTCACAAGCAGGCTTACCGCATCATCGATTTCAAGCGCGACAAAGAAGGCATCGCTGCCAAGATTGAGCGCCTGGAATATGATCCGAATCGCACTGCACACATCGCCCTGCTTTGCTACGCCGATGGCGAGCGTCGCTACATCATCGCGCCGGCTGGCGTGGCGGTAGGCGATCGCGTGGTTGCCGGTCATGACGCGCCGATCAAGGTCGGCAACAGCCTGCCGCTGCGCAACATCCCGGTCGGTTCGACGGTGCATTGCGTGGAGATGAAGCCGGGCAAAGGCGCGCAGATCGCGCGTTCGGCTGGTGCCTCGGTGCAGCTGATCGCCCGCGAGTCCGGTTATGCCACCCTGCGTTTGCGCTCCGGTGAAATGCGCCGGGTGCCGGTCGATTGCCGCGCCACCATCGGTGAAGTCGGTAATTCCGAGCATAGCCTGCGCAAGCTCGGCAAGGCCGGTGCCAATCGTTGGAAGGGCATCCGTCCGACCGTCCGCGGTGTGGTGATGAACCCAGTCGACCATCCCCACGGCGGTGGTGAGGGCCGTACCTCCGGTGGCCGTCATCCGGTCAGCCCATGGGGCACGCCGACCAAGGGCTACAAGACCCGTAACAACAAGCGCACGCAGCAGTTCATCGTGCGTCGTCGCAAGTAACAGGAAACCGACATGCCGCGTTCTTTAAAGAAAGGTCCATTCGTCGACCTTCACCTCGTGAAGAAGGTGGAAGCTGCGGTTTCCACTAATTCCAAGCGTCCGATCAAAACCTGGTCGCGTCGCTCCATGATCCTGCCGGAAATGGTGGGATTGACCATCGCCATCCATAACGGTCGCCAGCACGTGCCGGTATTGGTCAACGAGAACATGGTCGGGCACAAGCTCGGCGAGTTCGCAGTGACCCGTACTTTCAAGGGCCATGGCGGCGATAAGAAGGGCAAGTGATGAGCACCGAAGCCAAAGCGATCCTGCGCAGCGCTCGCATCTCAGCGCAGAAGGCACGCCTGGTAGCTGACCTGGTCCGCGGCATGCCCGTGGGCCGTGCCAGCGACGTGCTCCAGTTCACCAACAAGAAGGCCGCGCACATGGTTCGTAAAGTGCTGCTGTCGGCCGTCGCCAACGCCGAAAACAATCTCGGCGCGGATGTTGACGAATTGAAAGTCTCGAAGATCTTCGTTGACGAAGGTCCGGCCATGAAGCGTATGCACGCCCGCGCCAAAGGCCGCGGTTCGCGCATCCTGAAGCGCACCAGCCACATCACTGTGGTCGTTGGTAACTGAGAGGACGTAAACGATGGGTCATAAAGTTCATCCCACCGGTATCCGCCTCGGCATTGCCAAGGACTGGAACTCGAAGTGGTACGCCAATAAGGGCGAATTTGCCCAGTACCTCGCTGCCGATCTCAAGGTCCGCGAAATGCTGCGCAAGAAGCTGGCCGCTGCGGGAATCTCGAAGATCCTGATCGAGCGTCCGGCCAAAACTGCCCGCGTGACGATTCACACGGCCCGTCCGGGCGTGGTGATCGGCAAGAAGGGCGAGGACATCGAGAAGCTGCGCAAGGAAGTCAGCGACATGATGGGTGTTCCGGCACACATCAACGTCAACGAAGTGCGCAAGCCTGAGCTCGATGCGCAATTGGTAGCCGAATCGATCGCGCAGCAGCTTGAACGCCGTATCATGTTCCGGCGTGCGATGAAGCGCGCTGTGGGCAATGCGATGCGCCTGGGTGCACTGGGTATCAAGATCAACGTATCCGGCCGTCTGAACGGTGCCGAGATCGCCCGCTCCGAGTGGAGCCGCGAAGGTCGCGTGCCGCTGCATACGCTGCGTGCCGACATCGACTATGGCACCGCCGAAGCGAAGACCACCTACGGCATCATCGGCATCAAGGTCTGGGTCTACAAGGGCGAGATCTTCGACCTCTCCCAGGTCGGCCAGGAGCCGAAGGAAGAACAGTCCTCTCAGCCGCGTCGTGAGCGTGAGGGTGGTGAGGGTCGTCGTGATCGTGAATCGCGTCGTGATGGCGAAGGCCGTCGCGAGCGGACGGCGAAGTAAGGGAGAGTTGCCATGTTGCAACCCAAGCGAACCAAATACCGCAAGCAGTTCAAGGGCCGTAATGACGGCCTGGCATTCAGCGCCAACCTCGTCAGCTTTGGTGAGTATGGCCTGAAGGCCACCACGCACGGTGCACTTACCGCGCGTCAGATCGAGGCCGCTCGTCGTTGCATCACGCGATTTGTAAAGCGTGGCGGCAAGTTGTGGATCCGCGTGTTCCCGGACAAGCCGATCACCAAGAAGCCGATCGAAGTCCGAATGGGCGCCGGTAAGGGTGGCGTGGAGTTCTGGGTCGCACCGATCCAGCCAGGCCGCATGCTTTACGAAATCGAGGGTGTCGACGAGGCTACCGCGCGCGAGGCGTTCCGCCTGGCCGCTGCCAAGTTGTCGGTGCAGACCCAGTTTGTGTCCAGGGCGGTAATGTGATGGCCACCAAAGATCTCAACAACAAGTCGGCCGACGAGCTGAAGCAGCATCTGCTGGACCTGCGCAAGGAGCAGTTCAATCTGCGCATGCAAAAGGGTACCGGTCAGCTCAGCCAGCCGCACCAGCTGCGCCGTGTTCGGCGCGATATCGCCCGCACGAAGTTCGTGCTCGGCGGCAAGAAGTAAGGGACGGCCGACATGAGCGACAACACTAAGCAGGCGCGCACCCTCGAGGGCCGCGTCATCAGTAACAAGATGGAAAAGACGGTCACCGTGCTGGTCGAGCGCCAAGTGCAGCACCCGCTGCTGGGCAAGATCGTGCGGCGCTCCACCAAGCTCCACGCCCAGAACGATCTTGGCGCGAACGAGGGCGATGTGGTGCGCATTGCGGAATGCCGTCCGCTTTCCAAAACCAAACATCACCGCGTGGTCGAAATCGTCACGCGCGCCGAAGTCTAAGGGGAGGGTGCAGACATGATCCAGATGCAAAGCACGCTTTCCGCTGCCGACAACAGTGGCGCCAAGGAATTGATGTGCATCAAGGTGCTCGGCGGCTCCAAGCGCCGTTACGCCGCGATCGGTGACGTTATCAAGGTCACCGTGAAAGATGCCATTCCGCGCGGCAAGGTGAAGAAGGGTGAGGTGTACAACGCCGTGGTGGTACGTACTGCCAAGGGTGTGCGCCGCGCCGACGGTTCGCTGATCCGTTTTGACGGGAATGCGGCCGTACTCCTCAACAACAAGCTCGAGCCGATCGGCACCCGTATCTTCGGGCCCGTGACTCGTGAGCTGCGCGGCGAGAAGTTCATGAAGATCGTCTCGCTCGCACCCGAAGTGCTCTGAGGCGGAGAAGAACCATGAACCGTATCCGCAAGGGTGATCAGGTCCTCGTGATCACCGGTAAAAACAAAGGTCAGCGCGGCGACGTGCTGCGCGTTGAGGGCGATCGCGTGTTCGTCTCCAACGTCAACCTGGTCAAGCGTCATACCAAGCCGAATCCGCAGGCCAACCAAGCCGGTGGCATCGTTGAGCGTGAGGCTTCGATCCATATCTCCAATGTGCAGCTGTTCAACCCCGCCACGAACAAGGGTGAACGCGTAGGTGCCAAGACGCTCAGTGATGGGCGCAAGGTCCGCGTGTACCGTTCGAATGGCGAGGTCGTGGACGCGTAAGGAACACAAGTCATGACGCGCCTTGAAAATTTCTACAAAGAACAGGTCATCCAGAAGCTCACCGAGCGTTTTGGCTACCAGAACGTGATGCAGGTTCCCCGCATCACCAAGATCACGCTCAACATGGGCGTGGGCGAAGCGGCGGGCAACAAGAAAGTGCTCGAGAACGCCGTGGCCGACATGGCCAAGATCGCCGGCCAGAAGCCGATCACGACCAAGGCGCGCGTGTCCGTGGCCTCGTTCAAGATCCGTGACGGCTGGCCGATCGGTTGCAAGGTCACCTTGCGTCGCGCCCAGATGTGGGAGTTCCTGGATCGCCTGATCAATATTTCGCTGCCCCGTGTCCGCGACTTCCGCGGCGTATCGGGCCGCGCCTTCGATGGCCGTGGCAACTACAACTTCGGCATCAAGGAACAGATCATTTTCCCGGAAATCGACTTCGACGCGATCGATGCGATGCGCGGTATGGATATCTCCATCACCACCACCGCCAAATCCGACGAAGAAGCCAAAGCGCTGCTGGAAGCCTTCAGCTTCCCGTTCCGCAACTAAGAGAGTCGCGAGAGATTTATGGCAAAGACCTCCATGGTTAACCGCGATATCAAGCGGACCAAGCTCGTCAAGAAGTACGCCGCCAAGCGCGGCGAACTGAAGGCGATCGTGCTGAACCCGAAATCCTCCTACGAGGAAAAGATGGAAGCGCAGGCCAAGCTGCAGAAGCTGCCGCGCGATGCCAGCCCCAGCCGCCAGCGTAACCGTTGCGAGCTGTCCGGCCGTCCGCGCGGTGTATACCGCAAGTTCGGCCTTGGCCGTAACAAGTTGCGCGAAGCTACCATGCGCGGCGACGTACCGGGTCTGCGCAAGGCCAGTTGGTAAGACGTTCTACGGCAGCCCTGTCTCAGTTGGCAGGGCGCCACACCCGGCGGCTTGGCGACAGGCTGCCGCTGATGCGACTCTGACGCATCGATATTCGCAAAGGCCGGAAAAGGCTGCTATCATTGTCGGTCTGCGTATCGCAGGCTGCCCTGAGCGGCGGCTTACAATTCAAAATTGATTTCCGGTTTTATCGGATATCGGTGCACTCTGAAGGAAGTTTTCATGAGCATGACTGATCCCATCGCCGATCTGTTTACGCGCATCCGCAATGCCCAGGCTACGGGCAAGCAGGCTGTTAGCGTGCCGTCGTCGAAGTTGAAGGTGGCCCTGGCCGACCTTCTCAAGAACGAGGGCTATATCCTCGACGCCAAGACCTCCACCCAGGAGGGCAAGCCGGTGCTCGAGATCAAGCTTAAGTATTTCGAAGGCCGTCCGGCTATTGAGCGCATCGAGCGCGTCAGCCGCTCTGGTCTGCGCGTCTACCGTGGCAAGGGCGAACTGCCCAAGGTCCTTGGCGGCCTGGGTATCTCGATTATTTCGACTTCCGCCGGCCTGTTGACCGATGCGCAAGCTCGTGCCAAGGGCATGGGTGGCGAAGTCATCGGCCTGGTCGCATAAGGAGTTCCCCATGTCCCGTGTTGCCAAAAAACCGATCTCCCTGCCCAAGGGCGTCGAGCTCAAGATTGCGGATGACGGCATTGCCGTGAAGGGCCCGAAGGGTGCCCTGTCGATTCACGCCCTGCCGGGCGTGTCGGTAGCCAACGACAACGGCACCATCAACATCCAGGTTGCCGAAGGCGCGCACGACAAGTTCGGCGGTACTGCCCGTGCACTGCTGGCGAACATGATCAAGGGCGTGTCCGAAGGTTATGAGCGCAAGCTGGAGCTGGTCGGCGTGGGTTACCGCGCATCGATGGCCGGCAAGGCATTGAACCTGAGCCTTGGCTACTCCCATCCGGTGGTCTTCAATGCACCGGAAGGTATCAGCCTTGAAACGCCAACGCAGACCGAGATCCTGATCAAAGGCTCGGACAAGCAACTGGTGGGTGAGGTTGCAGCCAAGATTCGCGGTTATCGTCCGCCGGAGCCCTACAAGGGCAAGGGTGTGCGTTACGCCGGTGAGAAGATCACCTTGAAGGAAGCCAAGAAGGCATAAGCGGCTCCTCGCGAGGCGACAGTCATTCGTGACTGCCTGCCTCAGCAAAGCCGCCTGAAAGCCGATCCGCTTCCAAGGAAATTGACTATGAACAAGAATGAATCCCGTCTGCGTCGCGCCAAGTCCACTCGTGCCCATATCCGCAAGCTGGCAGTGGCACGCCTATCGGTGCATCGCACTGGTCAGCATTTGTACGCCCAGGTGTTCGATGCTTCCGGTGAAAAGGTCGTGGCCGCCGCGTCGACCGTACAGAAGTCGGTCGCTGAAGGCTTGAAGGGCACCAAGAACCTTACGGCTGCTGCTGCGGTGGGCAAGGCAATCGCCGAGCGCGCCAAGGCGGCGGGTATCGAGGCCGTTGCGTTCGATCGTTCCGGTTTTCGCTATCACGGTCGCATCAAGGCACTGGCCGATGCCGCTCGTGAAGCAGGCCTTAAGTTCTAAGCATTGATGCGCGTTCCTGCGCGGGAGGGCGGCCATTCGCGGCCGCACCCTCAACAGGAAGAAAAACAACTCCAAGCGGCAAAGCCGCAAGTAAAAGTCCCGGATGGTCCGGGCATACGGAAAAGATATGTCTTCTACTGATCGCGAAAATTCCGACGGCCTGCTCGAAAAGCTGATCGCCGTCAACCGCGTGGCTAAGACCGTCAAGGGTGGCCGCCAGATGAGCTTCACCGCACTGACCGTGGTCGGTGACGGCGAAGGCAAGGTTGGCTTCGGTTACGGCAAGGCGCGCGAAGTGCCGGTTGCCATCTCCAAGGCCATGGAACGCGCCCGTCGCAACATGGTGAGCATCGATCTGAATAACGGAACCCTGTGGTACGCCATCAAGGCCAACCACGGTGCGGCTCGCGTGTTCATGCAGCCGGCTTCCGAAGGTACTGGCGTGATCGCTGGCGGCGCCATGCGCGCTGTGCTGGAAGTAGTCGGTGTGAAGAACGTTTTGGCCAAGGCTGTTGGTTCGCGTAACCCGATCAATCTGGTACGCGCCACCATCAAGGGCCTGCAGGCCGTTGCCTCGCCGAAGCAGATTGCTGCCAAGCGCGGTAAGACCGTGGAAGAGGTGCTGGGCAATGGCTAATAACGATAAGACCGTGCGCGTTCGCCTGGTGAAAGGCCTGCGTGGCGTGCAGAACCGTCATCGCCTGAGCGTCAAGGCGCTCGGCTTGAACAAGCTCAACGACGTCCGTGAATTGAAAGATAGCCCGCAAGTGCGCGGCTTGATCAACACGGTCTATTACCTCGTGCGGGTTGAGGAGTAAGCATCATGCGTCTGAATGACATCAAGCCGGCAGCCGGTTCGCGCAAGACGCGCCTGCGTGTGGGCCGCGGTATCGGTTCGGGCCTGGGCAAGACCGCTGGCCGCGGCCATAAGGGTCAGCATGCCCGCGCCGGTGGCACCCATAAATTCGGTTTCGAAGGCGGCCAGATGCCGCTGCAGCGCCGGTTGCCGAAGGTCGGCTTCCGTTCCCTGAAAAAGGTCGAGAGCCAGGAAGTATTCCTGTACCAGCTGGCTAACCTCAAGGCGGAAGTGATCGACGCAGTCGTGCTGCACCAGGCGGGCCTGATCGATAGTCGGGCGAAGAAGGTGAAAGTCGTCGCCAAGGGCGAGATCGGCCGCGCCGTGAAGCTGTCGGGCCTGCTGGCAACCGCTGGCGCGAAGGCTGCCATCGAGGCAGCCGGCGGCAGCGTGGAGTAATCACACGTGGCCGCAGCCAAGGGCACTTCGGTCGGATCGCTCGGTAAGTTGACCGAGCTGCGTCAGCGCATCTTCTTCGTGATCGGTGCGCTGATCGTGTACCGCCTCGGCTCATTCATTCCGGTTCCGGGCGTAAACCCGGACGCGATGGCCAACCTGATCGGCCAGAGTGGCGGGCTGCTGGACATGTTCAACATGTTCTCCGGTGGTTCCCTGGGACGTTTTTCAGTATTTGCGCTGGGCGTAGTGCCGTACATTTCGGCCTCGATCGTGGTGCAGATGATGGGCTCGGTCATTCCCAGCCTGCAGGCGCTGCGTAAGGAAGGACAGGCTGGTCAGCGTCAGCTGACGACGTATACCCGGATTGGCACGGTTGGGCTTTCGGCCTTCCAGGCATTCGGTATCGCCATGGCTCTGACGAAGCAGTCCAGTGGCGGGATGCCGGTGGTCTACATGCCGGGCTTCGGGTTCGTGCTGTCCTCTGTCGTGGGCTTGACGGCCGGCTCCATGTTCCTTATGTGGCTGGGCGAACAGATGACTGAGCGTGGCATTGGCAACGGCATTTCGTTGCTGATCTTCGCGGGCATCGTGGCGGGCTTGCCTACCGCGGTGGCGCATACGCTATCCATGTCGAGCAACGGCGAACTCAGTACGATCAAGCTGGTCATGGTGATCGCGCTGGTATTGGCAGTCACGGCGTTCGTGGTGTTCATGGAGCGTGCGCAGCGGCGCATTACAGTGAACTATGCGCGGCGGTCCGGTGCGCAGCGTTCCTACATGAACCAGACCTCGCATCTGCCGCTCAAGATCAATATGGCAGGCGTGATTCCGCCTATCTTCGCGAACAGTATCCTGATGTTCCCGGCGATGGCGGCCACCTGGGGCAATGCCAGTCATCAGTCGCGTTGGTTGCAAGACGTGGTTCAGGTGCTGACGCCCGGCGAACCGCTCTATGACATTATTTACGCAATACTGGTGATTACTTTCGCCTTCTTCTATACGGCGATCGTCTTCAACTCGCAGGACACGGCCGACAACCTCAAGCGGTCCGGGGCGCTCATTCCGGGCATTCGTCCGGGTCGCTCGACGGCTGAGTACATCGATTCCGTAATGACCCGGCTGACCGGCGTGGGTGCCCTCTACCTCGTGCTGGTCTGCCTGGTGCCTACGTTCATGCAGAACGCCTGGCATGTCCCGTTCTACTTTGGCGGCACGTCGCTGCTGATCGTGGTGGTGGTGGTGATGGATTTCACCGCTCAGGTGCAGGCGCACCTGGTCAGCCACCAGTACGAAGGTTTGCTGAAAAAAGCCAATCTGCGCCGCGGCTGAGGCGGCAGGTCGGTTCCGGGTGGAAAGAGGCGGCACTGGGTGCCGCAGGACTTTCCTGACAGTTTGATTAAGGTTAGAATTGCGCGTTTACCGCGCGAGAAAGCATCGGAGAAAGTACATCATGGCGCGCATTGCGGGTGTCAATTTGCCGGTCCAGAAGCACGTCTGGGTTGGCCTGCAGAGCATCTATGGCATCGGCCGCAGCCGGGCCAAGAAGGTCTGTGCGGACGCAGGTGTGGTTCCCACCACGCCCATCAAATCGTTGAGCGAAGGCGAGGTGGAGAAGATCCGCCACGAAATCGCCAAATACGTCGTGGAAGGCGACCTGCGCCGTGAAGTCGGCATGGCCATCAAGCGTTTGATGGACCTGGGTTGCTACCGCGGTCTGCGTCACCGCCGTGGCCTGCCGGTGCGCGGCCAGCGCACGCGCACCAACGCACGCACCCGCAAGGGTCCGCGTCGCGCGATCAAGAAGTAATTGATCGCTACCTGAGAGATTTGGATTCCGAACATGGCAAAGCCAGTCAAGACCAAGAAGAAAGTCAAGCGTGTTGTCACCGATGCGGTGGCCCACGTGCAGGCATCCTTCAATAACACCATCGTCACCATCACCGACCGCCAGGGTAATGCCCTGTCGTGGGCGACCGCTGGCGGCGCGGGTTTCCGTGGTTCGCGCAAGTCGACCCCGTTCGCCGCCCAGGTTGCCGCCGAGAAGGCTGGCCGCGCTGCAGGCGATTACGGTGTCAAGACGGTGGAAGTGCGTATCAAGGGCCCAGGCCCGGGCCGCGAGTCAGCGGTGCGTTCCCTGAACGCCCTCGGCTACAAGGTTCTGAACATCATCGATGTCACGCCGATTCCGCACAACGGCTGCCGTCCCCCCAAGAAACGTCGCGTCTAAGGAGCATAACCATGGCACGTTATCGTGGAGCTACCTGCAAACTCGCGCGTCGTGAAGGTTCGGACTTGAGCCTGAAGAGCCCGGCGCGCGCCATCGACTCCAAGTGCAAACTGGAGAACAAACCCGGCCAGCATGGCGCCAACAAGCGCATGCGCATGTCCGATTATGCTGTCCAGCTGCGCGAAAAGCAGAAGGTCAAGCGTATTTACGGCGTGCTCGAGCGTCAGTTCAGCAATTACTACACCAAGGCGTCGACCCTTAAGGGCAACACTGGTGAGAACCTGTTGCGCCTGCTCGAAAGCCGTCTGGACAATGTCGTCTACCGCATGGGTTTCGCGGTTACCCGCGCACAGGCTCGTCAGCTGGTCGCGCACAAGGCCATTCTGGTCAATGGCAAGAAAGTCAACATCCCGTCCTACCAGGTTCGTCCGGGTGACGAGATTGCACTGACCGAGCGTGCGCGTACCCAGCTTCGCGTGCAGGAAGCCAGTACTGTATTCGACACAATGGATCTGCGCCCGCAGTGGGTGGAAGTGGATAGCAAGAAGTTCGCCGGCACGTTCAAGTCGGTGCCGGATCGTGCGGATCTGCCGACCGACATCAACGAAGCGTTGATCGTCGAGCTTTATTCGAAGTAATCAACCGGAGCCCTGCATGGCAGTTTCGTCAACTAGCGTGCTGCGGCCTCGCGGCCTCAGCGTCGAGCAGCTCGGACCGAATCGCGCCAAGGTCGTGGTGGAGCCGCTCGAGCGTGGTTTTGGTCATACCCTGGGCAATGCGCTGCGTCGCGTGCTGCTTTCCTCAATTCCCGGCAGTGCTATTGTCGAGGTTGAAATCGATGGCGTGCTGCACGAGTACACCACCCTGGAAGGTTTGCAGGAGGACGTGATCGAAGTCCTTCTGAATCTCAAGGAAGTGGCTATTCGTCAGCATACCGGGGATGAAGTTACCCTTACCCTGGCCAAGAAAGGCAAGGGGGTGGTCACGGCCGGTGATATCACCGTCGACCACACGGTGGAGATCATCAATCCGGAACATGTGATCTGCCACCTGACCAAGGACATCGCACTGAACATGCGTCTGAAGGTGCGTCGCGGCGTCGGCTACCAGCCGGCCAGTTCGCGGCAGCATCCCGATGACGAGGCGCGTCCGATCGGCCGCCTGCAGCTCGATGCGTCGTTTGCGCCGGTCCTGCGCGTGGCCTATGAAGTGGAAGCCGCGCGTGTCGAGCAGCGTACCAACCTCGATAAGCTGGTGTTGGATATCGAGACCAACGGCACCATCGGTGCGGAAGATGCGGTACGCAAGGCCGCGGAAATCCTTAATGACCAGCTGTCGGTGTTCGGTGACTTCTCGCGCCGCGAGAGTGCTACCGACAAGGCGGAAAAGGGCGGTTTCGATCCGCTGCTGCTCCGTCCGATCGACGATCTGGAACTCACTGTGCGTTCGGCAAACTGTCTGAAGGCCGAGAGCATTTACTACATCGGTGATCTGGTCCAGAAGACCGAAGTGGAACTGCTTAAGACGCCGAACCTTGGCAAGAAGTCGCTCACGGAGATCAAGGACGTCCTGGGTGTCCGTGGTCTCGCCTTGGGCATGAAGCTTGAAAACTGGCCGCCGCCGGGCCTTTCGCACGGCATGCAGCTGGGTTGATCTGCCAAGCCGCCGTAGTCAGGCAGACTACGGCGGCAGTTTTAATTGGTGCGATCCGATTGATCGCCGTAATAGTTGTGTAGCAACTCACGCATCGTTGATGCGTAGGTTGGATGCCAATAGCAGCCAGCCATGGCCGCACTCTTAATAAGAGCCCGTTTCTCCAAGGGCTTCGATAGCGGGTAATCCGCGGAAGGCCGTCCATAGGACCGTCTTTCATAACAACAGACAAGAGAGTCTCCTCATGCGTCATATGAAATCCGGGCGTAAGCTCAACCGTACAAGCAGCCATCGCGAAGCGATGTTCAAGAATATGGCTGCATCGTTGATCAAGCACGAGTTGATCCGCACGACCTTGCCGAAGGCCAAGGAGTTGCGCCGTGTTGCCGAGCCGCTGATCACGCTGGCCAAGACCGATGGCGTTGCCAACCGCCGCCTTGCTTTCGCGCGCCTGCGCGACAAACAGGCCGTAGGCAAGCTGTTCGTCGAGCTGGGGCCCCGCTACCGCGAGCGTCCCGGCGGCTATCTGCGTATCCTCAAGTGTGGCTTCCGCCCCGGCGACAATGCGCCGATGGCGTATGTCGAGCTGGTGGATCGCCCGCGGACCGAAGCCGTCGACGCCGAATAATTTCGTCCAGCATTTGTTTGGATGTCCAAATGCGCGACCCCGGCCGGTTACCTGGCCGGGGTTCGTTCGTTTTGCGCATGGCGGCAATGGCCTGCTGACAGCGTGATGGAGAGCGGGTAATGTCGTCGTCCCGTCCCCAGCTCAACCGTGCCGTCATGAACCCGTTCCGCTGGAACTACCGTGTCAGCTTCCTTGCAGGTTTCCTGATCTGTATAGCCTTGCTGGGTTTCGCGCTCTATGCCGAATATCAGCTCGGTATGGAACCGTGCCCGCTGTGCATCTTCCAGCGCATAGGATTCATGTTCATGGCCGTCTTCTTCCTGGCGGGCGCGATCCATGCGCCGCGTGCAAATGGCCGCTGGTTCTATACCGGATGGGTCTTGCTAGGGGCTTTGTTCGGAATAGCCGTGGCTGGGCGCCACCTGTGGATTCAGTCGCTGCCGGCGGACCAGATCCCGGCCTGTGGGCCGAATCTCGCGTATATGTTTGACGCATTTCCTTTCGCTAAAGCGCTAAAAATGGTCTTTACCGGCTCGGGCGAGTGCGCCAAGGTGCAGCCTATCCTGGGCTTGCCGATGCCGTTCTGGAGCCTGCTGTGGTTCGTTCTTTTGTCGGTGTGGGCGATCCTGGCCACGCTACGACGTACCACGCCGAGATTGCGCTTATGAATCAGGATGTACATACGATGGAACGTTTGAACTGGACACCGACGTCCTGGCAACAGCGCGTTGCCCTGCAGCAGCCTCACTATGAGGATGCGGCAGAACTTGGCCATGCGATCGCCGAATTGTCGCAATTGCCGCCCTTGGTGACATCTTGGGAGGTGCTTGCGCTCAAGCAGGCGCTGGCGGAAGCCCAGGAAGGGAAGCGTTTTCTATTGCAGGGAGGCGACTGCGCGGAAAGCTTCGCCGATTGCAACAGCCCCATTATTTCAAATCGTTTGAAAGTGCTGCTGCAGATGAGCCTGGTATTGGTTCATGGCCTCAAGCAGCCCGTATTGCGTGTCGGCCGCTTTGCCGGTCAATATGCCAAGCCGCGCTCGACCGATACCGAGACGCGCGATGGTGTCACGTTGCCGAGTTTCCGCGGCGACGTCATCAATAGCCCCGAATTTACGGCTGAAGCGCGTCGCGCCGATCCGCAGCGCCTGATTCGCGCGCACGCCCATTCCGCGTTGACGATGAATTTCGTGCGCGCGTTGATCGATGGCGGTTTCGCGGATCTGCATCATCCCGAATACTGGGATCTGGCCTGGGTAGAGCATTCGCCACTGGCAACCGAATACCGCCGCATGGTGGCGGGCATCGGCGATTCGCTGCGCTTCATGGAGACGCTGGCCGGCCCCATCGCTGGCTTCACCCGAGTGGACTTCTTCACCTCCCACGAAGCATTGCTGCTGCATTACGAACAAGCCTTGACGCGGCAGGTGCCACGGCATCCCGGCTGGTTCAATCTGTCCACGCATTTCCCGTGGATCGGCATGCGCACCGCAGCGCTGGATGGCGCGCATGTGGAATATTTCCGGGGCATCCGCAATCCGATCGCGGTGAAAGTCGGCCCCTCGGTGACACCCGAGCAACTCCTGCCCTTGATCGAAGCCTTGAACCCCGCGGATGAACCTGGGCGCCTCACCCTGATCCATCGCATGGGCCAGGCGCAGATCGCCACGGCCCTGCCACCGTTGCTCAAGGCGGTGCAGCAAGAGGGGCGGCGTGTGTTGTGGGTAGCCGATCCCATGCACGGCAATACCGAAAGCACCTCGAACGGCTATAAGACGCGCCGCTTCGACAATATCCGTAGCGAGCTCGACCAAGCGTTCGACATCCATGCCGCCGCCGGCACCAAGCTCGGAGGCGTGCATTTGGAACTGACCGGTGAAGATGTCACCGAGTGCATGGGCGGTGCGCGCGATTTGAGCGAGGGTGACTTGCAGCGTGCCTACAAGTCGATGGTGGATCCACGCCTCAATTACGAACAATCGCTGGAATTGGCGATGCTGATCGTGCGCAAATCCGGCCGCATGGGGTAATCCTCCGCATCGAACTCACCGAGCGGCGTGCGAGTCGGCATCCATGTGCACACGCTGTTCCAGATTGATCTGCCCCTGTGCGGCATACGCCTTGCACGCCTGTGGATCGACCCATGGGTTTGGCTTGCCGGGCGCTATGAGCGCAGCCTTGTCGAAGAAACTGGCGGGCGGATGGGGCGTCATCAGCACATCGCACGGCAACGCCCGCAGTACCGCGAGTGTATGGCGAAAATCCAAGAGCCGTTCCGGGTGAGCCGGGTCGGCATAACGGTAGTGACTGTTGCTCAGCAACGAGAGACTGTCCGCGTACACCATGGACAGGCACCGCTGTCCCTCGCAGGAGCGCCAGGTCCAACCCGTGCTGCCCGGCGTATGCCCCGGCATGGCATGCATTTGCAAGCGCAACGGCCCCATCGTGACGACTTCGCCATCGGTCACGATGCGAACGTCGGTCACTTTCGCATAGGGTTTCGCCAGGCCATGTTGCGGGTCATCGGGATCGTCGCCGCCAAGGCGCAATGCCTTGGCCGATTTCGCGCTGGCGGCGACCTGCGCACCACTGTCATGTGCCAGTTCGGCAATGCCTCCGGCGTGATCCGGATGGGTATGGGTATTGAGGATCAGCTTGATATCCCGGACGCGAAAGCCCAAGGCGCGGACGTTCGCCTCGATCATCGCTACGTTTTCGGGCAAGGTGCTGTCGATCAGTACGTGACCTTGTGGCGAAGTGACAAGGATCGCGCCCAGCCCATGCGATCCGACGTAATACGTATTGCCATAGATGCGAAACGGCTTTTGCGCCTGCGTCCATGTTTCACGGGAGTACGGATCGGCAGCTGACGCTGCAGCGGCAGCGTCGTTGTGCGCGCCTGCGAACAGTAACGCACTCATGCATAGAGCAGTCCACGTTTTCATCGGTGTTCCAAAGCGACGAGAGTGAATGGACCTTATCGCGTCGATGTGAACACAGCGGACGCGCTCCGGCTTGCGGCATGGCGGTTCAATGGCGCCCGGCTGGCACGGGCGCATAGGACTTGCCATCTACCGTGGCCAGAAATTTCGGTGCCTGCCAGGCGTGCGTGTGCTGTTCGAAACCGTAGGCAATGGAAATCAGGGTCGGCTCGCTCCACTTGGTGCCGAAGAACACGATGCCTACCGGCAACTGGTGAGCCCATCCGGCGGGCACAGTGATCGAGGGATAACCGGCGACAGCGGCAGGCTGTGACGCACCGCCGATGGTCGGATTGCCACTGACAACGTGGTCGCCAAGCACCAGATCAGTCAGGTATGCCGGACCCCAGGAAGGCGCCAACAAGGCGTCCAGATGATTAGCCTGCAGCGCCGCGTCGATACCTTGCGGGCCGGAGAACTCTTTCGCCTTGGCCAGCGCATCCTGATAAGCCTTATCCGTTAACGGCCCTTTGCTCTGGGCCTGCTCGAACAGGTCCTGGCCGAACCAGGGCATTTCCCGGGCGGCTTCGCGTTGATTGAACGCAATCAGGTCGGCCAGCGTCTTCACGTGCAGTCCGGCACGCGCGGCGAGATAGGCGTTGATATCGTGCTTGAAGTCGTACAGCATCACGGTCATTTCCGCGTCGCCAAGGTCAGCCAGGTGCGGCAGCGTTACCGGATCCACGATGATCGCGCCTTGCGCTTTCATGGCGGCGATCGCCTCATCGAGCACGCGGTCGGCATTGGGTTCGTTGCCGGCGAGCTGGCGCACCACGCCAATGCGCTTGCCGCGCAATCCATGGGGATCGAGAAAGCGCGTGTAGTCAGTGGCGTGTTTGTCTGCTTCGGCAGTGGCGGGGTCGTGCGGATCGCTGCCGGCCATGGCGGTCAGCAAGGTAGCGGCGTCGGCCACGTCGCGCGCCATCGGCCCGGCCGTGTCCTGGTTGTGGCTGATCGGAATGATGCCGGTGCGGCTGACCAAACCCAGCGTAGGCTTGATGCCGACGATGCCGTTCATCGAGGCCGGACAGATGATCGAGCCATCGGTTTCCGTACCGACCGCCACCGGAACAAGCCCCGCCGCAACGGCGACGGCGGAACCGGAACTCGAGCCGCAGGGATTGCGATCCAGGGCGTATGGATTGCGCGTCTGCCCGCCACGGCCGGTCCAGCCGCTGCTGGCATGGCTGGACCGGAAGTCCGCCCATTCGCTTAGATTGGCTTTGCCCAGGATGACCGCGCCGGACTGGCGCAGCCGCGTCACCAGGGCAGCATCGTCGGGCGCCGGGGCATCCGCCAGCGCAAGCGAGCCGGCGGTGGTCAACATGCGATCGCCGGTGTCGATATTGTCTTTCAGCAACACCGGGATGCCATACAGCGGACCGTGCGACGACGTGCGCTTCGCATCGAGCTGCGCGGCAATGTTCAGAGCGTCTGGATTCACTTCCAGCACGGAACGCAGGGTCGGGCCGGCCTGGTCCAATTGCTTGATGCGAGCGATATCTTCCGCTACCAACCTTTTGCTGCTGAGTTTGCCGGCATCCATGCGCTGCTCCAGTTGGGCGATCCTCTGCCACGTCACGGCATCATCTTCCTGCGCCACCGCTGGGGCGATGGACACGACGAGCGCAAGCGCGGCGCATAACAGCGACGGACGAATCATGGCAACCTCCAGAGGGACCCTGTAATGAGCTGTGACACGATGACGCAGCGTGGCCGAAGGCGCCACAGCGGGCGCGGGCGGCGCACCTATACTCTGCGCATGACGACAACTGTCAAGCCGGTCCAGCTTTGCCTATGGGCGATGCGATGGATGCTTCCGCTGGCATGGAGCACTTTTGTCCAGGCTGGACCGCCATCGGTACCCGATACGTTGCTGCAACGTATTGCCGCCTGTACCGCCTGTCATGGCATGCATGGCGAAGGTTCCGCCGGCAGCGGCTTCTTTCCGCGACTGGCCGGCAAGCCGGCCGGCTACCTCGCGCTGCAGTTACAGAATTTCCAGCGCGGCCTGCGCAAGTACGCGCCGATGGAATACACCGTGCGCCAGTTGAGCCCCGCCTATATGCGCGAGATCGCCGTCTATTTCTCCGCGCAGCAGGTGCCTTACCAGCGTGTGCCCGCGCCCGATCTCGCGCCTTCCTTACTGAGCCGCGGCGAGCAGCTGGTGACGGAGGGCGATCCCGCGCGCAAGGTGCCGCCGTGCCAAGCCTGTCACGGCCAGCAGCTTGCCGGTACCGAGCCATCCGTCCCCGGTCTGCTCGGGCTCCCCTACGATTACATCAGTTCGCAATTGGGCTCATGGCGGACCCGTACCCGTGCTTCCGCCGCGCCCGATTGCATGGCCGAGATTGCCGACCGGCTTGCGCCTGCCGACATCACCGCCGTTTCCGCATGGCTGGCAAGCCACGCGGTGTCGCCGGACATGCATGCGCAGCCGGCCGCTTCGATCACTCCGCCGCTGCGTTGCGGCGTTCTCGTGGGCCAGGAAGGCGGCGCATGAAAAATCCACGCATGTTATGGCGCCTGGCGCTATGCGCAATGATCGTGCTGGCCGGTTGGTGGTGTTTGGCTGGTCGCAACCGACCGTTGCCGGTGCTGCCTGAAGATTCCGCCTTGGCGGCGAAGCTGAAAGACCCGGCGGTCATTGCCAGGGGACGCTATCTCGCCACACTGGGCGATTGCGCGTCATGCCATACCGCGCAAGGCGGACAGGCCTATGCAGGTGGGCGTTCACTTCCCACGCCGTTCGGCAGTGTCCCTGCACCGAACATCACTCCTGACGCCGACACCGGGCTCGGCCGATGGCGTTTCGACGATTTCTGGCGAGCCCTGCATGAGGGTATTGGACGCGAAGGGGAGCCGCTGTATCCGGCGTTCTCGTATACCTCTTTCACCAAAGTCACGCGAGATGACGCGCTGGCTATATTCGCCTACCTGCGTTCCTTGCCGCCGGTGCGGCGGCCTTCCGCAGCCTCCGGATTGCGCTCTCCCTATAACGTGCGCAGTGCGCTCGCCGTATGGCGGGCATTTTATTTCAAGCCCGGCTTGTATCAGCCGGACCGGGCACAATCCATGGCGTGGAATCGCGGTGCTTATCTGGTGCAGGGGCTGGGACACTGCAACGAATGCCATGCCCCTCGTGGCGCGTGGGGTCAAATCGCTACCGCCACGCCGTTATCAGGGGGCGAGATACCTGCGCAGGAATGGTATGCGCCTGATTTGAGTACCCAGGCGCATGGCGGCCTGCAGGGATGGAACCAGCAGGACATCATGGATCTGCTCAAGACCGGCCAGTCCCCGAAAGGCGCGGCATTCGGGCCCATGGCCGATGTCGTGGCGACCAGCACCCAATACCTGGATGACGAGGATCTGCACGCCATCGCCGTGTACCTGCAATCCTTGCCGGCGCGGAGCTTGCCGGCATCCTCGCATTCAACCCTCGATAGCGATTCGTTGACCAGTCGCGGCGGCGCAATCTATGCACAACGCTGTGCAGCATGCCATGGCAAGGATGGCCTGGGCGTGGCGGGTGTCTATCCGCCGTTGGATGGCAACGTGTCGGTGGTAGAGCCGACCGGCATCAACGCGACACGCGCGGTATTGCTGGGTGGATTTGCTCCCCTCACCCAAGCTAACCCGCGTCCGTATTCCATGCCGCCTTACGCGCAGCAACTGGATGACGCGGATGTGGCGGCCGTTGTCAGCTATATCCGCCAGGCATGGTCCAATCATGCGTCAACGGTACAAGAACGCGACGTGATCAAGTACCGGCACACACCGATCGACTGATCTCAGCGCGAAGCGTTCTGCGCCGGCTTGCCCTGCTTGGCGATGTTTACTTGCTGGCCTTCGTACAATGAGTCAGGTGGGCTGAGCACGATACGATCCTGTTCGTTCAAGCCCTGGGTAACCTCCACCGTGCTGCCGAAATCGCGGCCCAGGGTTACCGGCTGCAGGTGAATGTGTTGCCGTGGATCGACCAGGGCAATGCGCAATCCTTCGCTGCGGAACAGCAGCGTATTGGCGGGCACGATGAAATTGCGCGTGGTGGTGGAAACCTTGAGCTTGACGTTGGCATATACGCCAGGCACCAGTACCTGGCTAGTATTGTCGACATCGATTTCCGTGCGCAGCGTGCGCGTGTTCGAATCGAGCGCATCTGCCGTGCGCGCCACCGCACCGGTAATCGGCTTGGCACCGTAGGTATTGAGGCCCACATCCGCGGGCATGCCGAAATGCACGCTGGCGGCATAGGTTTCCGGCACATCCACATACACGCGCAGCTTGCTGGTATCGGCGATGACGAACAAATTGCTGCCGGAGGAGCCGGCGTCGACCAGCGCACCGACATCGAGATTGCGTTGTGTGATGACGCCATCGAACGGCGCAATGATGTGCTTGAAATCTTCCAGGTTCTGCAGGTGCGCCACGTTGGCGGCATCGGCGGCGACCGTGGCGACATCGGCCTTGTACTGCGCCACGTATTGATCGCCCGTCTGGGTGGCTACCAGGCCCTGCTTCACCAATGTCTCGTAGCGATCGGCGGTGACCTTGGCAAAGTTCTCGTTTGCCTGGTCGGTGCGCATCTGCGCCTTGCCTTGCAGCAGCTGGTTGTCGACGTCGGGCGTGTCCAGTTCGGCCAATCGCTGGCCTTTCTTCACCTTTGCGCCGATGTCGACATACCACTTGGCCACATAACCGGTGGTGCGCGCGTAGATCTGCGCATCCTGCCAGGAAGCCACCGTGCCGGGCAGCGTCAGCGCCTGATCTTCCGGCGCCGCCTTGGGTGACATGACGGCGACTGTGGCGATCGCATCGCGATTGGTTTGATCGGTCAGTTCGTGCCTGGCGTGCACGCGCCGGATGATGCCGAATATCGCCAGCGCGACCAGTACGACGCCCAGGCCGATAAGGACAAGTCGCGCGCCGCGCGAGGGTTTGTGAGATGGCTGCGGAGTGTTGGCACTGGACATGTTCGATATCTCACGCTGCAGCCGCATCGCGGCGTGCCTTGCGGCGCCGGTGCAGCAGACTGAAGAAAGTCGGTACGAAGAAGAGGGTTGCCGCAGTTGCCAGCAGCAAGCCACCGATCACTGCGCGGCCGAGTGGCGCGTTCTGCTCGCCACCTTCGCCAAGTCCCAGCGCCATCGGCACCATGCCGATGATCATCGCCAGGGCCGTCATCAAGACGGGACGAAAACGTTGGAATCCTGCCTCGATCGCAGCTTTGACCGGATCGTCATGGTGCTCCAGCCGCTCGCGCGCAAAGCTGATCACCAGGATGGAGTTGGCGGTCGCCACGCCCATGCACATGATCGCGCCCATCAGTGCAGGCACCGACAAGGGCGTCCCGGTAAGGAACAACATCCATACCAGCCCGGCCAGGGCCGCAGGCAGCGCGGCGATGACGATCAGCGGATCCAGCCAGCTCTGGAAGTTCACCACGATCAGCAGGTAGACCAGCACGATCGCGAAGGCGAGTCCACCGATCAGGCCCTTGTAGGAAGCTTGCATGGTCTGCACCTGGCCACGCACGTCGATATTGACGTCACGTGGCAGATGCTTCGAATGCGCGTCCACGATGCGCTGTACGTCGCGGGCCACACTGCCCAGGTCGGTTTGGTCCACCGACGCATACAGATCCATGGTGGGGCGCGTGCTGTAGTGCGTTACCACGGCGGGGCCATCGTTGCGCGCGAAGCTTGCCAGGTTCTGCAATGTCTGGCTCACCGAACCGCCGGACGAACTGCTGCCGGCCGGCGTGCTGGCGGTACTGGTAATAGGAAGATTCTTCAATTCCTGCAGCGTGTCGATGCGGTACTGCGGCGCCTGCGTGGCGACGGTATAGCTGATGCCGGTTTTCGGATCCACCCAGTAGGTGGGATTGACCTGCGACGAGCCGGCCAGCGCGGTGAGCAGGTTGCTCGCCACGTCTTCGGTAGTCAGTCCCACCAGGCTTGCGCGCGTGCGATCGATATTGACGTTGATCTGCGGCAGGTTGAGCGCCTGTTGGATGCGCAGATCGACAAGCCCGGGCACATGCAGCAGATCGCCGTAAAGTTCCTTGGCAATCTTCGCCGAAGCATTGGGATCGTGGCTGGAGACCTGCACATCGATCGGTGCCGGCGCGCCGAAATTGAGGATCTGCCCGACGATATCCGCGGGCAGGAACGAGAACACCACGCCAGGATATTTCTGTTTCAGCTGCGCGCGCAGGCTGCGGACATAATTGATGGTCGGATGGTGGTCTTCATTCAGCGTGACAAAAATGTCGCCGTCCGACGTGCCGATCACGCCGGTGTTGCTGTACGAGAGATTGATGCCGCTATAGGGCAGGCCCAGCGTATCGACGATGCTGGTCAGCTCCTTCTGCGGAATGGTTTGCCGGATCACGCCCTCGATGCCATCTGCCAGGCGTGCGGTTTCCTCGATGCGCAAACCGGTCGGCGCGCGGAAATGCAGCTTGATCTGGCCGCCGTCCACGTCGGGGAAAAAGTCGCGCCCAAGCCAGGGCACCAGCAACCCCACCGACAGCGCGCAAGCGGCGAAAAACAGGATCGCAAACAGGCCGCGATGACGCTCGGTGGTCTCCAGCGCGCCGCGGTAACCCTCGCGGATACGCTCAAAGCGATGCTCGAATCCCTGCTGGAAATGGCCCAGCATGCCGCTCGGCTTGGCATCGTGATCGTGCTTTTTCAGCCAGTACAGCGACAGCGTGGGAACCAGCGTTCGCGACAGCACATAGGACGCCATCATCGCAAACACGACCGCTTCGGCCAGCGGCGCGAACAGATACTTGGCGACGCCGCCGAGAAAGAAGATCGGCACGAATACGATACAGATCGACAATGTCGACACGAAGGCGGGCACGGCGATCTGGTGCGCACCTTCCATGATCGCGTCATAGACCTCCTTGCCTTCCTCCAGGTGCGAATTGATGTTCTCGATCGTCACCGTGGCGTCGTCGACCAGAATACCTACGGCCAGCGCCAGGCCGCCCAGTGTCATGATGTTGATCGTTTCGCCCAGCGCCGACAGCGCAATGATCGAAGCGAGAATGGAGAGCGGAATGGAGATCGCGATGATCAGCGTCGAACGCCAGGAGCCCAGGAACAGCAGGATCATCAGGCCGGTGAGGCCGGCGGCGATCACGCCTTCGCGAATCACGCCGGAAATGGCCGCGCGCACGAACAGCGATTGATCGGAGAGCGAATAGATCTGCAGGTTCTTCGGAATCGCGGCGCGGATCGCCGGCAGCATGCCTTGCAGGCTGTCCACGATATCCAGTGTGGAGGCGTCGCCGATCTTCAGGATCGACATCAACACCGCCCGCTGGCCGTTCACGCGAACGATGTTGGTCTGCGGCGGGGAACCATCGTGCACGTGCGCCACGTCGCGGATGTAGGTGGTAATGCCGTTGACGGTGCGGATGGGCGCGTTGTTCAACTCCTCGATCTGCTGCGGGCTGCCATTCAACGTTACGCTGTATTCGGTGTCGCCGATTTTCTCGGTGCCGGCGGGCAGGATCAGGTTCTGATTGCCGATCGCGGTAACCACGCTGCTGGGCGACAGGCCATGCGCCAGCAGTGCCTGCGGGTTAATATCGACTTGCACCTGGCGCTGCTTGCCGCCATAGGGATAGGGCGTCGCCGCGCCGCGCACGGAGGTCACGAACGTGCGCACGATCTGATTGGCGTCATCGAAAATGGTGGTTTCCGATAATTCTCTCGACGACAGCGCGAACTGCAGCACCGGCACGGTCGAGGCGTTGTAAACGAGTATCAACGGCGGCGTCGCACCTTGCGGCATTTGCTTGAGCACCGTCTGCGCGATGGCCGTCACCTGCGCGACGGCCATGTCGATCTTTACGTTAGGCTGGAAAAACACCTTCACCAGGCCGACGCCGTTAAGCGACTGCGTTTCGGTGTGCTCGACGTCATTGACCGTGGTGGTGAGCGAGCGCTCGAAGCCGGTCACGATGCGGTTGTTCATGTCCTGGGCGGGCAGCCCGGTGTACTGCCACACCACGGACACGACCGGGATGTCGATGTTCGGGAAAATGTCGACCGGTGTACGAAGAATCGCCAGGGGGCCGAGGATAAGGAGCAGCAACGCCAGAACGATGAAGGTGAGCGGTCGCTCAAGCGCGATTTTGACAATCCACATACCGATGATTTTTCCGGCAGCCGGTCAGGCGGGCAGCACGACACAGGCTGGCATAGAGGTAGTCGGGAAGATAGTAGCCTAGACAATTTTCGTGCCGGCAACCATATGCCAGAGGCAATGCGTTTTTCCGCATGTAATTGCGTTTTTGTATTGACCGATCGCAAGCTGTCTCGACGGAGCTCTTCTCGATGGGTCTCTTGCTGAAATAGTCTGCGAGCTTGCCTGTGTTTTTTTTATTCGCGCAGGTATGCGGCCAGCGCCATCCATGGTGCGAGTTGCCAATGTCCGCGTGCTTGTCCGGATGGCGATGGCAATACGAACAGCCGCGTCTCGCCGCATAGCTGTTCTTGCAGGCCATAGCCGATGCCTGCACCCAAGACGACACGTGCCGCGTGCTTGCTGGTGAACGCCAGCACGCGGGGCGTGTATGTCTGGAGCTTGGCAAGGAGCGCGGGTACGTCGAAGGCGTCTTGCGGCAGCTCGTTATCGTTGCCGGCATGGCGCTTGGCCAGGTCGGTGAGGCCAATGCCGAAGCCAGGCAGCAATGGATATTCCGGTGGGGCGAGCAATCGTGGAGTGAGTCCCGCCTGGAAGAGCGCGCGCCAGAACATATTGCCGGGATGGGCGTAGTAGGCGCCCTCCGCGGCCGAGCGCTTGCCCGCGGCCGTGCCACAAAACACCAGCCGCAGGCCTGCACGAAGTACGTCGGGCAGGACGGGCGCGGGGCTTCCCGGTATGGCTTGGGTCGGGAGTTTGGCAGAACACATACCACTATTTTACCGAACGCAGCAGTACAGCACGGAGTCCGTGCGCTCGCGCATCGACAGGTCTCACATGCAGCCGCTATAAAGAACGGCATTGGGATGCCCTGGCCTGTAGTCGAGCATCCCCCAAACTTCGGGGAAATCGGTGAGCGAAGAAATCCTGATCAATGTGACCCCGCGCGAGACCCGGGTCGGCGTGGTGGAAAACGGCATGCTGCAAGAACTGCATGTCGAGCGGGCATCCCGGCGAGGTTATGTCGGCAATGTCTACAAGGGGCGTGTCCAGCGGGTGATGCCGGGCATGCAGGCGGTGTTCGTGGATGTCGGCCTGGAACGCGCCGCGTTCCTGCATGCTTCGGATATCGTGCGCCCGCCGCTGCCCGAGGGCGCCGAGGTGCATGCGCCTGGCAACGGCAACGGCAACGGCAACGGGCAGATACCGTCGATCAGCGAACTGGTGCATGAGGGCCAGGAAATCGTGGTGCAGGTAGTGAAGGATCCGATCGGTACCAAGGGCGCCCGGCTTTCCACCCATCTTTCGATACCTTCCCGTTACCTGGTGCTGCTGCCGCACGCACGCACGCTGGGTATCTCCACGCGGATCGAGGACGACAACGAACGGCAGCGCCTGAAGGACGTGCTCACGCCACTGATCGGCGAGGACATGCCCGGTAACCCCAGGCTCGGCTATATCGTGCGCACCAATGCCGAAGGGCAGTCGGCCGATTCACTCGCCTTCGACGTTACCTATCTGGGCAAGGTCTGGCGCGTAGTGCAGGAAAATATTGCGAAGGCGAAAGTCGGCGAGCGCGTCTACGAAGAACTTTCGCTGCCGTTGCGCGCGCTCCGCGACCTGCTCAACGACGATATCGAGAAGGTGCGCGTCGATTCGCGCGAAACCTTCGAGAAGGTCGTCAAGTTCGTGCACAAATTCATGCCGAGCCTGGATGATCGCGTGGAGCATTACGCCGGCGAGCGCCCGATCTTCGATCTGTATGGCGTGGAGGACGAAATCCAGCGTGCGCTGCGCAAGGAAGTCCCGCTGAAATCCGGCGGCTACCTGATCGTCGACCAGACCGAGGCGATGACCACCATCGACGTCAATACCGGCGGCTATCTCGGTACACGCAACCTGGAGGAAACCGTTTACCGCACCAACCTGGAGGCCGCGCAGGCGGCGGCGCGCCAACTGCGGCTGCGCAACCTCGGCGGCATCATCATCATCGACTTCATCGACATGACCGATGAAGAGCACAAGCGGCAAGTCATCCGCATGCTCGAAAAAGGATTGGCCCGCGATCATGCCAAGACCACGGTTTATCCGATGTCCCAGCTCGGCCTGGTGGAAATGACGCGCAAGCGCACCACCGAGAGCCTCGAACGCCAGCTATGCGAACCGTGCCCGGCGTGCATGGGACGCGGCACGGTGAAAACCGCCGAGACGGTGACCTACGAGATTTTCCGTGAGATCACCCGTGCCGTGCGTCAATTCAATGCGCAGAAGCTGCTGGTGATGGCCAGTTCGAAGGTTGTCGGCCGCATCCTCGAAGAGGAGTCCAGCGCCGTCGCCGAATTGGAGGAGTTCATCTCCAAAAGCATACGCTTCCAGGCCGAGGAACATTATTCGCAGGAACAGTTCGATGTTGTCTTGCTTTAAGGAAACGCTGATCGAGTATCGCGTCAAGTCCGCCGCAGGTCGCTGGTGAGCGCGTGGTGGTCAACCTGGGTGCACCGCATCGCGCGCGCGCTGGGCTGGACAGCGGGTGTGCTGGTCATCGCGCTCGCCATCGTCGCGGCGCTCGCGCAAGTGCTACTGCCGTTGCTGGCGAAACATCCCCAATGGGTTGCCAGAGAACTCAGCAACACATTGCAGCGCCAGGTCAGCTTCGCTTCGCTGCAGGGTCGCTGGGAGGCTTCCGGTCCCCGCTTCATCATGCGCGGCGTTACCGTTGCGCCGCCTGCCGGCGGAAGCCCGCTGCACGTTCCGGAGCTGGATCTGAAACTGGATTTCGGCGGCTGGCTGTTTCCCTCCCGGCACCTGCTGAACCTGCAGGCACGCAACCTGGAGCTGGACCTCAGCCGCGACGCCGATGGCAGCTGGCATATCAACGGCATCGGCGTGGCCGGTGGTACCGAACGCCAGAATGTTTCGTTCGGCCGTCTATCCGTCGAGCTGTGGCTGGACGACTTGCGCGTGGATATCAATGACCAGCGCCTGGGCGAGCACTACACCTTGCTCGCTGACCCATTGCGGCTGACACACCAAGGCAACCATATACGCCTCGGTGCACGCCTGCATCGGCTCGGAGCGACCGGCGAGCTGCAAGCAGCAGGCCGCTTCCGTGACGACGGCGCCAGCGGACAATTCTGGTTCGCGACGCAGCACGCGGACCTGCACGGCATGCTTGCCGGCACGGACCTGGGTGGTTACACGGTGGATAGCGGAACCGGTAACCTGGCCGCGTGGATGGATTGGCGGCACGGCAAGATCGTGCGAGATCTGTTCCAGTTCGATGTGCACGATTTATCGATCACCAGTCCCTCGGGCATCAGGGCGGGTACGTCAGCGTGGAGCGGCGTTGCGGAACTCAGCCGCCTCGATAACGGCTATGCGGTACGCTGGGTGGGCCAGGATGGCGGCGTGCTACGTGCGAAACTGGACCAATTCGGCACGCCCCAGGCAACGCTCGATATGGTGGCCGATCATCTGCAGCTGGCGCCGTTGCTGCCGTGGCTTGGTTTGAAACCGGGCCTTTCGCCAGGTCTCGCACAATGGCTGGGCACCGGACAGCCGCACGGGCAAGTGCAACATGCGGCCATCCGCTGGGGCGCGACGTCGGGATTGCAGTCGCTGGATGCTGCATTCGACGATCTCGGTATCGCCTCCGTAGGCAAGCTGCCAGGCGTGGACCACCTGCACGGCGAAGTGCGCGGCGATGCCGAGGCCTTTTCCCTGGAGTTGCCTGCGCAGGCTTCCGCGATCGACTTTCCGCACACCTTCCGCAACCCATTCGTGTTGAGCCAGTTGGGCGGCCAGCTCGCGTTCTGGCAGGACGACGATGCCTTGCATGTCGGCATCGCCGACCTGGATTTCGAGGGCGATGGCTACGGCGGCAATGCGCAGGGCGAGATCGCGTTTCCGCATACCGAAGGCCGGCCGTTCCTGGATCTCTACGTCGCCCTGACGCATGCGGATATCACCGCCGCCAAGCTGTTCTGGCCGAAAGACTCGATGCCGCCTTCGGCCATCGCCTGGCTGGATCAGGCGCTGGTTTCGGGCAAGATCGACGATGCTTCGGTGCTGGTGCGCGGCAGTCTCGCCGACTGGCCGTTCCATCACAACGAGGGACGCTTCGAAGCGCGCGCGGCTATCAGCGACCTCACCCTCGACTACGCCAAGAGCTGGCCGGCGGCCGAGCACGTGCAGGCCGTCGCCAACTTCATCGACATGGGCATGCTGGTGGAGGCCAGCAGCGGCGATTCGCTGGGGGTGAAGGTAAACAAGGCCGTGGCCGTCATTCCGGAACTCGCGCATACCATGCTCGACCTCAATGTCGAGGGTGGCGGCAACGCGGCCGACTTGCTCAACTTTGTCGGCAACAGTCCGATCGCGCGCGAACATGCGGATGTGCTTTCCAGGCTCCAGCTCGGCGGCAGCGGCAGTTTCGACTTCCATCTGTCATTGCCGATGAACGCCATGCATGATTTCCTGCTCGACGGCACTGCGCAGTTGAAGGATGTCGACCTCAGCGCTCCGGACTGGAACCTGCAACTGGACAAGCTCGGCGGCCCGGCCACCTTCGACGCGCACGGGTTTCACGCTGGCCCGTTGACGGGTGGATTTCGTGGCGAGCCTTCGCAGCTCGACCTTGCGATCGGCGCTGCCACCGGCGATCCGGGCACAGTGATGTCGGCATCGCTCGGTGGCAATTACACCGTGCCCGAGTTGCTGCGGGGTTATCCGCAACTGGCATGGCTGGGTGATGTCGCTAGCGGCCGCGGCCCCTTCACTATCGGCTACCGGATCGCACATGCCAGCAACGGTGGTCCGGATGTCCAATCACTCAGCATCGATTCGCCGCTGTCCGGCGTGGCGCTCGATTTCCCAGTGCCTTTGAACAAAGCCGCCGACAGCACGATGCCGTTGCATGTCACGCTGGGCGTGCCGACCGCCGGCAGCACCCTGCAAGTGGCGTTGGGCTCGGTCATGCGTGGGCAGCTGCGGTTGCCGGCAGGCGATCAATCTCCGCTGGCGGCGACGTTCGCGTTCGGTGACCAGATGCCCGACAGCCTTCCGGACAAAGGCATGCGCATCCGCGGCGATGCGCCGGAACTGGATGTGACCGGCTGGGTGAAGCAGTCGATTGGCGGCAGTGCCGGCGGCAACGGACTGAGCCTGGAGACCATCGACGTTAGCACCGAGCATGCGGAAATGTTTGGCCGTGACTTCGCGCAGATGCATATCGCCGCTGCGCCAAAGGCCGATACGCTCGAGCTCGACGTGGACAGCGCCCTCGCGGCCGGCCACTTCAGTGTGCCGACCACAGGGCTGGCCAAACGCGGCATCACCGCGCGACTGCAACGCATGTACTGGCCTAAACAGCCCACCGTCCCGGCCACGCAGCCGGGCGCGACGCCGGTGCCGGCGCCTGTGGTCGATCCCGCCAACACCGGCATGGACCCTTCCAGCATGCCGCCCCTGCATATCTGGGTGCACGACCTGCGCCTGAACGAGGCCAGGCTGGGCGTGGCGCGGCTCGAAACCTGGCCGACTGCGCATGGCATGCATATCGATGAACTGTCGACGCAATCGAAGAGCGTGCAGATCAATGGGAGTGGCGACTGGAACGGGACGCCCGCCGACAGCAGCACACACCTGCGCGTGGACTTCGGCGCGAACAACCTTGGCGAGATGCTTACCGCATTCGGCTATCAGGGCATTTTCGAGGGCGGCAAGACGCACGCACAGCTCGATGCCACCTGGCCCGGCGGTCCGTGGGCATTCGAGTTGGGCAATATGGACGGCACGCTGGGTGTAGATGTCAGCAACGGCAGTATCCCGAAAGCATCGCCGGGCGTCGGGCGTCTTTTTGGATTGGCCTCGATCGCGGAATTGCCGCGGCGGCTTTCGTTCAACTTCAACGACGTTTTCGGCAAGGGCTTCGCCTTCGATTCGATCAAGGGCGACTTCAAGCTGAGCGATGGCAATGCCTTCACCAACGATTTGAAAATCCACGGGCCCGCCGCGGAAATCAGCATCACCGGCCGCACCGGGTTGCGCAAGAAAGATTACGACCAGCAGATGATCATGATTCCACACATCGGTAACGGCTTGCCGGTGGTGGGTGCGGTGGTGGGCGGTCCGATCGGCGCGGCGGCGGGCCTGGCCGTGCAGACCGTGCTGGGTCGGGGGCTGAACCACGTCGCCATCCAGCGCTACCGCATCACTGGCAGCTGGGATAAGCCCGTGTTCACCTCGGTCGGCGCATCGGCCCAGGCATCGCCGGCCGGCACATCATCGACGGGCCAGCCGGCACCCGCCGTATCTGCGCCAGCGCCGGCTTCCTCTGCGGAGCACTAAGCCGGATCCATTGGGTTAACTGATGCGGATACGTGATGAAATCCCTCCGGCACGCAACATCGACCACGTCCGCATGGGTTTTAAACTGGCTGACCAGACCCCAAATGGGTCTCCATCGATCCATTCCAGCTGGTTATCCTCATGAATTCAGTCATCGCCCAGGCCGAGAGCCGCCTGCTCACCCCCGGCGGGCTCGCCACCGGCGACCTCGATCGCATATTTACCCAGCTGATGGGGCCGTCCATCGACGCGGCCGATCTCTACTTCCAGCATTCGCGTAGCGAGTCCTGGGTGCTGGAAGAGGGCATCGTCAAGGACGGTAGCCATTCCATCGAGCAGGGCGTGGGAGTACGTGCGATCAGCGGCGAGAAGACCGGTTTTGCCTATTCCGATGAGATCGTGCTGCCGCAGCTGCTGGAAGCTTCCAAGGCCGCCCGCGCCATTGCGCAGGGCGGCAACGGCGCCGGCAAGCCGCTGGCGCTGCATGGAGTCGAACCGCTGTACCCGGCGATCGATCCGGTGGACAGCCTGCCCAACCCCGACAAGATCGCTGTGTTGCGCGAAGTGGATGCCTATGCGCGCGCGCGCGATCCGCGCGTCAAGCAGGTCATCGTCAGCTTGAACGCCACGCTCGATACCGTGCTGGTGGCTGGCTCCGACGGTACGCTGGCCGCGGATGTGCGCCCGCTGGTGCGCTTGAGCGTGCAAGTGATCGCCGAACAGAACGGCCGCCGCGAGCAGGGCTATGCGGGCGGCGGCGGCCGTTACGGATATCGCCAATTGCTGGAGAACGGCCGCGCGCTGGCATTTGCCGATGAGGCCGTGCGCCAGGCGCTGGTCAACCTCGATGCGGTCGATGCGCCAGCAGGCACGATGACGGTGGTACTTGGACCAGGCTGGCCCGGCGTGCTGCTGCATGAAGCGATCGGCCACGGCCTGGAAGGCGATTTCAACCGCAAGGGCAGTTCCGCGTTCGCCGGTCGCATGGGCCAGCGCGTTGCCGCGCCGGGTGTCACCGTGGTCGACGACGGCACCTTGGCGGGACGCCGCGGCTCGCTCAGCGTGGACGACGAAGGCACGCCCACCGAATGCACCACCCTGATCGAGGACGGCATCCTCAAAGGTTACATGCAGGACAAGCTCAACGCTCGCCTGATGGGCATGGCGCCTACCGGCAATGGCCGCCGCGAATCGTTTGCGCAATTGCCCATGCCACGCATGACCAACACCTACATGCTGGCCGGCCAGAACGATCCGCAGGAAATCATCCGCTCGGTGAAGAAGGGCCTGTATGCCGTGAATTTCGGCGGCGGCCAGGTCGATATCACCAATGGCAAATTCGTGTTCTCGGCCAGCGAGGCTTACCTGATCGAGGATGGCAGGATCACCGCGCCGGTAAAGGGCGCCACGCTGGTCGGCAGCGGCCCGGACGTGCTGACGCGGGTATCGATGATCGGCAACGATCTCGCCCTCGACGAGGGTATCGGCGTCTGCGGCAAGGACGGACAGAGCGTGCCGGTGGGCGTCGGCCAGCCGACCCTGCGGGTGGACAGCATGACGGTAGGCGGTACCGCGTCGTGATGCGTGGCGCGAACGCATCGAGTCATCTGGCGGCGTGACTCCGCCGGGCCCGCCCGCCATGCATTGGCGGCATGCGTTGGTCATTGGCGGGACGGGCATGCTCGCCGAGGCTTCCCTCGCCATCGCCGCGCAAGCGGATGCCTCGACCTAGGGATGCTCTGATCAATGCTACGCAGGTGTCACCGTGGCTGTCTGTTCGCAGGCCACAGGGCCGTCGGCGAAGGCAGACTGGCTGTCTGTCGAGACGGCGGGCCGAAGGCATGCGGACAGACAGCCACGGCCCCAACGTATTGAATTTAAAATGATGGGGTGATGTCCAGAAGGCTTGCAGGCTGCGCCGCGCGGCTTGGCAAGACAGCCAGTCTTCCCGGCGCCGCGCAACACACCCTGCAAGCCTTCTGGACATCATGCCACCTGCGTAGCATTGATCAGAGCATCCCCAGATGGCTCGCACGAGCGCTTCCTTGCAATCGTTGCAGGAGCGTCTTGCATCTTCCACGCAGGTGGCTGCCCTGGCTGTTGATTACCGGGCCGGGCATGCATTCAGCCAGGCCCTTCAAGCGCGAATCGATGAAGCCGGCGTGCCGGATCTGGTGCTTGCATGGATTCACGACGCATCCATCGCGCTGCGCCTGGCTGCGCAGTTGGCGGCTTACGGCCAGCCGTTGGATTTTTTCCATGTACTCGGCAGCGCGTCGGCCAGCCCGAATGCTTCGTTAGCGCAGCAGCGGATGGCTTACGACGCGATGCCGGCCCTGTCCTATCACCAGCTCGTGCTTGGCTTCGTATGTGAGGGACCGGATTCGCGCTGGCTCGATCACGACGAGATCGTCCAGGGCGTTCGCCATGCCATTCAAGCAGGCGATGCATGCCAGGTCATCGGCGTGGTCGAACCGTGGGCGCGACGCCCTTAAGGCATGGATGAGGTGTCCTCGTCCGGGTTGGTGGAAACCTGTTTCAAGAGCTGGAAAATCTCGCGATAGGCGCGGGGGGCCTTGTTCGCATCGCGCTCTGCGCGCGCCTGCCGTACCAGTGAACGCAAATGCTGGCGATCGATGGACGGGTACTGCTCGATCAATGCCTGCACGGCGTCGTCGTGATCAAGCAATCGCTCGCGCCATGCTTCGAGCCGGTGCATGGCCGCGGTTTCCTTGCGTTGCTGGTCGCGGTTCTCGCCGAGCAGCGTGCGCGCCGCCTCGAAGGCATCGTCATCGTGGCGGCGCATGACCTTGGCCAGGAACCCAAGCTGCCGCTTGCGCGCGATGTGCGAAGTGATGCGGCGCAGTTGTTCGATCTCGCGCAGCACATCTTCAGGCAGGCCAGCGCGTGCGAGCTTGCTTGGCGGCAACTCGCACAATTGCGTGGCGAACGCCAGCACGGCCAGCGCATCGCGGCGTTGCTGCGTGCGGGTGGGGCCGTAGTCGTGATCGGGTTCGTCGGTGTACGTGCGGTTCACGATAATTTCCGTTAATGACCAGTGCCGGCTTCGCCGGGCGCGGGCTCGACCAGCGTGAAGCGCGGGATCGGCTCGCCATTCAGCTCGACTGTTTCGGCGAACATGGCGGCGGGCCGCACCCATAGACCGTAATCGCCATACAGCGCCTGGTATACCACCAGTGGTTCCATGGTCTCGCTGTGCCGGGCGGTGCCGAGCACACGGTAACTCTGGCCTTTGTAGTGACGATAAATGCCGGTGGCTATGGACATGGGCCGCTCCTGTGGCAACCTTCTGGATTCGAGCATTGGCAATGGGTCGGGGCGGCCCCATGTGTGCCTATTGTATCCATTAGCCCCGCAGGAAACCCACGTGAGTGACGTTGCGATCAGCCAGGACGCCAGCCGGCGCGAACTCGACCGCCTGGCCCAGCTGGCCGAAGACGTGATCCGGCGTGCCCGTGCGGCAGGCGCCAGCCAGGCCGAGGTATCGGCCAGCATCGACACGGGCCTCAACGTCAACGTGCGCCTGGGCGAGGTGGAGACGGTCGAACATACACGTGATCGCGGCTTCGGCCTCACCGTATATTTTGGCCGGCGCAAGGGCTCGGCCAGCACCGCGGACCTGCATGCCGATTCGATCCAGGCCACACTGGAGCAGGCCTGCGCCATCGCCCGTTACACCGAGGAGGATCCGGCCGCCGGCTTGGCTGACGCCACGCGCATGGCAACCCAGTTTCCGGATCTCGACCTGTGGCATCCATGGGCCATCGATACGGCGGATGCAATCGCGCTGGGCCAGGACATCGAAGCGGCCGGGCGTGCGCATGCGGGTATTTCCCAGTCCGATGGCGCCAGCGTGCAAATGGGCGAAAGCGTGTCCGTCTACGCCAATTCGCACGGTTTCGTGGGACGCGAGCGTGGCACGCGGCATTCATTGTCGCTGTCGCTGATCGCTGGCGACGAAGCCGGCATGCAACGTGATTACTGGTATGACACCGCACGCAGCGCGGACGATTTCATCAGCGCACAAATGCTCGGCGACAAGGCTGCGGAACGCACGCTGGCGCGCATGGGTGCGCGTCGCCTGTCGACCCGGCAATCACCGGTGCTGTTTGCGCCGGAAGTGGCGCGTGGCCTGATCGGCCATTTGATCGGAGCGGTGAGCGGCGGCGCGCTGTATCGGCGCGCCAGCTTTTTGCTCGACCATGCCGGCAAGCAGGTCATGCCTTCATGGCTCACCATCGTGGAACGGCCCCATTTGATGCGCGGGCAGGGCTCGGGCGCCTTCGACGCGGAAGGCGTCGCCACGCGCGATAGCGCCTTGATCGAAAGCGGCGTGCTCGCGCGTTATGTCCTAGGCAGCTATTCCGCGCGCAAGCTTGGGCTGGTTTCAACCGGCAACGCAGGCGGCATCCATAACCTGGTGGTCGAACCGGGCAGCGTCGATGGTGCGACAGAGGATTTCCGCGGCATGCTCCAGCGCCTGGGCACCGGCCTGCTGGTCACCGAAGTGATGGGGCAGGGCGTGAATACCATCACGGGCGACTATTCGCGCGGTGCCTCAGGTTTCTGGGTGGACAAGGGGGAGATTGCCTATCCGGTGGAAGAAATCACCATCGCGGCCAATCTGCGCGACATGCTTGCCGGCATCGTCGCCGTCGGCAGTGACGTGGACAAGCGTTCACATCTGCTGACCGGTTCGATCCTGCTGGATCGCATGACGATCGCAGGCGAGTAACCCCGCTTCGAGTGGCACTTGACAGCGATGCGCGGCGCGCGAACAGTGCGCGCAAGGCATTGCCATGCGAGGAGGGAAGGCTTTATGAGCATACCGTCCGGTCCATTCACGCCGCCAAGCGAACCGATCGTGTCGTCCAACGACCGCAACCTGGCGATGATCACGCATCTTTCCGGCATCGTTCTCGGCGTTATCGTGCCGTTGATCGTGTGGTTGATCCACAAGGACAGGACCGACAAAACCTACCTGGCGGGCGAGGCGAAGGAGGCGCTCAATTTCCAGCTCACGATCCTGATCGCATGGATCATCTGCTGGGTTCTGCAGATCATCCTGATCGGTTTCTTCCTGATGGCGGTGTTGTGGGTGGTGGACTTGGTGTTCTGTATCGTTGCGGCAGTGCGGGTAAGTTCCGATGGTCACTACCGCTACCCATTCACGTTGCGCCTGGTGAGCTGAGCGATACGCTTGCTGTCAGCGCTATGAAAAGCCCGCGTTGTTCGCGGGCTTTGTTGCCGCCTCAGCGGACGCGATGCGCGGCGAAGTGAGCAAGTTCTTCCAGCCATGCGCCGCGTTCGCCGAACGGCGCAATGGCATCGAGTGCGGCTTCGGTGAGCTCGGCCAGGCGCGCACGCGAGGCATCCAGGCCGATGACGGAGGGGAAGGTCGGTTTGCCGGCGGCGGCATCCTTGCCGGCGGTTTTGCCGATGACGTCCGATGCGCCTTCAACATCGAGAATGTCGTCGCGCACCTGGAAGGCCAGGCCCACCGCGGCGGCGTATTCGTCCAACACCTGCAGCGCCGGAGTATCTGCATGGGCGGTGAGCGCTCCGAGTCGCACCGCCGCGCGGATCAGCGCGCCGGTCTTGCAGGCGTGCATATGTTCCAGCTCGCGCAAACTCAGCGAGCGCCCGGTCGCGGTCAGGTCGAGCGCCTGGCCGCCCGCCATGCCTTCGGCACCGCAAGCGTGACCGAGCGTAGCGAGCATGGCCATGCCGCGCGCAGTGTTGCCGCGGGCGAGGATTTCGAAGGCCAGTGCCTGCAGCGCATCGCCGGCGAGGATCGCCATCGCTTCGCCGAACACGATGTGGCAAGTGGGACGCCCGCGACGCATGGCATCGTCATCCATGGCCGGCAGGTCGTCGTGCACTAACGAATAGGCATGGATCAGCTCCACCGCGCAGGCCGGTGCGTCCAGTTCGGCTCCTTCGTAGCCCAGCGCATGGCCGGCGGCATAGGTGAGCAGCGGACGCAGGCGCTTGCCGCCGCCCAGCGCGGCATAGCGCATGGCACGATGCAAATCGACGGGAGCTTGATCTTCCGGCGGTAGCGCGTCGGCAAGTGCTTGTTCGGCGCGCGCGATCAAGGCCCGCAGGGCCACGCCCAACTCAGCTCTGGGGTTCAAATGGTTCGGCGGTATCAGGAGCATCGGGATCGAGCAGAAGGCGCACGCGCAACTCGGCCTGGTCGAGCGCTTGCTGGCAGTGGCGGTAGAGGCCGATGCCGCGCTCGAACGCGCTGAGCGAATCTTCCAGGCTCATGTCGCCCCCTTCCATGCGCGCGACCAACTGTTCGAGTTCGTCGAGCGAATGCTCGAAGTCGGCAACCGGTACGGTTTCGGCAGGGGCGGAAGTGGGCTTGGCCATGGCCGGCAACGCTAACGCAGCGCAAGGTGGGAATCAATCGTCGAGGCCGGCCAATATGACGCGGCAAGCAGTTGCTGGCGTAAGTTATGTGCGTGGCACGGGCGCGCAGGTTTTCGCGAAAGCGCTTGATTTAGATATATCTAAGTTATATCTTGCGATGCTGCTGTTCCCTGCGATACCCGGCAACGATTGCCAAGGAGCTATTTGTGACCGATACCCCGTCGCTGCATACCGCCAAGCTGGACGGCATGCGCTTTTCCGGCTACCAGAAATTCGTGGTGGCGGCGCTGGCTTTCTTGCAGTTCACGATCGTGCTGGACTTCATGCTGCTGGCCCCGCTCGGTGCCATGGTCGTTCCAGCTTTGAAGATCAGCCCTGAGCAATTCGGCCTGGTGGTCTCGGCCTATGCCTTCAGCGCCGGGATTTCCGGCATTCTCGCCGCGGGATTTGCCGATCGCTTCGACCGCAAGAAGCTGCTGCTGGTCTTCTATGCGGGCTTCATGATCGGTACCTTGCTCTGCGCGCTGGCGCACAGCTACACCATGTTGCTGCTGGCGCGCATGGTGACGGGCATGTTCGCGGGCGTGGTGGGTGCCGCATCGATGGCCATCGTTACCGACTTGTTCCCGTTGTCGATGCGCGGGCGTGTGATGGGTTTCATCCAGTCGGCGTTCGCGGCCAGCACGGTGCTGGGCTTGCCGTTGAGTCTGGCGTTATCCAATCGCTGGGGCTGGAACGCGCCGTTTTTCATGATCGTGGCGGTATGCACGGTGATCGGCGGCGCGATCCTGGGCCGCCTGCGCCCGGTCACTGCGCACTTGGCCCTGCGTCCGGATAAAAGCCCGCTGCATCATCTGGTGCACACGTTGACCACGCGCCCGTACCTGGTGGGATTTGCCACCACCGCGCTGTTGACCATGGGCGGCTTCATGCTGATGCCGTATTCCACGTTGTTCATCGTGCACAACGTCGGTATTCCAGTGGAGCAATTGACGCTGGTGTATCTGATAACCGGGTTGGTCTCGGCCATCATGGGGCCGTTGATCGGACGGGCCAGCGATGCATTCGGCAAGTTCCGCGTGTTCGCCTTTGGCTGTGCGGCGACCATCGTGATGGTGCTGGTCTATACCCGCCTGTCCAATGTGCCGCTGTGGACGCTGATTACGGTGAGTGCGCTGCTGCAGATTGGCATTTTTTCGCGCATGATTTCTTCGTCGGCGTTGATGTCGGCCTTGCCCAGGCCGGCTGATCGCGGTGCCTACATGTCGATCAGTTCCTCCTTGCAGCAAATGTCGGGCGGCTTTGCCGCGATGCTGGGCGGCATGGTCGTGGCACAGGTCGACAATGGCAGGCTGCTGCACTTCGAGGTACTGGGCGATGTGCTGGTGTGCACCACGCTGGTGTCGTTCGTGTTGATGGCTATCGTCAATCGCCGCGTTGCGGGCGCTGCCGTGGCCGCGCCGCAGCGCTTGGATGGCGAAGCCAGGCAAAAATCGTGATGCGCTCCAACTTTCAGGTGGGAGAGGAACCGGGTCGCCAATGCGGCCGGACTCCAGCTTCGTGAAAGATCGCTTCGGCGCGTGCATTCAACCAGCGGTCGGCCACGGCGATCAGCGTGTCTCCTTCATACAACAGCGGGCAGGCGTCGCGTTGCCATGGAGGAATCGTTCCGGCCTGGAACAGCGAACGAAGCTCGCGAGTGTGCCGGTCCCCAGCCGGCTTGATCCGTTCGCCGCCGCGTCGCCAGCGTACCGTCAAGGCAATCGGAAGCCGCGCAGCAGGTTCGAGGGTCAGCGCGCCGCCGCCCGGCAGTTCCAGCGGCTCGCCGTGCCAGGATAGTTCGGCGAGCGTCGCGGGCTGCTTGCGCGGTGCCATGGCCCATAGCCGGTATTTCCATACATGCAGTTCCGCCCCGGGCCATCGAATGCATGGCAATTGGCCGTGCTGTGCCATGCATTGCCGCTCGATCTGCTGCCGTTGCGAAGTGGTCGGCGCAGGCAAGCCCTGCGCGTGCAACCAGTGCGCCAGCAACGGCTCGCGCACTGCTGGCGGCAACGCCAGCCAGCCTCGTGCGTCCAGGCTGTTGGTGCCGTTGTCGCGCAGGGTTTCCAATGCGGGCAGCCATTCCTGTTGCAAGGTATCGGCAGCGGCACGGCTCAGTTTGGCGCTGTGCGTGATCGATATCGCAACCTGCGGCCAATGCGCTTTCAGCCGCGGCACGATCTCATGGCGCAGGTAATTGCGTGCAAGCCTCGTATCGTGGTTGGAAGGATCGTGAATGCTGGATAGTGCATGCGCATCGACGTAGTCGCGTAGTACTTGGCGAGGCAACGCCAGCAGCGGCCGCCACGCCACGCCCTGGCCGAGCGGACGCTGTTCGCGCATGCCGCCGAGTCCTTCCGGTCCTGCGCCACGCAGCAGTTTCAACAATACGGTTTCCACTTGGTCGTCCTGGTGGTGGCCTAATACCAGGCGTTCCCCCGGACCCAGCTGATCGGCGAATACCGCGTAACGCCCGTGCCGGGCCGCGGCTTCAAGACCGATGCCGCCGAGCCGGTCGATGTTGGCCGTGTGGACATCGCAGGCAAGCTCGAGCATTGCGCAGAACGCCTGGCAATGGGCTGCCCAGTGAGCGCTTTGCGGATGCAATTGGTGGTCCACGTGCATGGCGCGCAGCCCGCGCGCGCGCGCTTCGGGCAAACTGGCAAGGGCATGCAGGAGCGCGGTAGAGTCCGGGCCGCCGCTGTAGCCCACGCAAAGCGTCCCCTGCGGTTGCGCGTGCAGGGCCTGTTGCAGGGTTTCGCGTAAACGCGCGCTGCTATTCACGAACTGCCGGTTTCTTTTTGTTGCGCACGTAGATCGCCTTGGGGCGGCCGTCGCCAGGGCTGCGGCGATCCAGCTCGAACAGCTTGATCGCATCGATCAGTTCACTCAGCTTGCCGTAGCCGTAGCTGCGCGAATCGAAATTCGGACGCTGCTTGGTGACGATGGAACCGACGCCGCCCAGTCCGGCCCAGCCGTCATCGTCATCGTCGGAGGCGGCATCGATAGCGTTGCGCAGCAGGTTGATCAGGCCGCTGTCCTGCTTGAGCTGTGCGGTGGTGCGCGGTTTCAGCGGCTGCTCTTCATCCGGTTTCGCGCCCAGGATTTCGTTGTAGATGAATTTGTCGCAGGCGGCGACAAACGGCTCCGGCGTCTTGCGCTCGCCGAAGCCATAGACGATCAATCCCGATTCGCGGATGCGCGCCGCCAATCGCGTGAAATCGCTGTCGCTGGAGACGATGCAGAAACCGTCGAAGCGGCCCGAATACAGCAGATCCATCGCATCGATGATCATGGCCGAATCGGTAGCGTTCTTGCCGCTGGTGTAGCCGAACTGCTGGATGGGTTGGATCGATTGCGTCAGCAGCTGATCTTTCCAGCCTTTGAGGTGATTGCTGGTCCAGTCGCCATAGGCACGCTTCACGTGCGCGGTGCCGTATTTGGCTACCTCGGCCAGCAGGCCCTCGGCGATCGCCGGCTGGGCGTTGTCGGCGTCGATCAGCACGGCGAGTTTGATGGCTTGATCGTTGGCCATGGGCATGTCCTTGGAAAGTGGACATGATGGTAACGCGCAAGCAGTAATACGAGGCACTTGCGCTCCCGGCGGGAGCGAGGGGCGTTGCCTTATTCCTGGTAGGCGCCGTAGCCGCGCAGGCGGCGATACCGCTGTTCCAGCAGTTCGGCGATGGGCAAGGCCTCCAATTCGTCGAGCTGGTTCAGCAGCACGGCCTTCAGGCGGATCGCCATGGAATGCGGGTTGCGGTGCGCGCCACCCAGTGGCTCGCGCACCATCTTGTCGATCAGGCCCAGTTCCAGCAGGCGCGGCGCGGTCATGCCCAGCGCCTCGGCGGCATCCTTGGTCTTTTCGCCGCTCTTCCACAGAATGGATGCGCAACCTTCCGGGGTGATGACCGAATAGGTGGAATATTGCAACATCAGCGTCCGGTCGCCGACGCCGATGGCCAGCGCGCCGCCGGACCCGCCTTCGCCGATCACGGTGCAGATGATCGGCGTTTTCAGCTCGGCCATTTCCAGCAGGTTGCGCGCGATCGCTTCGCTCTGGCCGCGTTCCTCGGCACCGATGCCAGGGTAGGCACCCATGGTGTCGATGAAGGTGAACAGGGGCAATTTGAAACGTTCGGCCATCTTCATCAGGCGCAGTGCCTTGCGGTAGCCCTCCGGACGCGGCATGCCGAAATTGCGCTTGAGCTTGCCCTTGGTATCGCGGGCCTTCTGATGGCCAATGATCACCACCGAGCGGCCATTGATGCGGCCCAGGCCACCGACGATGGCGCTGTCGTCCGCGTAGGCGCGGTCACCGGCCAGTTCGTGGAATTCCTCGCACATCACGCTGATGTAGTCGAGGGTATAGGGCCGGGCGGGATGGCGCGAAAGCTGGGTGGTTTGCCACGAATCCAGGTTGCGGAAGATATCGGCGGTCTTGAGCTTCAGCTTTTCCCGCAGGCGACGGATTTCGTCGTCGATATTGACCGCCTGCCCGTTGCTGGCATAGCGCAGTTCCTCGATCTTGGCTTCCAGATCGGCAATCGGCTGTTCGAAGTCGAGGAAATTGGGATTCATTCCGGTCTTGGGGTGGCACAGAGCGGCTCAGTATACTGGGGCCGCCAAAGGCACGGGAACGGGGCCGTATGGGGCGTGCGCGACGGGGAAAGCTCCGCGTGGGGGCTGTTGCCAAGTCGGATGTGGCCATCGCTGACATTCAAAAACGTCGAAGGCCGGTTAGCCGATCCCGCCGGATTGGCGCATCTTCCAGCTGCCAGCCGCGAAAACCGCAGGCCGGCCGTTACCAGCCTCAACATCCTGCTTTTGCTGCATTGTCTTGTTCATCGCTGTTGACGGCGCTAGTGCACGGCGGGCATGCAGGTAGCCATACCAGGTCCAAATAGTGAATCCCGCTCAAGCACGAGCGAAATGTCGACGATTCTATGTCTGTATTAACAAATGGCGGGTCCATCCTGGCGGTTGCAAAGGCCTATTGGAGCTTTCTGCTCGATTGCCTGTCGCCGAAACGAAAATTGCTAAGGAAGCTTCGCATTCGCTGGGGCGCTCCAAGCGACAAAAACGGTTTCATGGCGAGCCGGTACTTCGATTTTGCGCACGGTGCGTCTTTCCACGGATGGGTGGACGACAAAACATGGCGGGATCTCGAATTTCAAGAAATATTCTGCCGAATGGACAACACCGTAACGCCGGTTGGAAGTCAGGTTCTATTCTCTAGACTCAGGGAGTACGTGGCCGATTCAGAAGTGCTGGCGCAGCGCTATGCCATCTACATGCAGATGGCCAGCAACGAAGTATTGCGCGAAGCACTTCAATTGCCGCTTTCAAAACTCAGTGACGAGAGTAACGCCGATCTGGCGGATATCCTGTTTGGTGAGCGCAGGGAACGGTCTCCAAACCGTGCGTTTATAAGGGCATGGAGCCTGTTGTCGCTGACATCGCTCGCGTTGCTCATGTTCTCCAAACTATCTCCGTGGTGGTGGCTTGTAGCCGTATTTATCAACGTGGGCATGATATTCCGCGATGCGTCCCGGGAGCATCGCGAGTCCGAGGCGATGAAGCACTGCGGTACGCTGCTGAATGTGGCGGATGAATTGGCGAAAATGCACGCCCTATATCCATCATTGCCTCAATTGACCCAATTGCAGGATGAGGCGCCACAACGCGCTGTCGTTCGCAAGGCACTGTTCTGGTTTGGCCTCTCCAAAGTGCCGCCTTTTTCCTTGGCCTTTGCGGTATTGAATTTCGCATTTTTGATCGATTTGATGATCAGTGTCGGCACGATCGAGCGCTTCTTTTAAATACGGTCGAGGCTCGCTGCAACCTATAAGCTCGTTGGGGAAATCGATGCCAGCATCGCGTTGGCTTCCTGCCTGCAACAATATCCCCGCTATTGCCTGCCCACGCTCGTTGACACCCGGATTTTGTCCATCGTGGATGGGTGTCATCCGCTACTTCCGAATGGCGTCGCCAATTCGGTTCGCATGGAGCAACGTTCTGCGCTCGTTACGGGTTCGAACATGGCCGGCAAGACCACCTTCATCAAGATGCTTGCGAGCAATGCAATCCTTGCTCAAACCGTAGGTTTCTGCCTGGCGACAGCCGCCACCGTGCCTCGCTCGACGGTCATGGCATCGATCCATGGCGCGCACTCCGTCAAATCCGGCAAGAGTCATTATTTCGCTGAAATTGAAACAATCGACGGATTTATCCGTGAGCGCGCATATGGCGGCATCAAGATGCTGGCCATTGACGAGCCCTTCAGCGGTACCAATACAGTGGAGCGTATCGCGATAGCGCGCGCTGTCCTGGAATCGCTTGGTGAATAGGCGATAGTGCTGGCTACCACGCACGATGTTGAATTGCAGGATTATCTTGGCGACAGGTGCGCGCTCTATCATTTCCAGGAAAATCCCGATATGGATGGCTATTTCGATTACGTGCTGAAGCCTGGCTCCGCAACCGCGCGTAACGCCATACGGTTGCTTGAAAGAATAGGGTTTCCAGGGGAAGTCGTCGCGAATGCGATGTACTACGCAGGGCGGGGCAGCCCGGCTATTGAGGGCTCGGCAAATGCATGATCACCAAGTTTTCGTTTGAGCTTTTTGGCAACGAGCTGAACTTGCGTTGTGACATGTGGCGCAGTTACCGAATGCTCAATCGTTCCCCGTCCTGACGATTCTCACCGCAGCGCCAATCACCCCCGGCATGCCCCGCACCGTGCGCAGCAGCTCGGGAATGGCGTTGACCTGCCAGTCCTCGCCCAGTTCGAAGTCGGCCTGGGCCATAGCGTTGTGGTAGCCGCTGAGGACCACGCTGGCGCGGCCACCGCGGTGGCCGGCCAGGGCTTGCCGGAACTGCGGGATGAAGTCCGGGCCGATGCCGTTGACCTTGACCCGCAGCAGGCGGGCGAAGCGACGGCAGGCATCCCCCAGCGTATAGACGCTGCGGGCGCGCAGCTGAAAGCCGCCGCCGGAGAAATCGTCGATACGCAGGCCGCCTTCCACCACCAGCAGTTCGTCGCGCGTCAGCAGCGGCGCGGCTTGCTGGTAGAGCTCGCCGAAGAAGCTCACCTCAATGGCGCCGGTGCCATCTTCCAGCCGCACGAAGGCATCGCTATCGCCACGCTTGCGCACGGCGGTGACCATGCCGGCGACCGTCCAGGGCGTATCGGGGCCGCGCCGGAAACGGTTGCCGTCGTCGTTATCGTTCTTGCGTGGCCGCGGCGGCTGGTAGCGATCGGCGATCTCGCCCAGCGGACAGGTGGAAAGCTGGGCCAATTCCTCGCGCCACGGATCGGTGGGATGGCCGGAGAGGTAATGCCCGAGCGTATCGCGCTCGCCCTGCAGCTTCTGTTCCAGCGGCCACTCGGGCGCGGTAGGCAGTTCCACCTGCACGACCGGGGCGGCGGCGCCCATGATGGCGCCGAACATGTCGTTCTGGCCGGACTGGCGGTCACGCAGATGCTGTTCGGCAGCCTTGATCGCATCCGGCAATTGCAGCATCAAGCTGGCGCGGGTGGGCGCGAGCGCGTCCAGCGAACCGGACAGGATCAGCGCTTCCAGCACGCGACGGTTGAGCTTGCTGGGATCGACACGCCGGCAGAAATCAGCCAGGTCTTTGTATCCGCCGCCGTTGCGGCGTTCCTCGGCAATCGATTCGCAGGCGCCTTGCCCTACGCCCTTGATCGCACCCAGGCCGTAGCGGATCACCCGCGGCTCGACCGCGACGAACATGAATTCCGATGCGTTGACGTCCGGCGGCAGCACGGTAAGGCCGATCGCGCGCGATTCGTCGAGGAAGGTCACCACCTTGTCGGTGTTGTCCATATCCGAGGAAATCGTCGCGGCCATGAACTCGGCCGGATAATGCGCCTTCAGCCATGCCGTCTGGTACGACACCAGCGCGTAAGCGGCGGCGTGCGACTTGTTGAAGCCGTAGCCGGCGAATTTTTCCATCAGGTCGAAGATGGCGTCGGCTTTCTCGCCGCTGAGCCCGTCCCTGGCGGCGCCTTCGCGGAACTTGGCGCGTTCCTTGGCCATTTCCTCGACTTTCTTCTTGCCCATCGCGCGACGCAGCAAGTCGGCGCCGCCGAGCGAATAGCCGCCCACGATCTGCGCCATCTGCATCACCTGCTCCTGGTAGACCATGATGCCGTAGGTCTCTTGCAGGACGGGCTCGACGCGCGGGTCGGGGTAGCTGACTTCCTCGCGGCCGTGCTTGCGCGCCACGAAGCTGGGAATAAGGTCCATCGGGCCGGGGCGGTACAGGGCGCCCAGCGCGATGATGTCTTCGAAACGGTCCGCCTTGGCATCCTTGAGCATGCGCTGCATGCCAGCCGATTCGAACTGAAAGATCGCCACCGTCTGCGCTTTCTTGAACACCTCGTCGTAGGTGTAGGCGTCGTCCAGCGGCAGCGTGGCAATATCCAGCGGCGCCTCGGCGTGCTGTTCGCGGCGCGCGTTGATCGCCTTCACCGCCCAGTCGATGATGGTGAGCGTGCGCAGGCCGAGGAAGTCGAACTTCACCAGGCCGACGGCTTCCACGTCGTCCTTGTCGTATTGCGTCACTACGCCACCGCCGCCCGGTTCGCAATACAGCGGCGCGAATTCGGTCAGCGGCTTGGGGCCGATCACCACGCCGCCGGCGTGCTTGCCGGCATTGCGGGTGAGGCTTTCCAGCTTCAGCGCCAGGTCGATCAGCGATTTGGCTTCTTCATCCTGGGCGTACAGCTCGCAGAACTCCTTGACGACGCGGTCGGTTTCTTTCTGCGATTTCTCCGAACGGCCGAGCGCATCGGAAAGCGTGAGATCGAGCGGCCGCGGCGGAATCAGTTTCGCGATGCGATCGACCGCGTTATAGCCCATGCCCAGCACGCGCCCGGAATCGCGTAACACGGCCTTGGCCGCCATCGAGCCATAGGTGATGATCTGGCTGACATGATCGCGGCCGTATTTGCGCGCGACGTAATCGATGACCTCGTCGCGGCGGTCCATGCAGAAGTCGATGTCGAAGTCCGGCATCGACACGCGCTCGGGATTGAGGAAGCGTTCGAACAGCAGATTGAACTGCAAGGGATCCAGATCGGTGATCTTCAGCACCCATGCGACCAGCGAGCCGGCGCCCGAGCCGCGGCCAGGTCCCACCGGGATGCCGTTCTGCTTGCCCCAGTTGATGAAGTCCGCCACGATCAGGAAGTAGCCGGGAAACCCCATCTCGATGATGACATCCAGCTCGCGTTCCAGGCGCGCCTGGTAATCGGCCAGGGTATGCCCGGGCGCCAACGGTGCGGTGGCGAGCCGTTCGTGCAGGCCCTGGCGCGCGAGCTCGCGGATATAGCTGGCAAGGTCGTGGCCTTCGGGTACCGGAAAGTTCGGCAGGTAATAGGTACCGAACGACATTTCCAGATTGCAGCGCTTGGCCAGTTCGACGGTGTTTTCCAGCGCCTCGGGAATATCGGCGAACAGTGCCGCCATGTCCTCGGCGGTTTTCAGGTATTGCTGGTCGCTGTAGTCGCGCGGGCGCTTGGGATCGGCCAGCACGCGCCCCTGGTTGATGCAGACGCGCGCTTCGTGCGCTTCGAAATCATCCTGCTTGAGAAAGCGCACGTCGTTGCTGGCGATGATCGGCAGATCCATTCCGGTCGCCAGCAACAGCGCGGCATTGTTCCAGGTCTCCTCGCCCTCGCGGCCACAACGAGTGAGCTCCAGGTACAGTCGGTCAGGAAACAGTTGCGCCAGCGTGCGCAGGCGTGAGCTGGCCGCTTCGGTGCCCTGGTTGACCGCCATGCGGCCGACTTCGCTCTCGCGGCCCAGCAGGGCGATCAGGCCGGCCGTGGCGTCGGGGGCCAGCCATGCGGCATCGACCAGCGCCCGGCCGCCGTGCTGGCCTTCGCGCCAGGCACGCGAAACCAGCCGCGAAAGATTCAGGTAGCCGGCATGGTTCTGGCACAGCAGGGTGAGGCGCCATGGACGCGGATCGTCCGGCGCGCTGATCCACAGGTCGCAACCGCCGATCGGCTTGATGCCGGCCGCGTTGCACGCCTTGTAGAACTTCACCAGCGCGAACATGTTGCATTCGTCGGTAAGCGCCACCGCGGGCGCGCCCGCCTGCACACAGGCAGCCACCAGCGCCTTGATGCGGATGGTCGAGTCGACCAGCGAATACTCGCTGTGCAGATGCAGATGAGCGAATCGGAGGGACATGGCTCGCACGCGAAGCAATAGCGCAGCCTAGCGGTGCGGTCGGAGGGGGGCAAGAATTGACAAGCTGGCGCGGGCCAGGGCGCGACGAAAAGGATGCGTGCCCTACGCGCTATCCACCGAAGATGCGTTCAGAAAAGCTGGCCTTGATCCAGCAGGATTCTGACCGGTGCAAAACTGCGGCGGTGCAGGCTGCACGGTCCCAGTCGTTGCAGTGCACAGAGGTGTTCAGGCGTGGAATAACCCTTGTGCGCGGCGAAGCCGTAGCCGGGGTGCTGGCGGTCCATGGCCACCATCAGGCGATCGCGGCTGACTTTGGCCAGGATCGATGCGGCACTGATCGCCGGTTCGAGCGCATCGCCGCCGACGATGGCGCGGCCTGGGCAGGGCAGGTTCTTCGGCAGATGGTTGCCGTCGATCCACGCTTCGGTAGCCGCGGGTGCCAGGCCCGTGACCGCCCGCGTCATGCCGAGCATGGTCGCCTGGAAAATATTGATGCGATCGATTTCGTCGGTGTCGATCATCACGATGCAATGGGCCAGTGCCCGCTCCACGATCAGCGGATACAGGGCCTCGCGTTTGGTTTCGCTGAGCTTTTTGGAATCGTCCAGGCCGTCGATCGGCCGCTGCGGATCCAGCACCACGGCGGCGATCACGACGGGGCCCGCCAGAGGCCCGCGACCGGCTTCATCGACACCCGCGACCAGCACCCGCTGCTTGATGCGCATGCGGTCGACCACTCGGGGAGCGGTTGCGGGCAGGGGACGGATGGCCGCAGCAAGCTTCATGGAAAACCGGAGTTCGCTTCTTTCAGCGCTGTATCGTAGCGGACGTGTCGAGCAATTCAACAATCGCGGCCGCGGCATGGTCGCCGGCATGACCATGCAGGTTGCCGCGCAGGGCTTCGTGCAGTTGCTCGAACGCCGCCACGATGTCGCCGCGGCGCTCGCTGTCGCGGAACAATTCGAGGGTGGCATCCGCCAATGGGGCTGCCGCGCAATCGTCTTGCATCAGCTCGGGAACCAGCAGGGATCGCTCGCCCATGCCGCAGGCCCGGGCAAGGATGTTGGGCAGTGCGTAGACATCGGTCTTGAGCATGTTGAGCATGCGCGCGATGCGGTAGCTCAACGGCGAGACGCGATAGCCCACCACCATCGGTCGCTTGGCCAGCATGGCTTCCAGTGTTGCGGTGCCGGAGGCGAGCAGCACGACATCGGCCGCCAGCATCGCGTCGTGCGCGTGGCCGTCGAGCAGTATCGGCATCGTGCCGCCATGCGGACCGCGCGCGAGCAAGCCCTTGAGCGTGGCGAGCGCGCGCGGGTTGGCGGCCGGTATGACGATGCGCAGGCCGGGTACGGCGGCGGCGACACGTCGCGCTGCATCCAGGAAGATGGCGCCCATCCGTTCCAGTTCGGAATGGCGGCTGCCGGGCAGCACGGCGAGCACCGGTACGTCCAGCGGCAGCTGTAGCGTGCGGCGCGAGGGAATGCGATCGGAGACCAGCGGGAAGCGGTCGGCCAGGGGGTGGCCGACGAAGCGTGCGTCGATACCGTGCCGTGCATAGATCGGCGGCTCCATCGGGAACAGGCATAGTACGCGATGAGCGCTCTGGCCGATTTTTTCCGTGCGATTCTCGCGCCAGGCCCAGATCGACGGGCTGACATAATGCACGGTACGCAGGCCTGCCTGTTTCAGGCGCCGCTCGACGCCAAGATTGAAATCGGGCGCGTCGATCCCGACCACCACGATGGGCCGTTCTGCGATAAGCCGCGCGACCAGTTCCTTGCGCAGCTTGAACAGTCGCGGCAAATGGCGGATGACCTCGGCAAAGCCGAACAGCGAAAGCTCACGGATGTCGTACCAGGATTCGAAACCCTGCTGTTGCATGCGGTTTCCGCCGATGCCTGCGAATCGCGCCGCCGGAAAGCGGCGGCGCAATGCGCCGATCAGATCGGCGCCGAGCTGGTCGCCGGAATCTTCGCCGGCGATGATCGCTATCAGGGGGCAGTTCGAGTCATTGGACATGCCAGACAAAGCCCGTAGTGGATTTAACGCGCCAATCCCCGCTCGCTGCGGTCCAGGAATTCCAGCATGGCGCGGACATCCTCGCTCTCTGCCGCCTGCGCCACCAATTGCTCGCGTGCTTCGCTCAGGGAAAGACCCGAGGTGTAGAGGGTGCGGTACGCGCGCTTGATGGCGGTGATGCGATCCGATTCGAAGCCGCGGCGCTTGAGGCCAGTGGTGTTCAGTCCACGCGGGCGTCCGCCCTGGTCGTTCGCCATCATCAGGAACGGCGGCACGTCGGCACCGAGCAGGCAACCCATGGCGATGAAGGCATGCTCGCCGATCTTGCAGAACTGGTGCGCGCCCGAATAACCGGCGAAGACCGTCCAGTCACCCACTTCCACGTGTCCGGCCAGGGCCGAATAGTTGGAAAAGATCGTATGGTTGCCCACGTTGCAATCGTGGGCGATGTGCACGTAGGCAAGCAGCCAATTGTCGTTGCCGATGCGCGTGACGCCGCCGCCGTCGACGGTGCCGCGGTTGATGGTGACGAACTCGCGGATAAGGTTGCGGTCGCCGATGACAAGCTCGGTGCGCTCGCCGCCGAATTTCATGTCCTGCGGATCACCGCCCAGCGAGGCGAATTGCGCGATGCGGTTGTCTCGCCCGATCCGGGTCGGACCGTCGATGACGACGTGCGGTCCGACGATGGTGCCATCGCCGATATGCACGTCAGCGCCGACGACCGTATAGGCGCCGATGCGGACGTTGGCGCCGATGACGGCGGTCGGATCGACCTGCGCAGTCGGGTGAATCATTTCTCCGACCTCGCCGCGCACATCAGTTCGCAGCTCGCCACTTCCTTGCCGTCGACCAGCGTGCGGGCTTCGAACAGGCCCATGCTGCGCAGCAGGCGCTTGAGGCGTACTTCCATCCGCAACTGGTCGCCAGGCACGACGGGCGCATTGAAGCGGGCATTATCGACCTTGGCCAAGTAGAACAACGCACTGGCCGAACCGCCTTTCATGCGCGCGCTGATCTGCGTCAGCAGGCCCGCCGACTGGGCCATGGCTTCCACCAGCAGTACGCCCGGCATCACCGGATGGCCAGGGAAGTGGCCGTTGAAGAACGGTTCGTTGATGGTGACGTTTTTAAGCGTCACCACACTTTGTTCGGGCACGATCTCGATCACCCGGTCGACCAGCAGGAACGGATAGCGATGCGGCAGCAATTGCCGGATCTGCTCCACGCCTACCGGTAGCGTGATCGAAGCGGTGTTGTCAGTCATTGTTCTTATCCTTTTCCAGCGCCGAAAGCCGGCGCGCATACTCATCCAGGTGCTTGAAGCGCGCGGCATTGCGGCGCCACTGACGGTTTTCCTGCAGCGGCACGCCGGAAGAATATTCGCCGGCCTCCCGGATCGAATGCGTTACCAGGCTCTTGGCCGTAATGGTAACCCGGTCGGCTACTTCCAGATGGCCGAGCACGCCTGCATTGCCGCCGATCATGCAATAGCGGCCGATTTTCGCACTGCCGGCCACGGCGGCGCAGCCGGCCAGCGCGGTATGCGCCCCGATATAAACGTTGTGTGCGATCTGGATCTGGTTATCCAGTCGTACATCGTCCTCAAGCACGGTGTCGTCCAGCGCTCCGCGATCGATGGTGGTATTGGCGCCGATTTCGCAATCGTCGCCGATACGGACGCCGCCCAGTTGCGGCAGCTTTACCCAATGGTCGCGGTCGAAGGCGAGGCCGAATCCATCCGAGCCGATCACCGCACCGGGATGTACCAGCACGCGCTTGCCCAGGCTTACGCGCATCACCAGCGTGACGCGGGCCACCAGGCGTGATTGCGCGCCGACGATGCATTCGGAACCGATGATGCAGTGCGGACCGAGCACCGCGCCCGCTTCGATCACCGCGTCTTCTTCGATCACGCAGCATGGGCCGATGCTTGCGCTGGGACTTACCCGTGCGCCGGCCGCCACCACCGCACTGGGATGCACGCCGGGCGATGCTGCGGGAAGACGTTCGAACAGCGCGGCGATATGGGCATAGGCCACGTAGGGATCACGCGCGATGAGCGCTGCAGTGGGGCAGGTGCTGGCCGCTTCGCCATTCAGCACGACCACGCCGGCGCGCGTGCTGGCCAGTTGCGCGGCGTATTTATTGTTAGACAGGAAACTGAGCTGGCTCGGACCTGCACCAGCTAGCGTGCCGACGCCGTCGATGATGCGTGCGCCATCGCCCTGGAACTCCAGGGCAAAGCGTTCGGCGAGTTCGGCGACGCTGTATTGGATCGTGCTCATCCGGTGCTCCACGACGTTCGCCGCATTGTAGGGGCTGGGCTCCTGCGGCGTGCATTATCTTTCGACTCCAAAAGAAAGCGCGGCATGGCCGCGCTTTCGGTGGAACGTCCTGGCCGAAGGGATCAGAACTGGCTGCCGAAGGTGAACTGGATGCGTTCTTCGTATTCGCTGTCGCCAGGCTGGGTGCGGAACGGCATGCCCAGGCTGATGATCAACGGGCCGATCGGCGCCTGCCAATGCAGGGAGACACCGGCCGAGGCGTCCAGTTGCTTGGCGCTGAAGCTCTGGATGTTCGTGTAGGCCTGGCCTACGTCCAGGAACAGTGACACGCGCGCGGTGTTGATGTCCTTGAGGAAGGGCAGCGGCAGATAGAGTTCGGTCGTGCCCAGCACCTTGAACGCACCGCCGATCGGTTGCGCGTAGGAATAGGTGCTGTCTGCGCAATAGCCGCTCTTCGGGTTTGCCACGATCGGGCTGCCATTGGCATTGGTGCCAGCACAGACACGCGGACCAAGGGTATTGTCCTGGAAGCCGCGCAGGTCGGTGACGCCACCCGCGTAGAAGTTCATCCAGAACGGGAAGGCAACCTTCTGCCCGGCCAGGTACTGCCCATCGTCTGTGCTGAACTCGTAGGTCTTGTTGCCATAGGTATTGCCGTAGGCGACCTTGCCATCCACGTACAGCACGAAGCCGCCACCGACCGGCCAATAGTGGTTCGCCTCGCCGTTGAAGGTCCAATACTGCACTGTGGAACCGGGCAGCGCGGCGCTGACCGTGGCCGACAGCTGGCCGCCGTGGGTGGGGGCCCAGTAGGAGTTGCGCGTGTCGTGCACCCAGCTCAGCGAGCCGGTCCAGGTATGCACGGTCTGGTGCCCCAGCGCGTTCTGGTAATCGATCAGCACCTGCGGCGTGTAGCCGGCATACGTGTTGATCTTGGTGCTGCCGATACCCAGGCTGCCGCTCAGGTTGTCGAAGTCGGTGACCGGAAAGCCCAGCGTGGTGGAGAACGACTTGGTGCTGTTGGAGTAGCTGGCGTACTGGCTGCCGAGGTCGCTGTAGTCCGCCTTGGAGAAGGTGGCGTTGTAGCCGATGCCGATGTGGTTGTCGGTCAGGTATGGGTTGTAGTAGCCGGCGTTGATCTGCGTCAGGTAGTCGCTGCGTTCCGCGCCGATGGTGAAGCGGTCGCCGGTACCGAGGAAATTGTTTTGCGAGACCGAGCTGGACAGGATGATGCCGGAATACTGCGAATAGCCTACGCCGAAAGTCAGGCTGCCGGCGGATTGTTCTTCCACCTTTACCGTCAGGTCGACCTCGTCGTCGCTGCCCGGCACCACCTGCTTGTCGATGGTGACGGTCTTGAAGAAGCCCAGCTGCTGCAGGCGGATCTTCGAGCGATCAATGGCCGCCTGCGAGTACCAGGAACCTTCCAGCTGGCGCATTTCACGGCGCATCACATCGTCTTCGGTGCGCGTATTGCCCTGGAAAATGACGCGCCGCACGTACACGCGCGGACCCGGCTGGATATACCAGGTGATGTCGGCGGTGTGGTTCTGCTTGTCCAGCTTCGGTACCGAATTGACCTTGGCGAAGGCATAGCCGATGTTGGCGAGCAGCGCCTTGATCGAATTGGAGGTTGCCTCGATCGCGGCGCGGTTGAACAGGTCGCCGTTCTTGACGAAGACCAGCTTGCGCAGGGTGTCTTCCGGCAGGATCAGCTGGCCGAGCAGGTGGGTATCGGAAATATGGTAGATGTCGCCCTGGATCACGTCGGCGGCGATGTACATCGCGCGCTTGTCCGGGGCGATGGTGACCTGGGTGGAATCGATGCCGAAGTCCGCATAGCCGCGATCCATGTAAAAGGACTGCAGCTTCTTCAGGTCGCCGGTGAGCTTGTCCTGCGAATACTGGTCGTTCTTCGAATACCAGGACAGCAGGTTGGTGGTGCCGGTTTCGAAATCCTTCTCGATTTCCTTGTCGGTGAACGCCGTGTTGCCGACGATGTTCACTTCCTTGACCTTGGCGACCTTGCCCTCGCGGATCTCGATGTCGATGGCGACACGGTTGCGATCGAGCTGGGTGACGTGCGGGAATACCGAGACGTTGTACTTGCCGCGGTTGTAATACTGGCGGATCAGCTCCTGCTGCACGCGGTCGAGCGCGAGGCGGTCGAAGGTCTCGCCTTCGGAAAGGCCGATATCCTTCAGGCCCTTCTTGAGGTCGTCGGTCTTGATATCGCTGTTGCCGCGAATGGTCAGCTTGGTGATGGACGGACGCTCCACCACTTTCACCACCAGGATGTCGCCATCGCGTTCCAGCTCGACATCGCTGAAAAACTTGGTGCCGTACAGGGCGCGGATCGCCTGCTGGGCTTCCTCGTTGGTAAGGCGGTCGCCTTTGTTGATTTGCAGGTAGTTGAACACCGTACCGGCCGAGATGCGGCTCAGGCCCTCGATGCGGATATCGGAAATGACGAATGGCTCGAGAGCAAAAGCGCTCGTAGAAAGGGAGGCAAGCAGGATCAGGGCGGCGATACGCTTCATCGTCGATTCCGTTGTGTTATTCGGACGAAGCGGTCACGCGACCGCCTCGCTGCATTTTTTTTTCAAGGCCGGCGTCATGCCGGCCTCGTGTTGCCATCCGCGCTCGCGCCTGGCATGACCGGTGCAGGAACTCCGGGTGCCGCGCGTTGCGGATGGGTTGCCACGTGATGGGAAGCTACGGCCAGCATCCAACCAGCGGTTGTCAGCGGCGCGCATCCGTCTCACGAGGGCAGGATGATGCGATGGATGTCGTTGTAAAACGTCAACCCCATCAAGGTGATTAGCAAGGCAATGCCTATGTACTGGCCCGCGATCATGGTCCGCTCACTGACCGGGCTGCCTTTGACCAGCTCGATAAGGTAATACAGCAAATGCCCGCCGTCCAAGATTGGTATCGGCAGCAGGTTGATGATCGCCAGGCTGAGGGATACCAGGCCGAGGAATTCGAGGAAGCGATCCAGCCCCATCTGGGCCGCCGCGTTGGCGACCTGGGCGATGCCGACGATCCCGGAGATGTTGCGGGTGGATGCCTCGCCGGTAAGCATCTTGCCGACCATGCTGAAGGTATCCGTGGTGCGCTGCCAGGTGAGATCGAGCGATTGGGCCAGTGCCTTGAACGGCCCATAGTGCTGGATGGCCATTTCCGCAGCGGGTGGCGTGACGCCGATGACCCAGCGTGGGGCGCTGCCATCCTCTGAATCCATGCGAGCCGTCACCGAGAAAGGCATGGACTTGCCGCTCCGCTCGACGACCAGCACAAGCTTTGGCGATTTCACTGCCGATGCCGCGATCTGCTTGCCGAGCTCGTCGAAATTTTTCACTGCCGTGCCATCGACGCTGACGATCCGATCGCCCGACTGCAGACCCGCCCGGGAGGCAGGATCGCCCGGCACCGCGGTGGCGACGATCGCCGGCGCGGGCGCCGGCTGCAAGCCCAGCTTCTCCATGTATTGGCCTACATCTTCGCCGGCCGGCAGGCGGTCGAGCGGTAGTACCAGCGCACGCTGCATGCCGTCGGTGCCGCGTACGGTCACGGCCAGCGGCGTGCGGCCGAGCAGTGCGTTGGCAATGATGTCGAACGAACCGCTCCAGGTGGTGACCGCTTCCCCACCCACCGAAAGCAGTCGATCGCCCGGCTGTATGCCCGCCTGCGCCGCCATGCTCTGTGGCGCCGCGGTAACGATGGGAGCGTAGTCGGTACGCCCCAGCACGAACATCAACCAGAACGCGGCAACAGTGAAAACGATATTGAAGCCCGGGCCTGCGGCGACGATGGCGATGCGTTTCCAGATCGGTTGCGCGGTGAATTCCTGATGGCGCAGCGCAGGGTCGACTTCTCCTTCGCGCGCATCGAGCATCTTGACGTAGCCACCGAGCGGAATCGCCGCTACCTGGTATTCGGTACCATCCCGGCCGATGTGTTTCCAGATCGCGCGGCCGAAACCGATGGAAAAGCGCAACACTTTCACGCCGCACCGGCGTGCGACCCAATAGTGTCCGAATTCGTGAAAGGTCACCAGCACGCCTAGCGTGACGAGTAACCAGAACACCGAGCCGAAAAAGGGATTCATTAAATCAGGTACGTCTCTAGGGAACTCAAAGCTTATCAGCAAGCGTTGCGAAGTACCTGCCGGGCGACCACTCGGGCCGTCCGGTCGCGTTCGCTCGGGGCCTGGATATCGACCGCGGCTTGGGCTGGCAGTTCCGTTGACGCCGGATCGTCGGGACAGGCCATGACCAGGCGGGAAGGGCAACTTGTACCGGCCTGTCCAGGGTGGCCGACGCAGTGGCATGCCGATGGCGAAGCTTGACCATGATCGGTTTGTTCACAGGCCCAGCAGCAGCTTGCCAAGCGCGAAAACCGGCAGCGCCGCGAAGATGCTGTCCAGGCGGTCGAGAAGGCCGCCATGGCCTGGGAACAGCGCGCCCGAATCCTTGACGTTGGCATGGCGCTTCATCAGGCTTTCCAGCAAGTCGCCGACGATGGAGCTGGCGACCGCCACGATGGCCACGACAACCAAGCCGACCAGGCGCAGGTCGTGCACGCCTAGTAGCCATCCCGCCACCACGATGACCAGCGCGCTGGCGGCAAACGCGCCGTAGACGCCGGCCCAGGTCTTGCCAGGGCTGATTTGCGGAGCCAGCTTGCGCTTGCCAAAGAAGCGGCCGGCGAAATAGGCGCCGGTGTCGGCCGCCCAGACCAGCAGCATCGCCAGGAACGCCCAGATATGGCCGTGGGGTTGGCTGCCGTGGATATCCACGGCAGCGACCCACGCGGGAAAGATCACGAACATGCCGGCCAGCAATTTCAGGTTGCGGTTTTCAGGCGTGGGCGATGCGCCGAAAGAGAAATGGCGCAGCCATACGCACACCAGCAGCCACCAGGCCACGCCTGCAGCGATCAGCGCAGGCCATGCCCAACCCGAGGCGCGCAACAGCCACAATGCGACGAACAGTGCCGCGCTCAAACCCAGCAGGACGCCACGCGAGACGCGGCTTTTCATGCCCGCGAGCCGTGTCCATTCCCACGCTGCGGCCAGGAACGTGGCTGCCAGCAGCCACGCGAAGATGTTCGTCGGCACCAGCAGGACCAACAGAATGACTAGCGGAGCGAGAAGCAGGGCGGTGACAACACGCTGTCGCAGCATGGGCGTTCCTTAGCAGTAGCGGTCAGGCCTGGGCGACCTGATCGCCGGTGCGGCCAAAGCGGCGTTCACGGCGGGCAAAGTCATTGATGGCGTGCTGTAGCGAGATCTGGTTGAAATCCGGCCACAGCGTATCGGTGAAATACAGTTCCGCATAGGCCAGCTGCCACAGCAGAAAGTTGCTGACGCGCCGGTCGCCGCCCGTGCGGATGAACAGATCCAGCGGCGGCACCTCGGACAAGCTGGTCCAGCGATCGAAGGCTGCTTCGTCGATGGCCTCGATGGCCAGGTCGCCGCGCGCAACCGCCATGGCGGCCTTGCGGGCCGCCTGCACGATATCCCAGCGCCCGCCGTAGTTGACCGCGATGTTCATGTGCAGCTTATCGTTGCCGGCGGTGCGCCGCATGGCCTCGAGCATCCGTCTTTGCAGCGGCTTCTCGAAGGCATCCAGGTCGCCAATGAAGCGCAGGCGCACGCCGTTGCCGTGCAGTTCGTCCACTTCCTTGTCCAGCGCGCGCACGAACAAATCGAGCAAGGCGCCGACTTCTTCTTCCGGACGCTGCCAGTTCTCGCTGGAGAATGCGAACAAGGTCAACGCCTGCACGCCATGGCGCAGGCAACCTTCTACTACCTCGCGCACGGCTTTGCGCCCGGCGTTGTGGCCGAAGCTGCGCGGACGATGGCGTGCCTTGGCCCAGCGGCCGTTGCCATCCATCACGATGCCGATGTGGCGTGGTACGTAATTGTTCGGGCTGGTGGTCATGAATGAAGGGTAGCGAGGGCGACGATGATCGCCTCGCCGGCAGGGACGCAGAAAATGTAATCGTCAGCAAAAAAAGGCCATTTGCGATCATGCTCCCGCCTTTTCGGAGCGGAAGCCGAGGCGCGGGGCGGGCTTGGCCGGTCTGGCCTGGAACCCGCTTGGATGCGGCGATTATGCAAGGTCAGTCCCTCATCCTTTGCTTTCTCCCCGGCAGAAAGCGTATGGAATGCATCGTGTCCCGCCGATCTGCCGGACCTGGTGGCGATGGCTTACATGGCCATCAGTTCTTCTTCCTTGGCTTTCGCTACGGTGTCGACTTCCTTGACGAAGCGGTCGGTGATCTTCTGGATTTCTTCGTCCGCACGGCGCTCCTCGTCTTCGGTGATCTGCTTTTCCTTGAGCAGGTCCTTGACGTGTTGCAAGGCGTCGCGGCGCACGTTGCGGATGGCGATCTTGGCGTTTTCGCCTTCGTGCGATACGTGTTTGGCCAGTTCGCGGCGGCGCTCCTCGGTGAGCGGCGGCATGTTCAGGCGAATGACCGTGCCGGCCGTGGTGGGCGTGATGCCGAGGTCGGAGCCCAGCAACGCCTTCTCGATCGGGGCGACCATATTCTTTTCGAAGGGCGTGATGACGATGGAGCGGCCGTCCGCCAGCGATATCGAAGCGACCTGGTTCAACGGCATGTCCGAGCCGTAGTAGGGCACCTTGATGCCATCCACCAGCGAGGTACTGGCACGGCCGGTGCGCAGGCGGGACAAGTCGTGCTTGAGGGCATCGATGCTCTTGCCCATGCGGGTCTGGGCATCGTGTTTGATGTCGTTGAGCATTGAAGAATCACCCGTTGGCGTGCAAGCCGCCAAGTATAGCAGGGGGGTGCGGGGAGGGATGGACGAGCAATGTGGCCGGCGTCCATCCAGCCGTCAGGCCACGCCTCAGGTCGCGCCGACCAGCGTTCCAATCGCCGCGCCGCGCATGATGCGCATCAGGTTGCCGGGCACGGTCATGTCGTAGATGCGCAGCGGCATGCCATGGTCGCGGCACAGGGCGATGGCGGCCGTATCCATCACGGCCAGCTTGCGCTCGATCACCTGATCATAGGTCAGCTGCTCGAAGCGCTTCGCATCGTGATGCTTGGCCGGATCGGCGGTATAGACGCCATCGACCTTGGTGGCCTTGAGCAGCAGGTCCGCTCCTACCTCGACCGCGCGCAGCGCGGCCGCCGAATCGGTGGTAAAGAACGGGTTGCCGGTGCCTGCCGCGAACAGGGCGATGCGGCCTTTCTCGATATGCCGGATGGCCCGGCGACGAATGAAATCCTCGGCCACTTCGTGGATCTGGATGGCGCTCATCACCCGGGCGAAGCCGCCTCTCTTTTCGATCGCGTCCTGCATGGCCAGCGCGTTCATCACGGTCGCCAGCATGCCCATGTGGTCGCCGGTGACGCGGTCCATGCCGGCAGCCGCCAGTCCGGCGCCGCGGAAGATATTGCCGCCGCCGATCACCACGCCGATCTGTACGCCGGTCAGCTGCACCTCGATGATCTCGTCGGCCAGCCGGCCGATCACCTTGGGATCGATACCATAGTCGGCATCGCCCATCAGGGCTTCGCCGGAGAGTTTGAGCAAGATGCGTCGGTACTTTATGTCGCTCATGGAGGCTCCGGTGGGTGGTGTGAAAAAATGCCGAAAAATCGGCCAGGGCCGGGTTTCGAGCGCCGGTCAGGCACTGAGTATGGCTGAACGCGAGCGGCGCATCGCCGGATGCGGGTTGCCGGGTTCGGGCGAGCATCCAGGCAAAACGGCGGCATTGTAGCGGAGCGCACCACAGACGTCAGTGCGCGATGCTTTTATGCTTCACCTTGTAGTCACCGCCAGGAGTGGGTCATGCAGCACGCTATCGCCGCCATTGCATTGCTGGTGCGCGATTATGACGAGGCGATCGCGTTCTATACCGGATGCCTGGATTTCGAACTGATCGAGGATACGCCGCTGGGCGGCGGCAAGCGATGGGTATTGCTTGCGCCGCCAGGGGCGCGCGAAACGCGCTTGCTGTTGGCCCTGGCAGATACGGCCGAACAGGACGCTTGCGTTGGGGAGCAGGCGGGTGGGCGGGTGTTCCTGTTCCTGCATGTCGATGACTTCCATGCGCGTTACGAGGCGATGCGCAGCCGTGGCGTGCGTTTTCTCGAATGGCCGCGAGAAGAACCCTATGGAACGGTGGCGGTGTTCGAGGATCTTTATGGCAACAAATGGGATTTGCTGCAGCCCAGGACTGCTTCCGTTTCGAAACAAGCGCCTCCAGGAACCTGAAGCGGATCCATGGTCCTTCCGCTTTCGCCTATCGCGAAGGCAGTAAGCGGCAACTCATAAAAGCAAAAGGGCCGCGGTTTCCCGCGGCCCTTTCGTACAAGCGCCTTCTGGCAATTACGCCAGGCCCGCCTGCTTCATCACTTCGGCGGCGAAATCGTCCTGCACCTTCTCGATGCCTTCGCCTACTGCCAGGCGAACCACCGAGATCACGTCGGCACCTTCCTTCTTCAACACCTCGGCAACCGTGGTGTTGGTATCCAGCACGTAAGGCTGGCCCAGCAACGTGACTTCGGAAATGATCTTGTTGACCTTGCCGCCGACGATCTTTTCAAGGATTTCAGCAGGCTTGGCCTTTTCCTTGTCAGACATCTGGCTGAGCGCAATGTCCTTTTCCTTGGCGAGAAAATCGGCCGGCACATCTTCGGCGCGCACGTAGGCGGGATTCATCGCCGCCACATGCATGGCAATGCCCTTGGCGAGTTCTTCGGAGCCGCCCTTCAACGCCACCAGCACGCCGATGCGACCGCCGTGGACGTAGCTGCCGATCACGCCGCCGTTGGCCACATGGGCCATGCGGCGAACCTGGATGTTCTCGCCGATGGTGGCAACCAGCGCCTTGGAGGCTTCCTCGACGGTGCCGCCGGCCGGGTAGGCGGCCGACTTCAGCGCGTCGACATCCTTGGCGCCGGACTTCAGCGCGATGTCCGCGACGTTGTCGCTGAACTTCACGAAGTCGGGGTTCTTGGTCACGAAATCGGTTTCGCAGTTCACTTCCACCAGCACGGCGTTGCCGTTGCCCTGGGCGGTGACGATGCGGCCTTCGGCGGCCACGCGGCCAGCCTTCTTGTCGGCTTTGGCCAGGCCTGACTTACGCAGCCATTCCATGGCGACGTCGATGTCGCCATTGTTCTCGACCAGTGCCTTCTTGCATTCCATCATGCCGGCGCCGGAACGCTCGCGCAGTTCCTTGACCAGTTGGGCGGAAATATTGCTCATGGGATCCTCGGGAAACTTGGAGGCGGTCGGGGCCGGCCATGTGGCGGCCCCGGCTGCGGTTAAGACTTACTCGGCGTCAGCGGTTTCCTGCGGACGGCCGCCACGACCGCGACCGCCGCGGCCACCGTCACGGTCGCCACGCGGTGCGCCCTTCTTGGCCGGCGCATTGCGGCGAGGGGCGGCGGCGCGACGATCTTCGTCCTTGGCGACCGGGTTGCCTTCTTCGTCGAGCTCGACGAATTCATTGGCGTCGCCCTGGGCGGCGGCCGGCGAGGCAGCCTTGCCTTCCAGAATCGAGTCGGCCGCGGCGCGGGCATACAGCTGGATCGCGCGGATGGCGTCGTCATTGCCCGGGATGGCGTAGTCGACCAGTTCCGGGTTGTAGTTGGTATCGACCACGGCGATCACCGGAATGCCCAGCTTCTTGGCTTCCAGCACGGCGATGTTTTCATGGCCGATATCGACCACGAACAGCGCGTCGGGCAGGCGGTTCATGTTCTTGATGCCGCCCAGTGAATTCTCGAGCTTGGCGCGCTCGCGACGGCGGGCCAGCACTTCGTGCTTGACCAGCTTGTCGAAGCTGCCATCGGTCTCGGCCGCTTCCAGTTCTTTCAGGCGGGCGACGGACTGCTTCACGGTGCGGAAGTTGGTGAGCATGCCGCCGAGCCAGCGGGCGGTCACGAACGGCATGCCGGCGCGCGAGGCTTCCTCGGCCAGGGCCTCGCGGGCGGAGCGCTTGGTGCCGACGAACAGCACGGTGCCGCGCTTTTGCGCCAGGCCCGACAGGAAGTTCATCGCGTCGGTGAACAGCGGCAGGGTCTTTTCGAGGTTGATGATGTGGATCTTGCCGCGCGCACCAAAGATGTACGGGGCCATCTTCGGGTTCCAGTAGCGGGTCTGGTGACCGAAATGCACGCCAGCTTCCAGCATCTGACGCATGGTGACTTGAGCCATGGTGTTACTCCTGCGATGGGCCTTTTTCGAATGGCCCGGGGGGTTGGGACCTCCACGTATCCCGGCTTCGACCGCAATGCCTGCAAGAGCAGGGCAGCGCAGCACCCCGAAGACGGTGCCGATACGTGTGTGGCGTTGGTTGGGCTTGTACCGCGGCGCGGTTACAATCCCGCTTCGCTTTGCGCCGTGTGGGCCATCAGATGGCCGGAAGCGGTCTGCAAAACCCGGAAAGTATAGCCGGGGCCACCGCTTCGCGGCAAGTTGCTGGTTTTTCGGGAAACTTTGCCGCCACATGAATCCAGGACCATGGCCATTACCCTTAAATCCGCCCAAGACCTCCAAGGAATGCGCGTCGCCGGCCAGTTGGCGGCCGAGGTGCTCGCCATGCTCAAGGAACACGTCAAGCCCGGCGTTACCACCGAAGAGCTGGACCGGCTCGCCTACGAGCACATCGTGAACGTGCAGCAGGCGATCCCGGCGAACGTGGGCTACCACGGGTTTCCCAAGACCCTGTGCACCTCGGTCAACCATGTGATTTGCCACGGCATCCCAAGCCCGGGCAAGGTGCTCAAGGACGGCGATATCATCAATCTCGACGTTACCGTCATCAAGGATGGCTGGCACGGCGATACCAGCCGCATGTATTACGTCGGCACGCCTGGCGTGCTGGCCAGGCGGCTGGTCGAAACCACGCACGAGGCGATGATGCGCGGCATCCAGGCGGTGCGTCCCGGCGCTACCCTGGGCGACGTGGGCCATGCGATCCAGAAGCATGCCGAGGCGGCGGGTTTCTCGGTGGTGCGCGAGTATTGCGGCCATGGCATCGGCAAGGTCTATCACGATGAACCGCAGGTCCTGCACTACGGCAAGCCCGGTACCGGCGTGGCGCTGCAGAAAGGCATGACCTTCACGGTCGAGCCGATGATCAATGCCGGCAAACCGCAGACCAAGCAATTGCCGGATGGCTGGACGGTGGTCACCAAGGATCACTCGCTGTCGGCGCAGTGGGAGCACACGATCGCGGTCACCGACGACGGTTTCGAGATTCTCACGCCCTGGCCGGATGCCTGAGGAGCGATTCGCAAAGGGGCAAAGAGCATGTGGACCGGTGTTCCCGCGACTCGATCTCCACCCTTCAATGGCCATGATGGCGCGTTGACCCGCGCCTCGACGCAAGCCCCATGACCCAGGCTTCCCCCTCACTTCCACCGTTGCCGCGACTGCCTGTCGCGGTACCGCGCTCTGGCGTATCCGGCGACGCCCGGCGTGCCTTGCGGCAATTGCTGGGCGACCTGGATCGCGCCATTGCCGTGGCCTTCCGCAAAGGTGTCGACGCCACCGATCTCGCGCGCCGTCGCAGCGATTCGGTCACACGCATCGTGGCCCACGTATGGACGGCTTGCCTGGGCGACGTCAACGACGCGGCGTTGTTCGCGATAGGCGGCTTCGGGCGCGGCTTGCTGTTTCCTTATTCGGATATCGATTTGCTGGCGCTGGTCGAGCAGCCGGATGCCTCGCGCCTGCGCGCGCTGGAACAATGTTTCGCGACCCTGTGGGATACGGGCCTCAAGGTGGGACACGCGGTGCGCGATCCGATGCAGTGCCAGGCATTGGCCGCGGCGGAAGCCAGCGTGTTCACCAGCCTGCTCGATGCGCGGCGCCTGGCCGGCGATCCGGCACTCGATGCGCGCCTGCGCGCCATCATCGATGCGCCAGCCATGTGGCCGCCGCACGATTATCTGGCCGCGCGCCTTGCCGAGCGCAACGCGCGGCATGCGCGCTACGACGACACGGCCTACAACCTCGAACCCAATCTCAAGGACGGCCCCGGTGGCCTGCGCACGCTCGATTCGCTGCGCTGGCTGGGAAAGCGCCTGGCGCATGCGACCGATTTCCCGGACATGGTGACGGAAGGCCTGCTTGATCCCGCCGAATGCGACAACTTGTTGCAAGCGGAGGCTACGCTGCGCCGTTATCGTTTTGCGCTGCATCTTGAGGCCGGCCGGCCGGAAGAACGCCTGTTGTTCGATTACCAGCGAGGCATCGCCGCGCGCCTCGGTTTCGAGGACGAGCACGAGAAAAACCTCGGCGTCGAACAATTCATGCAGGGCTATTACCGGGCCGCCAGTCAAGTCGAGCGCCTGGGCATCCAGATCGCCGAGCGCTTCGTGGAAATGCTTGAGCCGCCGAGCGAAGCGCAGGCGGTCGGCCTGGACTTCATCCGTTACGGCGCGCGGCTGGCGGTGCGCGATCCCAATCTTTTCATGCGGCGGCCGGCCGCGCTGGTGGATATCTTCATCGCGCGCCTGGACCAGGCGGGCCTGATCGGCTTCACCGCCGATACCATGCGCCGCATCCACCAGGCCACCGCGACCCTGGACGGAATGCTGGCGGACGATGCGCAGGTGCTGGCATCGTTCCTGCAATTGCTACGGCATGGCGCGCCGGCTGTGGACGCGCTCTGGCGCATGAACCGCCATGGCCTGCTGGCCGCGATCCTGCCTGCGTTCGGCAAGGTATTCGGCCGCATGCAGTACGACCTGTTCCATGTCTACACGGTCGATGAACACACCCTGCGTGTATTGCGCAACGTGGCGCGTTTTGCCGATCCGGCGACCCAGGCCGAATTTCCCCTGGCCTGCGAAGTCTGGCCGACCCTGCCCAGGCCGGAAGTGCTGTTGCTGGCGGCGCTGTTCCATGACATCGCGAAAGGGCGCGGCGGCGATCACTCCACGCTGGGCGAGGAAGATGCGCGTGCGTTCGGCCACAAGCTCGGCTTGCCGCAAGAGGATATCGAGCGCGTAGCCTGGCTGGTGCGCTGGCATTTGCTGATGAGCACCACGGCGCAACGGCAAGACATCACCGATCCGGAGGTGGTGCATCGTTTTGCCGACATCGTCGGTGGGCGCGAGCGCCTGGGCCAGCTTTACCTGCTGACCATTGCCGACATCATCGGCACCAGTCCGCGCCTATGGAACGCCTGGAAAGACCGCTTGCTGGCAGATCTGTATACCTCCACGCGCTATGCCCTGCGCCGCGATGCCAAGCCGTCGTCCGGGGCGGCCGCACGGGCTCGGGCCTGCCGCGAGCAGGCGCTGGCGTTACTAGGAAGCGACGGCGACGATCCCGCGGCGGTGGCCCGGCTCTGGGATACGTTCCCGATGGCGAGTTTCCTGCGCCATCGTCCCGAGCAGATTGCCTGGCAGACCGCGGAGATCCTGCACGGGCAGGGCAAGCTGCCGTTGATTGCGGTAAATCCACTGTCGGTGCGCGGCAGTACCGAATTGTTCGTGTACGTGCCCGATCGCGATGGCCTGTTTGCGAACGTCACCGCCATGCTCGACCGCCTGCATTTTTCCGTCATGGAAGCGCGCGTGCTCAGCTCGCCCGATGGCAAGGCCATGGACACCTTCCTGTTGCTGGAAGCGGACACCCAGAAACCGGCCAGCCCGGAACGCGCTGAAGAACTCCAGCAAAGGCTGCATCGCGCACTGGCGCAGCCGGCGCCGATCATGCCGCCGCGGCGCAGCATGTCGCGGCACCTCAAGCATTTCCAGATGATGCCGCGCATCGATTTCCAGCACGCCGACGGGCGCACCCAGATGGCGCTCGTATGCAGCGACCGGCCGGGCCTGCTGGCCGCCGTAGCGCAGGTACTGATGGCGTGCGAAGTGCGTGTGCATGACGCCCGCATTGCCACGTTCGGCGAGCGCGTCGAAGATTTTTTCCAACTTACCGACCGCCGCAATGCGCCGCTGGGCGAGACACAGCAGCAGCGTCTGTGGCAGGCTTTGGTGGAGCGGATCGGACCACAGAGCCTGTCTGCATAGCCCGAGCATGCGAAGCGGCTATGTCATGGCTGGCCGGGGATGATTTCCCGCGCGGCCGCGTCAGCGGCCTGTCATCGTCCATCCCTTTTCTCCGTTTGGCTGACTCTGCCAAGAAGGCTGCAAAACCATGTCCGCGTCCCATGCATTTCTCAAGATCGCCCGGCAAGTCCATCTCTTCGTCGGCGTGTTCATCGCGCCCGCCCTGTTGTTCTTCGCATTCACCGGCGGCCTGCAGGTGTTCGGCCTGCACGAAGCCTCCCGCGGCAGCGACTATAAGCCGCCGGCATGGCTGGTGACGTTTGCGCAGTTGCATAAAAAGCAGACGACGGTAGTGCCGGTACACAAGGCGCGGCCGATGGAGGGCGACGGTCGCGCTGCCACGCCAGCGCAGGGCGCGAGCCCGGGCGCCGAAACCCTGCCGGCGCGGCCGCTGGCAGCACCGATGCAGGCGAGGAATCCGCTGCCGCTGAAGATTTTTTGCGCCTTCGTGTCGTTCGCCTTGTTCGTGTCGACGGTGATCGGCATCTACATGGCCTTTCGCTACACGCGCCGGCGCGTGTTGATAAGCCTGCTCCTGCTGGCGGGCGTTGCGTTTCCCGTCATACTCGCGCTGATGTGAACCTTGCTTCCGCTTTTCCTTTGAGAAGGGCGGAACCTATGCGTAATCTTCAGCATTGATCCGAATACGAGCCTTCCCATGCAATCTATCGAAAGCCTGATCAACGACGCCTTCGAGCGCCGCAACGACCTCAGCCAGAGCGAAATCGAAACCCACCTGCGTCCGGCGCTGGAACAAGTGCTCGATCTGCTCGAAGCGGGTGAGCAGCGCGTGGCCGTACCCGACGGCAAGGGCGATTGGGTGGTCAACCAGTGGTTGAAAAAGGCCGTACTGCTTTACTTTCGCATCCACGCCAATCGCGTGGTCGACGGCGGTGCGGCAGCGGCGTTCGATAAGGTGCCGCTGCGCTTCGCGCACGGCAACGATGCGGAACTGCAGGAGTTGGGTGCGCGCGTGGTACCGGGTGCGCTGGTGCGCCGTGGCGCACATATCGCCAAAGACGCTGTATTGATGCCCAGCTACGTCAACATCGGTGCCTGCGTTGGCGCAGGCAGCATGGTCGATACCTGGGCTACGGTGGGTTCCTGCGCGCAGATCGGCGCCGGCGTGCACCTGTCCGGCGGCGTCGGCATCGGCGGCGTGCTGGAACCATTGCAGGCCAATCCCACCATCATCGAAGACAACTGCTTTATCGGCGCGCGCTCCGAAGTGGTCGAGGGTGTGGTGGTAGAGAAAGGCAGCGTGATCGGCATGGGCGTATTCCTTGGCCAATCCACGCGCATCTATAACCGCGCCACGGGCGAGATCAGCTACGGCCGCGTACCTGCGGGCAGCGTGGTTGTCGCGGGCAACCTGCCGGCGAAGGATGGCAGCCATAGTCTCTACGCCGCGATCATCGTCAAGCAGGTCGATGAAAAAACCCGTAGCAAGACCGGCATCAATGAACTCTTGCGCAGCGGTGACTGAGGCCACGCATCCCGGGTCCGGTGTTCCGCGTGCCGGAGATGGATTGGAAACCAGGCACGCCGGCGCAGGGCCATGCGGATAACGCCAGGACCATCAACCGTCTTCACGGAGAAATGCTGATGGCAATCGCATCCAGACCCATGCGCGGCCGTGCCTGGGCATTAGCCTTGCTGGCGGCGGTACTGGTTGTGCTGGCCTTCGTGTTGCCGCCCTTCGCGCAACCGCAGGGCTACCATGATTTTGCCGACCGTCGCGCATGGCTGGGAATTCCCAATTACGGCAACGTAGCGTCGAATATCATGTTTCTGGTGGCGGGCCTGGCGGGGCTATTTGCAATGCGCACACCCGCGGTGCGAGCCATGGATGCCGCGCCGCGCCATGCCTACGCGCTGATGTTCCTGGGCCTGGTGTTCACCGCGTTCGGCTCCGGTTTCTACCATTGGGCGCCTTCGGATGGCCGCCTGGTATGGGATCGGTTGCCGATGACGGTGGTGTTCATGCCTTTGCTCGCGGCCACCTATGCCGAACGTTTGCGCTGGCGTTCGGACGGGTCGTTGATCGTGCTGACCCTGCTTGGCTTGGGTAGCGTGATCTATTGGGCATGCAGCGGCAACCTCATGCCGTACCTGGTTGCCCAGGGCGGCTCGATCCTGCTGATACTGCTCGCGCTGGCACTGCTGCCGACGCCCTGGACGCAACGCCACAGGCTGTGGCTGGCGCTGGCCTGCTACGCCGTGGCTTTGGGGTGCGAAAAACTCGACCTTGCCCTATTCCAGGCGACTGCTGGCGTCATCAGCGGGCATACTCTCAAACATCTCGCCGCGGCGGCCGCATTCTTTTTTGTTGTGCAGATGCTGCGCCGGCAGCAACCGAAGAGGGATCGACATTGATGACAATGCCCATGCTTTATGGCCTTCCAAATTGCGACACCTGCAAGAAGGCGCGCAACTGGCTTGTCCGCTTCGACGTCGCGCACGAGTTCGTCGATTACCGCGCCAATCCAGTGCCGCCCGCTACGCTGAAAAGCTGGGCGCAGCAACTGGGCGGCTGGGAAAAGCTGATCAACAAGGCCGGTACCATCTGGCGCAACCTGCTGCCGCAGCGCAAGAACCCCGCCAGCGATCCGGAATGGACGCTGTTGCTGAAAGAATATCCCGCGCTGATCCGCCGGCCCGTCGTGGTGCAACCCGACGGTGCCGTCAGCGTGGGATTTACCGATAACGGCTTCAAAAAACTGTTCGGGCACTGACTGCCATGTCCGAGGTTAGCGAGCTTGCCATCGACCTGATCCGCCGCCGTTCGGTCACTCCGGAAGACGCCGGTTGCCTGCCGGTGATCGGGGCGCGGCTGGCGCGCCTGGGCTTTCACATCGAACACCTGCGCTACGGCGAGGTAGACAATTTCTGGGCGACGCACGGTGCGAACAACACGCCCGGGGCAGGACCCTTGCTGGTTTTCCTCGGGCATACGGATGTAGTGCCCAGCGGCCCGGAAGATGCCTGGCAGAGCCCGCCGTTCGAGCCGACCATGCGCGATGGCCGTCTATACGGCCGTGGCGCCGCGGACATGAAGGGTGCGGTGGCGGCGATGGTGGTTGCGCTCGAGCGCTTTGTCATCGCCCATCCGGACCATCCTGGCCGGGTCGGCCTGCTGCTGACCAGTGACGAGGAAGGTCCGACCAATCTCGATGGCGTGCGTCGCGTCGCCGGCTATCTTCGCGAGATCGGCGAACGCATCAGCTGGTGCGTGGTGGGCGAACCTTCCGCGAAGGCAAAACTCGGCGACCTGATCCGGGTCGGCCGCCGGGGTTCGTTGTCCGGCACGTTGACCGTGCGCGGGATACAGGGCCATGTGGCATATCCGGAGAAGGCGCTCAATCCGATCCATGCCTTTGCGCCCGCGCTGAGCGGATTGGCGGCGGAGCGCTGGGACGATGGCAATGCCGATTTCCCGCCGACCTCTTTCCAGGTGTCCAATCTCAACGCAGGCACCGGCGCGACCAACGTGATTCCGGGCGCCCTCACGGCGTTGATCAATTTCCGCTACAGCACGGCAAGCACCGAGGCGGACCTTCGCCGACGCACCGAAGCCATCCTCAGCCAGCATGGCCTGGATTACACGCTCGAGTGGAATCTTTCCGGCGAACCGTTCCTTACTCCCGCCGGCGGACGATTGCGGGAAGTGGTCGTGGCGGTCTGCCGCGACCTGTGCGGTATGGAACCGGAACAGAGTACTGGCGGCGGTACGTCCGATGGTCGCTTTGTCGCACCGCTTGGTGCGGAAGTGGTCGAGCTCGGACCGGTCAATGCCACGATCCACAAAGTCGACGAATGCGTGGAAATGGCCGAACTGGATCGCCTGCCGGATTTGTACCAGGCGGTTTGCGAGCGCATGTTGTTGCATTGATCCTTCGCACCCTTGAGCAGGCGCACAGGATCCCCGGCTCCGCTGCCCGGCTAGGTCGCCGGCAGCAGCGTCAGCGTATGCCGGTCGCTGCCCGGTAGCAGCCGGGTGGGACGGCCCTTGACCCAATCCTCGTGCCCGGCGCCGTAGAACGGCGATAGCGGGTTGTCGCTCTGTCCGCCCGGCATTTCCAGGATGCCCTCATCTTCATGTCCGGGCGATACGTCGAAACGTTCGGATGCGCCAAAACCCGGTGCGGCAACGCGCGGCATGTTGTGGTCGCCGGGCAACGGGTCGTCCGGCATGTCGAGAAAGCGGCCGAGGAACGCAGGCAGGGCACGCGCAAGCGGGTGATCGATGGAGGCATGGTTGATCTCGCCCCAGTTGCGCGCGGCCAATCCGCCGGATGACTTGCCCAGTGTCGCGGCGACATTCTTCGCCGCCTGCAGCAGCAGTGCATGCCAATCGCGATAGCCCGGATCGAGCAGGTTGGCCGGCTGCTGCTGCAGCATCGCCCACACCGCCGCCTCCTGATTGCCGGGGCCGGGCCATTCGAAATCCGCGAAGCGCTGCTCGATTTGCGCAGCGAACGGCGCGAGCACCAGCTTATGCACTTCGTCGCGGAACGCATGCACGAGCCGGTAATCCACGCTGTCGGTCGCCGCTTCATTGCGCCACGCTGCGGTGAGCTGCCGCAACGAATCGAGCGCCGCGTCGTCGGTGTGCGACAAAGTGGTTTGCAGCAACCGCTGCCAGCGAGTGAGGAATACCGCATGATCGTCGAGCTGGATGTCGAGCAGATTGGCGGGACCGAAATCGGCGCGCGCGCGCAGGTCGTCGCGGATTTGCTGCGCGCGTGCGCCGAGGTCGTGGCCGCCGTCGCCCAGCAAGGCGAGTTCGTCGCCGTCGGCGGTACGGTTGTTGGCGGTCCACAGTCGCCCGTCCGCGGGGTTTTCGATGCGCGGATAGCGCGAGGCGGCCGCCCAGCCGGTCCAGCCGGTATCCGGCTGCGACCAGTCGGCCGGCTGTGACGGATCGAAGTCCGCGCGCAACGGAATGCTGTTGCCGGCGATGGTCCAGCCAATGTGGCCCGCGCTGTCGGCCACCACCAGATTCTGCGGCGGCATCCCCAACTGGGCGCCCAGGTCCAGCGCCGCGGACGTGCTGGAGGCATGTTCCAGTTGCATCAGGGTGAGGTTGTAGGCGCGGGGCTGGTCGGCGATCCATGCAAGCGCCAGCGGCGTATCGTCGGTGTCTTTGGCCAGGATCGGTCCCCAGCGCGTATCCTCGACGTCGAGCGTGTGCGCTGGCGAGCCCTTGATGCGGATCACTTCCGCGTGCTTTTCGAGCGTGGCCCAGCCCCCGGGTATTTTGTAGCGGCTGGAATCATGCGGATCACGCAGCACGCGCACCCAGTCCATCCAATCGCCGTAGCTGTTGGTGAAGCCCCAGGCGATCTGCCCGTTCGAACCCACCACCAAGGCCGGCGTACCCGGCAAGGTCACGCCGATGGCATCGCGTTGGCCCTTGGGCGCCGTGGGGTCCGGGTAGCGCAGGCGCGCCCGGGACCAGATATTCGGCACCCGCAGGCCCAAGTGCATGTCGTTGGCGAGAATGGCCGAGCCTGAGCGGGAAATAGTGCCAGCCACCGCGAAGCTGTTGCTGCCGGGATAGGCGATATCTACCGAATGCGTTGGCGCCCGGGCCACTTTTTCAGCGCTGGCCTGCATGCCCGCGCGGCGCAGATCGTAAACGTCCGCCGCCGGGATCACCGGAGAAGGCGAGGTGTGGCCGGTGAGTGGCGCTTCCCAAACCGGATCGGGCGAAAGCAGGAAATCGACCAATGGTCCGGGCAAGGTGGCGCGCATCTGCGCGATATCCAGCTCACGCTCATTGCGGCCATCACCCTGGAGATCCAGGTACATCGCGGCGATCACCAGCAGCGTATCTTCCGGACGCCAAGGTTGCGGCTGCGTGTCCAGCAGCAGGTATTCCCATGGTTTCTCGCGCAGATGGGCGAGCCCCGCATTGACGCCGTCGCGGTAGATCTCCAGCGTGTGCCGCTGGTCGGGCGGCAAGGCCGCATACGCGGCCTGGACCACCGCGCGCAGGCGATGGCGGCGATGGTTGAGGTCGGTGTCCAGCGCGGCCGGGCCGACCAGTTCGGACAATTCGCCCGCCGCCATGCGGCGCATCAGGTCCATCGGGAAGAAGCGTTCCTGCGCATGCACATAGCCGAGCGCAAAGGTAACGTCATCGCGCGACTGGCCGTCGATGGTGACGGTGCCCAGTGCATCACGCCTGATCGTGACAGCGTGCCCCAGGCCGGCTACCTGCAGTTCGCCATCGAGCTGCGCGCGGCTGCCGGCCAGCAACCACCAGCCTGTTGCAAACAGGCCGCTCGCCAGGATCAGCACCAGGATCAGGAGGGCCCGGAGCCAGCGAAAGCGAGCTTGCGTGGTCATTGGTCGACAAACACTGCGAAGATGCCCGCGTAGGGCTTGACCATGAAGGTGGGGGCGCCGGTGTAACCGCTGCCATCGATATAAAACTGCGAAATGCTGCCATCCAGGTAAAGCGCGTTGCGGCAACCGAGTTTGTCGCGGAACAGCTGGGCGAACGTGTGGAAGTTCACCGGCGATTCGCTCACCGCGAACACCACCTGGTAAGGCTCGCGCGCGCATACCCCGCTGCGCCATTTGCTGCTGCTGGAGTCATTGACGAATTGCGGGTTGATCTGGCCGTCGATCACCAGCATCGGGCCCGATTGCGTGGCCCAGTCCGCGGGCTTCTTGTCGGCCTTGAAATCCACGCTGGTGCGCACCGCGGCGTGGCCGTCCGCATAGATCGCGAATACGCCGTTGGGCTGGATCGAAAAATTGCCGGCGGCCGGATTGCCGCGAAAAAGATTCAACGGTACCTGGGTCTTGCCGTGCTCCACGTACAGGCCCAGCGGCGCGAACGCTTGATCATAGATGCCCGCATTGGCCGCGAACATCAAGCGTTTGCCGTTGGCCGCTCCCCATTCGCGCAAGCTCTGGATATCGCTGAAGGCTTGGCCGGTGTCGGGATTTTTCCAGTGCAGGCTGAGCGATTCGCGGTGCAGGTCCAGGCTTACCACCGTGAAGTCCTGGCCCTGGAAACTCACTTCGCGGCTTTCCATCGGCTGCGCCTGGTCATTACAGCCGACCAAAGGCGCAAGCACGATGAGCACTGCGAACAGGTGCAGCGCCAGCTTGCGGCGCAACCGAAGGGTGAACGTAGACGGCAACATCCGTGGATGGTCGCCGCCTTGCCACGCTAGATGCAAGACCACCGGCACCGGTTTGGCGCCGAAGGCAACACTGACCAGGTATCGCCGTCGCCATGATGACTGGAGGGCTCGCAGGGTGCGGTGCATGGCGCAGGGAAGACTGGCCGTCTTCTTTGCTGCTCAAACGCGGCCATCCCTGGCCGCTCCCGCACAGGCCGCGCGGCGCGGCCTACGGGCCTTCCAAGCCTCACCCCGCCACTTGAAATTCAACACGTTGGAGCCCGGACTGCCTGTCCACATACCTTCCTCGCTCCTCAAAGCCGAGTGCACCCGCGGGCCCTATGGTCTGCGAACAGACCGGATGGAGCGCCGGCGATACATGATCGGTGTTGCCTTAAACTTCAGTTTTGCCTGCCCCGTTGCCTTATGCCCTACACCCCCATCGTTGCCACGCTTGGCTATGTGCTTTCGCCGGATCGTCGCAAGGTACTGATGATCCATCGCAATGCGCGGCCGGATGACCAGCACCTGGGCAAATACAACGGCCTGGGTGGAAAAATGGAGCCCAGCGAGGACATCGCCACATGCATGCGCCGCGAAATCCGCGAAGAAGCAGGGCTCGAATGCGCGTCCATGCAGCTGCGCGGCACGCTCAACTGGCCAGGCTTTGGCAAGCAGGGCGAAGACTGGCTCGGCTTCATTTTCATCATTGACGCTTTCATCGGCGAGCCGTACACCGAGAATCCCGAAGGTACCCTGGAGTGGGTCGACGTGGACCGACTGATGGAACTGCCGATGTGGGAGGGTGATCGTCACTTCCTGCCGCTGGTGTTCGATGGCGACCCGCGTCCGTTCCATGGCGTGATGCCCTACCGGGACGGACGCATGCAGTCATGGGCATTCACACGGTTATGAGGGCCACGGCGCCCAACAGGAAATGAGTCGCCTCGATCATCGGCGACCGCGATGATCCAGGCGTTGTCCACAAACGGCACTACGAAACTTGGCGCACCGCCAGCACCGCATTGAGGCCGCCGAAGGCAAAGGAATTGCTGAGCGCGGCGTGCACCGGCATGACACGCGCGGCGTGCGGCGCGTAGTCCAGGTCGCAGGCCGGGTCGGGCCCGAGGTAGTTGAGGGTCGGTGGCACGATGCCTTCGCGCAATGCACCGATGACCGCGAGCATTTCCAACGCACCTGCCGCGCCCAGCGCATGGCCATGCATCGGCTTGGTGGAAGTGACGACGAGCTGGCGCGCGTGTTCGCCGAACACATGGTGGATGGCGCGCGTTTCGGTGCAGTCGTTGGCCACGGTACCGGTACCGTGCGCGTTGATGTAGTCGATTTGCTCCGGGTGCATTCCACCATCCTGCAAGGCGGCCCGCATCGCCGCCGCCGCGCCGATATCGGACGGCGCGGCAATGTCACCGGCATCGGCGCTCATGCCGACGCCGGCCAGTTCGGCCAGGATGGTGGCGCCGCGCGCCTGCGCGCCTTCCAGCGTCTCCAGCACGAACATGGCTGCGCCCTCGCCGAGCACCAGTCCGCGACGGTTGGCGCTGAACGGACGGCAGGTATCGGGTGCCAGCACGCGCATCGCTTCCCAGGCATGCATCAGCCCGAGCGTGAGACAGGCTTCCGTTCCGCCCACGACCGCGGCATCCACCCATCCGGCGCGGATCATCAAGGCCGCTTGCGCAAATGCGTGATTGGATGAGGCGCAGGCGCTGGCCACGGTGAACGTGGGGCCGGTAATGCCGTGCACCATGCTGATCTGGCTGGGCGGCGCATTGCCCATGATGCGCACGATCCCGAGCGGATGAAAGCGTCCGTTCTGTTCGCCATACAGCTTTCGATAGAGCCCCTCGCGGGTTTCTTCACCGGCCACGCCGACTCCGATCACTACTGCCGTGCGTGCGGCGCGTTCGTTGCGGAAGTCCAGTCCGGATTGGCCGATGGCTTCTTCTGCCGCGACCAGGGCGTATTGGCTGAGCGGATCCAGGAATGGCAGGCGCGCTTCATCGATATGGGCGCGCGGTTCGAAATCCTTGATTTCGGCGGCGATCGGCTCGGTGCGCAGCGAGCTGGTGTCAAAACGACGAACCGGACCGATACCGCTGCGGCCTTCGGCCATTGCGCGCCAGATATCGGTGGCATTGTGGCCCAGCGCGCAGATGCCGCCCATGCCGGTGATCGCGATGCGACGCATGCGTTCAGCCGTTGGCGGGCTTTTGCGCGAGCTGGCGCTCCACCGCTTCCACCAGGTGTCCGACCGTGCCGTGATCGAAATCGGTGTCTTCGTTGGGCAAGTTGATATTGAAGTGTTCCTCGATGTCGAAGATCACCTCGATGGCATCCAGCGAAGCGACGCCGAGATCCTTGAGCGTGGATTCGGGCCTGATGGTTTCGAGATCGATCTTCGCCTGCTTGCTGATGATCTGGGTTACTTCCTGCTGCACCTTGCTCATGAGCCTTCCCCCGTTGTCGCCACAAGCCTGACGAAGCGCCTGGATATTGTCCAGATGAAGAACAGCGCAGCCCGGAGGCATCATCCCGTGGCGCTCTTCGCCGGACTGGCGTATTGCGCGCAACCATTCCGTGCGCACCGTTAACGGCAAACAGCGTGGCCTGTGATACGTGAACCTGGCAGTACGCGAATTGTTCAGTCGCCGGCAGCGACGCCCAGCGCGCCTTTGGCTTCAGTCGGCGCGTCGTGTTCCGGATGCGCTCCGTCCTCGGCGAAGGCCAGGCATGTGATGCCCAGCAGAATCACGCCGGCACCGAGCAGTCGCATCGGCGTCAGCGCTTCGTGGAACAGCCATGCCGAGGCGAGCATCACGCTGATCACGTCCAGGTGCGTGGCGGCGAACGCCGGCCCGATCGGTGCATGCTTGAGCAGGCTCATCCAGGTGATGAAGTTGCCGACGTAGCCGATCAGTGCGATGTAGATCCACGGATGGGCGAACACGCGCGCGACCCAGGACCAGCTTGCCTCGGGTGGAAATGCGTGTTCGCCGGTCAGCTTGAAACTCAGTTGCACGACGGTGTCGAACGCCAGCAATAGCCCGAAGCCGAAAAAATAAAAGCGCCAGCCGCGCGGCGAGCCGCTCATCCGCTCGCCCCCACCATGGCGACTCCCGCGCTGACCAGCAGGATGCCGGCGACCCGCAGCGGCGTCAGTCGCTCGCGGAACAGCAGGCGCCCGGCCAGCATGATCACCACGATATTGATCGAAGCCAGCAGGACGCCCTGGGAAAGATCCACCAGCGAAAGAAAGGCAATCCACGACAGCAGATGCACCACATAGGCCATGATGCCCAGCCAGATCCAGGGCCGCCTTGCCATATAGCGCCAGCGCGCCAGCCCATCGCCGGCACGCTGGTCGCTGGCCGCAGCCTTGAAGGCCAGCTGGCCGCCGGTATCGAGCGTCACGTTGACCAGCCACAGCGTGGTGATGAGCGGGGACACGGCGTGATTTGCGAGGGTCAGGCCACGGCACGCGCACTGGGCGCGCAACTGGCGGCGATCCGGGAGAAGAATTCGGCGGAGCGATGGATCAGCGTGCGGCGTTCGCGATCGATGGTGATCATATGGTAGCTGTCTTCCAGCAACAGCATGTCGACCGGACCGGATACCGAGCGTGCCACCAGGTGGGCATTTTCAACGCTGGCCACATCGTCCTCGGTGGCGTGTGCGACCAGGCACGGCGCGGTCACCTTGGGCAGCTCGCGCCGCACCACTCTGGCCATGTCATACATCTCGGCCAGCGACGGCCACGGATTACCCGGCAGGCCGGCCGCGGCACTATCGCCACCGAGCATCAGGCCGCTGATCTGCGCACGCAGCCGTTCGTCGCGCAAGCCATAGGGTTCGTTCTCGTGCACCATGCGGTGCTTGCCGATGCCGAAGCGATGCAGGAACGGCAGCAGGAAGGAAAACCGGCCATACCACGGAATGGCCCAGCCGTCGTAGCGGAACGTGGCGCCATAGACGCCCACGCCGCGGATCCATTCGGGTCGTTCGGCGGCGAGCTTCAGTGCCAGGATCGCGCCCATCGAAAGGCCGGCCACGAACAGGTGGTCGACTTCATGCCGGAACGTTTCCGCCGCCGCCTCCACGCTGGCGTACCAGTCTTTCCAGCCGGTGGCGAGCAAGTCCGGTACATCGCCGCAATGGCCTGCCAACTGCATGCCGTACACGCTAAAGCCGGCACGGCTCAGGCCCTTGCCTACCAGGCGCATCTCGGTGGGTGTACCGGTCAGCCCGTGGATAAGCAGGACGCCGCAGCGGCCGCCCTCGAAGCGGAATTCGACGTTTTGGATCACGGAAGCCTCTGCGGCAGACGGGAGGGCGGAGCGGTCCGACAGTCTGTGGGGCGAGGCTTTCCAGGCGCTTTCGCAGCTTGCGTAGCGCGAAAGCGTGCGGTTTCGTCAGTGTCCGTTGAAGCCGCCGAAGCGGCTGACGCCGATGGAGATGCCCATGCTGCCAGTAGGATGGTCGCAGCTGCCCATGTTCTGCGTCACGCTGACGTCGCCCGAATTGTAGGTGCCGGTGCCGATATGGCTGCCGCTGACGACGCCCATGCCAACGTCGCCATGCACTTGCGGCTTGTTGTAGGTGGAATCGTCGCAAGCTGTCGATGCGGTTTCGGCATTGCCGCGCGCGCCGCTGGTGTCGCCGTAGTAGACGCCGGGCGCAGGGCCGGTGGCCGGACGGGCACCATTGATCGTTACCGCGCTCGGGTTGGGCACGCTGGTGGACGAGTGCGCCGGCTGCGCAGCGCTGGCGCTTGTCGCCGAATAGTTGCCATTGGCCGGCAGCTTGAGGTTCAACGGCTGACCGGCCGTTTGCGCCCATGCCGCGGTAGCCAGCAGGCTCGTCGCCAGGGCGGTGATGGCTCGTCTGTTCATAGATGCTCCGGGGACGTGAAGCGGGTCGGCGAGATGCATAACGCACGACCAGGTGTTGCCGTGGACATGGCCATTGGATGAGCTGCGGCCGGCCGAAGTTCCTTTCAACCTTGCCGGTTGGTGGAGAGCAAAGCGCAAGCACGGCGGCGAGGCGCACGTGCGCCTCACCCATGTTGATTCCGCTAGCCCGTCGTCTCGATGCGCTCAACGCGGCGCAGGCCGCGCGGCAATACGCCGCCGCGGGTAGCGCGGTTGCCGCCGTACTCGACCAGGTCGGACCAGCGCAATGTGAGCTTGCGCTGGCCGGCGAACAGGGAGATCTCGCCCTTGCCCTCGGTAACCACCGCGATGCCTGCCACGCGCTCGTCACCGCTGCTCAGCTTGGCTTTCGGAATCTCGATCAGCTTATTGCCCTTGCCTTTGTCCAACTCGGGCAACTCGGCCACCGAGAACATCAGCAGGTGACCTTCGGTGGTCACCACCACGATCCGGTCGCGCGCCGGATCGGCGCTCACTTGGGGTATCAGCACGCGGGCGCCATCGCCCAGCGCGATGATCTGCTTGCCGGCCTTGTTGCGACCGGTGAGCGCTTCGAAACGAGTCACGAAGCCATAGCCGAAATCGGTGGCAAGCACCAGGCGCGTGTCGTTGTCGCCAGCGGTGACCGCATCGAAGCGGGCACCGGCCGGTGGCGTGAAGCGGCCGGTCAGCGGTTCGCCATTACCGCGCGCCGAAGGCAAGGTGTGCGCGGGCGTGGAGTAGCTGCGGCCGGTGGAGTCGATCACCGCGATCTGTTGCGTGGTACGGGTCTTCACGGCGGCAAGCAGGCTGTCGCCTTCACGATAGGACAAGCCCTCCGCATCGACGTCGTGACCCTTGGCCGCGCGGATCCAGCCCTTCTGGCTCAGCACTACCGTGACCGGTTCGCTGGCGACCAGCGCGCTTTCGTCCAGCGCCTGCGCGGCTTCGCGCTGCACCAGCGGCGAGCGCCGGTCGTCACCGTACCTGGCGGCATCGGCACGCAATTCTTCCTTGATCAAGCCTTTGAGCTTGGCCGGCGATTTCAACAGCACGTTGATCTTGGCGCGCTCTTCTTCGAGTTGATCGCGCTCGGCATTGATCTTCATTTCCTCCAGCCGCGCCAGCTGGCGCAGCCTGGTTTCGAGGATGTAGTCGGTTTGTTCCTCGCTGAGCTTGAAGCGCGCCATCAGCACCGGCTTGGGCTCGTCTTCGGTGCGAACGATGCGAATCACTTCGTCGAGGTTGAGGTAGGCAATGCGCAAGCCTTCCAGCAAGTGCAGCCGGCGCTCGACTTTGGCCAGGCGGTGGTTGAGGCGGCGCGTCACCGTATCGATGCGGAAGCCCAGCCATTCGCCGAGGATGCGCTTGAGATCCTTCACCTGCGGACGACCGTCCAGGCCAATCATGTTGAGATTGACGCGGAAGCTCTTTTCCAGGTCGGTGGTGGCAAACAGGTGCTGCATCATCTCGTCGGCGTCGACGCGGTTGGAGCGCGGCACGATCACCAGGCGGATCGGGTTCTCGTGATCGGATTCGTCGCGCAGGTCCTCGATCATCGGCAGCTTCTTCGCGCGCATCTGCGCGGCGATCTGCTCGAGGATCTTCGACGGGCTGACCTGGTGCGGCAGCGCGGTGATCACGATGTTGGCATCTTCGCGCCGGTACACGGCGCGGGCGCGGATCGAACCGCCGCCGCTTTGGTACATCGCCAGCAGCTCGTTGCGCGAGGTGATGATTTCCGCTTCCGTCGGATAGTCCGGGCCGCGCACGTGCTCGCACAGATCGGCGACGGTGGCGTCCGGATCGTCCAGCAAGCGGATGCAGGCGCTGGCGATTTCGCGCAGGTTGTGCGGCGGGATATCGGTGGCCATGCCCACGGCGATGCCCATCGACCCGTTGAGCAACACGTGCGGCATGCGCGACGGCAGCCAGCTGGGTTCCTCCAGCGTGCCGTCGAAGTTAGCCACCCAATCCACCGTGCCCTGGGCCAGCTCGCCGAGCAGCACATCGGCGATCGGGTTGAGCTTGGATTCGGTATAGCGCATCGCCGCGAAGCTTTTCGGATCGTCGGGCGAGCCGAAGTTGCCCTGGCCGTCGATCAGCGGATAGCGGTACGAGAACGGCTGCGCCATCAGCACCATCGCCTCGTAGCAGGCGCTGTCGCCATGGGGATGGAATTTACCGATCACGTCGCCGACGGTGCGCGCGGATTTTTTCGGCTTGGCGCTGGCGGCCAGGCCCAGTTCGCTCATCGCGTAGATGATGCGCCGCTGTACCGGCTTGAGGCCATCGCCGACGAAGGGCAGGGCGCGGTCCAGCACCACGTACATCGAATAATCGAGATAGGCCCGCTCGGCGTATTCCTTGAGCGGGATCTGTTCGTAATTGGCTTGCAGGTTCATGGGAATGATATCGACTGCCGGGGGCAACGCCGTGACGGCGGAATGTTTCGGTTTTGACCAGGAAAGTGGAGCAAAGGCAACAGGGAATGGAAGGGGCCGGGCCAGGTCGTGATCGCTTTTCCGGCGGATCATCGAGCTTCATGCGGTAGCGCAGGTCCGCATGCGGCTCCCGCTCCCCGACCGGGACAGATGGTGCCAGATGCCGAGCCGCTTGGGCTAGAATGCCCGCATGCCACGGATCCCAGGGTGAGTCATGCATTTTCTACGCAATGCCGCGGTTGCCATGGCTGTTGTCCTGGTCGCAGGCTGCGCGCACTTCGCGGGTCGGCATCCCCTGTTGGGCTACTCGGACAAGGATCATCCACACGCGGATACCGCCATCGTCGTGTGCGCGGAGCAACCCGACTATGTGTGCGGCATCACCGGCGTGAACGACAAGAGCACCTGGGAGAAACTCAACGGCGGCAAGACGCCATGGGTGCGCGTGCTGCCGGGCAAGCAGGTCATCAGGCTGACCTTGTCCAACTTGCACATCATCAACCGTCCGTGGATCAAGATCGACAATGCGCAGGCCGGACACGTTTACCGTATCGATGTCGCCCTTGCCAACTCGGTGCTCACGGCGACTTATAAGGATCTGGGCAAGCTGGATTCCTACACCATCCATATGCCGCGTTTCCCGTTGTCCCCCAAGCCGATCACGGCGCACTTCTGAGTGCGTGAGGCGAGAAAAAGCGGGTAGGTTGGCGCAGCGCCACCGGCTGATGCACGATTGCCGCAAAAGCCGGTCGCCGATTTAATTGTCCGCTTGCACGACTACGCCCCGTTTCGCCAGTTGCGCCTGCACACTGTCCGGACCGGCAAGATGCGCCGCGCCGACCGCGATGAAGGTCGTTCCAGGCTGCTTGAGCATGGCCTCGATCTGGACCGCCCAGTGTTGATTCCGCCTCACCAGCAATACCTGGTAGACCTGTGGTTGGCGGGTTTTCAATTCATCGTTTTCCAGCTTGGCGATGGCGGCCACGTCGCCCTGTTTCCAGGCATCGACCAGCGCCAGCAATTCATCCTTGTCCTTGTCTGCGTCGCGCAGGGCATCGCGCAAAAACGCCCATTGCAACGGCATCGGCAGCTCGGCGAGGAAGCGGATCTGCTGTTGGGCCGTTTCCAGGCCATGGACCGGCTTGCCGGCGCGAGCCATCTGGGCACGCAGCTGGTTGTCGACGCCCGCGGCTGGATCGAGGCCAGCCTTGAGCAGCGGCGCTACCGATAGCGTCAGCGCGGCCAGCCATGGTTTCATCGGTTGCAGCGTCGCGGCACCGCCGGGCAATCCGGCCAGCTGCGCAGCTTTCGCCAGCGCAGCATTATCGCTTTCGCTCAATTGGCTCGAAAGCGGATGTGCGCTATCCAGCCCGTAACGCAGCACCAGCGGAGCCATGCTCGCCTGGTCGTCATCGGTCAATTCGATCCAGAGCGACTGGCTTTGTGCGAGCGCCTGATTCAAGGCGGGAAAGCGCCAGTCCGTATCGTTTGGCAACAGGTGCACGGTGCCGAACAGATAGACCGTGCTATTGCCGCTGCTGACTCGCCACAAGGCTGGATGCGCCAGCGCGGTGCCCCAGGAAAGGAACAGCAGCAGTACGGCCCATTTTCGATAGGCACGCATGGGGCTCAGCGCGGAACGCGGTAGCCGCCGGGCACGCCGTTCGGGCTGAGCGTGAGCTGCCAAAGCTGGTCGCGCCGGCTGCGGAAGACGGCCGTCGATACTGAAAGATAGAAGCGCCACATGCGACGGAAGCGCTCGTCGTAACTCGTTGGGAGGCCAGGCCATGCGGCCTCGACATTCGCGTGCCAGGCGCTGAGGGTGCGATCGTAATCGGTGCCGAAGTTGTGCCAGTCCTCGACGACGAACAGGCCTTCCAGTGCTGCGGTAACCTGGCTGGCAGCGGGAATCATCGAATTGGGAAAGATGTATTTCTCGATCCACGGATCAGGCCGCCCGGGTGCCTGGTTGGTGCCGATACAGTGCAGCAGGAACAAGCCGTCTTCTTTCAGGCATCGGCGCGCGACCTCGAAATACTCCCGGTAATTCTTGCCGCCGACATGCTCGAACATGCCGATCGACATGATCGCATCGAAGGGTTCGTCGAGCTCGCGATAATCCTGCAGGCGAATCTCGACCGGCAGGCCCTGGCACAGTTCGCGCGCGAAGGCTGCCTGCTCATTGGAGACGGTAATGCCAACGCCAGTGACGCCATACCGTTCGGCCGCAAACTTCAGCGCCTCGCCCCAGCCGCAGCCGATGTCGAGCACGCGCATGCCAGGCTGCAGGCGCAGCTTGCGGCAGATCAGGTCGAGCTTGGCTTCTTGCGCATCGTCGAGGTTGTCGGCCTTTGCCCAGTAGCCACAGGAATAAACCAGCCGCTTGCCGAGCATCGCCTTGAACAGATCGTTGCCAAGATCGTAGTGCACCTTGCCGATCTCGAACGCATGCTGGCCGCGTTGCAGATTGATGAAGCGCGCCTTGAGATGGGCGATCAGCGTATCCAGCGACTTGAGGTGTTCGTCCAGATGGCTGCTGAGGATTTTGGTGAACATGCCGGGAAGATCCTGCGCATCCCACCATCCATCCATATACGCTTCGCCCAGGCCTAGCGAGCCGTGCGCGAATACACGTGCATACAGCTGCTCATCATGGACTTGAAGATCCGTCGGAGCGGGTCCGTCGATGCGCACGCCCGCCGTGTCCAGGAGATCGGCGGCGCGTTGCCGCAAGGAATCCTGATTCATCCGTTCACTTCCTTGCCCAAGACGCCAAAATGTACCGGCGACCATGCGTAGACCAGGTCAACGCCGGCTTCGCGCACGAGCCGCAGCAAGGTCTGCGCGTTCGGTTCGCTGAGCAGGAATTCGATCTTTTGCGGAAGGTCGTCAGCGAGTTCGAAAAAAGCTTCCTGGTGCAGCACGCCGTGCCGCCCGAATCCGGCCGTGGCGCGAAATACCGAGCCTCCGCCCAGCCGATGGCGCTTGGCCAGTTCCAGCAGCCACTCCGATACCAGCAGCCCATCGTGCCTGGCACGCACGTGCGTATAGAAACGCAGGAAGACGCCTTTGCCCGGATCGTGGTCGAACGAAGTTTCGATGCTCATGGCTTGCTCGATCCTTATCAATGGCGCAGTAATCCGCGCGTCAGGAAGATGCCCAGGATGGTCATGGCGAGGCTGCCGACCAGATGCACCGCGACATGGGCCCCGAACCAGGCCAATTGCCCGCGCAGCAGCAATGTATTGGCCTCGGCGGAGAAGGTCGAGAATGTAGTCAGGCCACCGAGAAAGCCGGTCATCGCGAACAGCCGCCATTCCGGCGGCAGGGCTTGGAAATGTTCGAAGATGCCCATCATGCAACCCATGATCAGGCCGCCGCTGAGGTTGGCGGCCAGGGTGCCCAGGGGCAGGGTGGGAAAAAGAGGGTTGAGCAGGATGCTGAGCAGCCAGCGCATCCAGCATCCGATCGCGCCGCCCAGGCCGACGGCAAGAAATCCGCTCATGCTCACGTTGTGTGGTCTCCCGATAGCGATAGATCGGTTCCACGGCAACAGGCACGCCTGCGCCGCCGGAATCCGGTAGTGCAGGCATCATCAACCTTTCGGTGGTTCGCCCCGGCTCGGGACGGGAGGCATGCCATCTCCCTCATGTTGAACATGCTAGCCGATGCCATGGCCGGCTGAACAGCGCATGCCTGCGCAGATGGCGGGCGCGCCTGTTCGTGACCTGCGATCGGATGCTTCGCTAGCGGTCCGTCGCTTGCTGTACGTGGTTGAACTCCGGCATGGCTGCGATGGTACGCGCCACCTCTTCCGGCGCGACGCCTTGCGCGGCAACCGCATGGCGAGAGGGGCCATAAGGCCCCCATTCGCCCACATTGGTTACCGTGAAGATGCCCATGGTGGGAACCTCCGACGCGCAGGCCAGATGCATGATGCCGCAGTCTGCACTGATATAGACGTCCAAACCGGACAGCACGCTGGCGAGCTTGCGCAGGTCGCTGGAATAATAGGCGGGATAGCGTGAGCCCAGCATCGATGCGCCCGACGCTGGCAGGATCTCCACGATGCGGTGCGCCGGATGGTGCGCTTCCAATCCCCGGATGAAGCGCATCCACCAGTCTTCGCCGAGCAGCTTGTTGCCGGTTGCATTGGCAAAGATGCCGATCACGCCATGGCCTGGCGATGCCGAGCCGCCGGCGGCGAGCGAACGGATCAGCGCGGCGCGGCCGTGCTCGCGTTCGACGGCATCCAGGCGAATGTCCGGGACTGGATAATCCGCCGTGGTATCGCGGCCCATGGCGCTGCGCAGCAAGTAGACCGGGCGGCGTCCCTTGCTCTCGTCCGGCGGCAGTGGAACCGCGTGGGTGATTTCGCCATGTTTTTTCGGGCTGCTGAAGCCGAGGGTGTAGGTGGCATTCGACAGCAGCATCAGCAGGCGGCCGGTTTGCGACAACGGATCGGCATCGATCGCCAGGTCGTACCGGATCTTGCGCATGCGCCGCAGCGTGCCGAAGAACTGGAACGGGTGCCCGACCCCATGTGCCGGCAGGCGAAAGAGACGCTGCACGTTGAAGAAATGGCCGTAGACGCCGCCGGCGACCGGGCTGCGCGTGAGGATGTCGATTTCCGCGGCGGGATAGACCTTTTCCAGTTCCGACAGCAGCGGCGTCAGCAACAATGTATTGCCGAGGCTGTGGCTGACATGGCAGACCAGGATGCGGTAGATGCCCTTGGCTGGCAACGGTTCGGCAGTCGGCTGTCCGTGGCTGCCGAAAACCAGGCGCATCAGCCGGCGCGCTGCGCGGCGACGCAGGTCATTGATGGGGTCGTAGTAACGGGTGTTCTTCAGCACGGCAATCTGGATGGCAACAGGGCGACGGCGACTATACCGGTTCGCCGCCTCGCGTAAGCAGCTTGTGGTCGATCAGCCAGGCCCTGGCATCTTCCGCATCGTGCTCGAACCAGGCGCGGGCGGAGCCGAGCCGGAACGAATAGCCCCAGGCATCCATGTCCATCATTACCCGTTCGCTGCCGACGCCGGGCAACATGCCGCCCAACACGATCTGCAAGTAGCAAACGGCATCTTCTTCGGCGATCGAGTCGGTGGCATCGGTATGCACGCCGGCGCGGCGTTCCGGCGGCAGCACGATCAGATGGCCGGCTTCATGCAGGACCGAGTGCACGGGCGTGTCGCCGCGCGCGTAGACCGTGCTACCGATGATGCCGGCTTCGTCCTCGCCCCAGTAGCTGCCGGGAATGGCTTCGCCGTCGGCCACGCGGACCAGGTTCAGGCCGTAATGGGCGAGCAGGGCTTCGATGGCGGCAGTGTCGAGGTCGGCGAGACGGAGCATGGCGTATGCATGATGCTTTCTGCCGAGAGCGGGCAGGGTTGAGGGGTTTCCCTCGCGAAAGGCTGACCTTGGCGCAGTCATGTGAAAGGGTCGAAACCCTTCCGTGCTGGGAAAAACCGGGGGTCAGAGTAGCCGCTTAGCCCAATCCGCTCCCTGAAAGGAGCGGGAACAAAAACATCAGGTCGCGGCGCCGCCCGCCGGCTTCCCGTCCGGCAACGCCACCGACAGTTCCAGCACCTCGTGCCCGCTGTCGCGCTCGACATTGATGTTGATCGCATCCAGGTCGACGTTGACGTACTTCTTGATGACCTCGAGCAATTCGTTGCGCATCAGTGGCAGGTAATCGGGGGCGCCACGAGTGGAGCGCTCCTGCGCGACGATGATGCGCAGGCGCTCCTTCGCGACGACGGCGGTCGGTTCTGGCTTGCGCTTGAGGAAATCGAGGATACCCATGGCGGTCAACCTCCGAATACGCGCTGGAAGAAGCCCTTCTTGGGTGCGTCGAGAAAGCGCATCGGGCGTTCTTCGCCAAGGATGCGGGCCACGGTGTCGCGATAGGCCTGCCCGGCGTGGGAGTTTTCGTCGACGATCACCGGCACGCCCGCGTTGGATGCAGCCAGTACGTTTTCCGATTCCGGGATCACGCCGACGACGCTGATGCCCAGGATTTCTTCCACGTCCTTCACGCTGAGCATTTCGCCCTGGTCCACCCGCGAAGGGTTGTAGCGCGTCAATAGCAGGTGCTGGGTGATGGCGCCATCGCCGCGTTCGGCGCGGCGCGTCTTGCTGGCGAGCAGGCCAAGGATGCGGTCGGAGTCGCGCACCGACGATACTTCCGGATTGACCACCACCACGGCGTGGTCGGCGAAATACATGGCCAGGTGCGCGCCTTTCTCGATGCCCGCCGGCGAGTCGCAGACGATGTAGTCGAAGCCGTCCTTGGACAGGTCCTCGAGCACTTTTTCCACGCCTTCCTGGGTCAATGCATCTTTGTCGCGCGTCTGGCTGGCGGCGAGCACATAGAGGTTGTCGTAACGCTTGTCCTTGATCAGTGCCTGCTTGATCGTGGCCTCGCCATGCACGACGTTGACGAAGTCGTACACGACGCGGCGTTCGCAGCCCATGATCAGATCGAGGTTGCGCAGGCCGACGTCGAAGTCGATCACCGCCACCTTCTTGCCGGCCATCGCCAAGCCCGTGGCAAGCGAGGCGCTGGTCGTGGTCTTGCCGACACCACCCTTGCCGGACGTTACAACGATAATCTCAGCACTCAAGGCTCATCTCCGCTGGTGTTCTTTATAATTAGTCGTAGTTATTTCAAAGGCGCAATCAGCAATTTGTCGCCATCGAGCCAGCATTGCACAGACTGGCCCTCCAGGTCTTTCGGTATCTGCTCGAACACGCGGTAATGGCCGGCGATGGCGACCAGTTCAGCCCGGAAGTCCGAGACGAAGATGCGCGCTTTCACGTCGCCCTGCGCGCCGGCCATGGCGCGACCCTTGAGGCTGCCATAGACGTGGATGCTGCCATCGGCGATCACTTCGGCGCCATTGGCGATCGCACCGGCAATCACCAGGTCGCGATCGCGCGCATAGACCTGCTGGCCCGACCGCACCGCGCCTTCATGGTGCTGCGCGCCGATGGAGCCCGCCTGGGGCGACAGGACCGGTTCGCGAATCGGCGCGGCGGGCACGGGCGCGGCGGCCGCCGGCGCGGCACTCGGCGCCGGCGACGGCATATTGCCGCCATCGGCAGGTTCGTAGGCAGCGCGGAACTTGGCAATCAGCGGCAGGCCCATGCGCTGCGCCAGCGCTTCGGTGGCGCTGGTGCCGTAAGCAAGACCGACCGGCAACATGCCGGCACTGCGCACGGCTTCGAGCAAGGCATCGACGGTGCCGTCATCGGGCAGGTTGAGCAGGTGGCTCAGGTCCAGCACCACCGCGGCCCGCGAGAACAACTGCGGCGCGGAACGCACGCGGCGTTCCAGTTCTTCGCACAAGCTCGCCGCGTCGGGCCGGCGAACGCGCACGCAGGCGATGCCCACCTGGCCGAAGCGCAAGTCGCAAGCTTCATTGGATTCCACCACTGAACCCGCCTTCATACGCTACGTACCCCATGCCGGAAGCGGACTGTGGGCAGGTTGAGGAAGAACCAGGAAGCGTATGGCGAGAGGTGGCTAAGTGATGACCTGGGCATAGGCATATGGGCAAACGGATCGGGCGCGCAGGATGGTTTCTGCGTGGAGCACGCGGCGTATGCGGGGCGGTTCTCATTCATGGGGGCCGCTCCCGGGAAGGCGACGCGCTTGGGAGCCGTGGGTGAATTGAGGTCCGCGGCCAGCCAGCCAGGGCAGGTCGGGCAGGCCGCTGTGTTCAAGATAGGTATCGCGCACGAACGCATAGCTCGGCAGATCCTTGGCGAGCAAGCTTACCTGTGGCCCATGCTCGCCCATGCGCTGCTGGCCGACTTCCTGGAAGCCATAGGTGCCGTGGAACAGCACCACCACATCGTCGCAAGGCTCCAGGAATACCTCGCAGGTCAGCAGCGGTACCCGCACTTCGGCGAAGCTGTTCACGTCGCAATAAAAGATGCGCCCCAAGCCGTGCCGGCGGTAGGCGTTGGCGATGACGATGCGGTCGATGTAGACGAACGACGGATAGTGCGCGCTGAACCAACGGTAGTTGGGGCTGGCGTAGTCGCCGCCGTCGCGCAGGGCGATCAGGAAACCGGCCAGCTGACCGTCGATTTCGGCCACGCGGAAGTAATCGGCGTGCTCGTAGAAGTAGCGCAACTGCGCGGCGTCCAGGGCGAGAATGGAGCGACCGGCGATATTGTTGAGCGCCAGTACGGCATCCAGGTCGTGCTCGTGCACGTCGCGGATGGCAAGGGCCATTCGTTGCTCCGCAGTAAAGTGGTTGCTGGTAAGACCGGCTGACGGCCCAGATCGGACGCATTATGGCATGTGGCAACTGGCGGCACATCCCGTGTTGCGGCATGTAAAACCTTTGTAAATGCGGTTGCCTGGAGATATCCCGGACGGATCGCTGTGGTCGCCGTCGAGGCGGGAGGGATGACTTCCCGCGCATTACACCGTCCGGGCGCAGGCCTATGATGGGGCCATGGCGATAACCAACTTCAACCATATCCGGCTGCTGCGCATCACTGGGCTGATCGTCTATCTTTGCGTCGGCACCCCATTGTTCACGAGCTGGGCGGTGGAGCGCCTGGACTTGCTGCACCGGCCTAATTTCGCGCTGCTGCTGTTTACGCTGTTCTACCTGGTGTTCGGCGTGCTGTATCTGCTGGTCACCGAGAATCTCGGTTCTCGCACCCATGTAGGCTCGCGTCTGGTTGGACTGCTGCTGATGACCGCGGCGGCGCTGCTGGTGGGCTGGTACAGCCATAGTGGCCTGGCGGCGATCCTGATGGTGGTCGTGGCCGTGGTGCTGCCCTGGCTGGTGCCGTTCTGGATCGGAGTGGCCTGGATCGTGTTCCAGACGCTATGCCTTTCCGTACTGTTCTCCACTTTTGCCGAGTTCAAGCACAGCTTTACGCTGGGCGTGTTGCAGGCGAGCCTCTACACCGCTTTCTCGATGCTCGGCTTCGTCTCCTCGATGGTGGCCAGCCAACAGGCCGAGGAGCGCGAGGCCCAGCGCCGCCTCAACTCCGAACTGCGCGCTACCCGGGCCCTGCTCGCCGAATCCACCCGCATTGCCGAGCGCATGCGCATCGCGCGCGAGCTGCACGACCTCATCGGCCATCACCTCACCGCGCTGAGCCTCAACCTGGAAGTGGCCAGCCATCTCAGCAACGAAGCCGCCTCGCTGCATGTGCGCAAGGCGCAGAGTACGGCGCGGCTGTTGCTGGCCGACGTGCGCGAAGCGGTCAGCGAGTTGCGGCAAGATGATGCGATCGATCTCACCCAGGCGCTGCAGAGCCTGATCGATGGCGTGCCCAGCCTGCATGTGCACATTGCCACGCCGCCGCGCTTCAGTGTGGAAGATCCGCGCCGGGCACAGGTGCTGCTGCGTTGTGTGCAGGAGATCATTACCAATACGGCCAAACATGCCGGCGCGCGCAACCTGTGGTTGGCCTTTACCTACGAAGACGAAAACCTGATGAGCCTCAATGCCCGCGATGACGGTCGCGGTGCTACCGCCATCCTGCCCGGCAACGGGCTCTCGGGCATGCGCGAGAGGCTGGCCGAATTCGGCGGCGATGTATCCCTGCACAGTGGTGCAGGGCAGGGTTTTGCCCTCAGCATCCGTCTTCCCTTGGGGGAGGCTTCGGTATTGGCTCATACGCCGTCGCGTTTCGAGCCCCCTGCATTGAGCCTGACGTAATGGCCTGCAAAAATTCCAGCAGCATGCCCAGTCCTGCCGCGTGGTCCGCGCGACGGGATCAAGGCAGCGCTGCTTCTTTGTTCGTTGTACGCATGTGGCCAGCGATGGGCCACCAACGCTGCGAGGATCCACGATGATTTCCGTTTGTCTCGTCGACGACCAGAACCTGGTGCGCCAAGGGGTGCGTTCCCTGCTTGACCTGGCCGAGGACATCCGCGTGGTTGCCGAATGCGCCGATGGCGTGCAAGCCGTGCAGGACATTCCGCGCATCAAGCCGGACGTAGTGTTGCTGGACCTGCGCATGCCCAACATGAGCGGGCTGGAAGTGCTGCAGGCGCTGTCGGCGCGCAACGAATTGCCGCCGACCATCATCCTCACCACGTTCGATGACGATCAGCTGGTACTGCAGGGCCTGAAGGCAGGCGCTCGCGGCTACCTGCTGAAAGATGTATCGCTGGAGCAACTGGTCGAAGCGGTGCGCACGGTTGCCGGCGGCGGTTCGCTGGTGGCACCGATGGTGACCCAGCGCCTGCTGGCGGGCGTGGGCCGGATCCATAACCAGTTCACAAGCCTGGAGCAGCCCGATCCGCTAACCGAGCGCGAGACGGAAATTCTGCGGCTGCTTTCCGGTGGCTACAGCAATAAGGAGATTGCCAATTCCCTCAAGGTGGCGGAGGGCACGGTAAAAAACCATGTCTCCAATATCCTGTCCAAGCTCGGCGTGCGCGATCGCACGAGAGCGGTGCTCAAGGCGTTGGAGCTGGGCATCGTCTAAGCACCCGGGTGGGCCTGTTCGCACTATTGGCGTAGCCCGCGTCAGCATTGCGTGGCGATCAGGGGGTAGTGCGCGTCGGCTGGCTGCCAGGCAAGCGGCGCTACCGCATGGTGGCGGCGCAACGCCAACCCGCCAGAGAGTGTCATCACTGCTTCGCTGTTCCTTAGGTCTGGCGAGCAAACGACTCTCGGCGCGGGTCACGCGAAGAGCGTCGACAGGCCCTGGCGAAGCGTCGGAAAATGCTGCTTAGCAACGCGGCTGAGGGCCTTGCCGGCCCGTAGCGTTCCTGCGCGCGAGCAAGTACCATCGGCAGCTTAGGCGCCGGCCGAACCCCCGTCCTGATGCAGTTTCCCTCCAGGGAAAGCTATCCGTGGCGGTCCGGTTACGACCTGCGCTTTCCGCTGCACTAAAGAGACGTCTCGGAGAGCCCTGGAATGACGCGTGTTCTGGAATTCATCGTTGCCCTGATCATCGTCGCCGTCGTCGGCGTCGTGGTGGGCATTATCATGCCTGGTAGCGGCCACGTTGAGCGGTCACTGGTGGTCAGCAAGGACCTGCGCCAGGTCTACGACGTAGTGGCCAATTTCCGTACCTTCCCCGATTACGGCGTACTGCGCGCTTACGATCCGAAGACCCAGTACACCCTGTCCGGCAATGCCTATGGCCCGGGCTCCGAGATCAGCTGGAGCAGCCAGGACGAAAAAGTGGGCGACGGCAAGCTGACCATCGCCAGCGCCCAGCCGGAATTCAACAAGATCGACAGCACTGTCAACAGCGCCCAGATCATCTGGAACGTGGACAACGCCTGGCGCGGTAGCGACAAGCATTTCACCCTCGACCTGCTGCGCCAGGGCAACACCGGCAAGCTGACCAAGGTCACCTGGGCATATGACGTGAGCTACGGTTTCAACCTGCTCGACCGCTATTCCAACATGTACATCCACGGCCAGCCGGATGCCTTCATCCAGTACAGCCTGAACAACCTGCAGAACGTGTTGGCGGCGGTGCCGAACATCGACTACAGCGCGCTCAATCCGTACATCGTGCAGACCAAGCCGACGCCGGCGCTGATCGTGTCGACCTCGATGAAGCGCAAGGACGGCCTGGACGGCCTGAACGAGGCAACCGATGCCGCCACCAAGCAGATCGAGGACGCGGCCAAGAAGCTGGGCGTGCATACCACCGGTCCGCGCATCATCTTCACCACCAACTACGGTGATGAGACCTATACCTTCGACGTGGCCGAGCCGATCGATTCGGCCAGCCTCAACGTGGCCGGCCAGAGCTATCAGTTGGCTGCCGCCACTCCGCCATCGTTGAACGACCAGGCCGCACCGGCCGCCAGCAGCACCGCCGCGGCGCCCGCCAATGCGGACGACAACGCACAGCCTGGCGGCAAGGATCGCTATGGCCGCCTGATTATCGACAACAACGTGCGCGGCGCGCTGGTGTTCGGTGGCCCGGCCCTGGAAGCACCGTGGAACGGTACCGCTGCCGGCGTGCCGCAAACCCGCGACATGCTCAAGGCCTATGCGCAGACGCATGGCTACAAATACGACGAAGTGACCAACCGCCTGTACGACATCCTGGCCCAGCCGGAAGTGAAGGACAACGGCGGCAACATCCAGACCTATGCGCAGTACGACGTGTATCTGCCGATCATGGATTCGCCCGATGGCGGAACATTGCCGCAGCAGACGCCGGAGCAGCAGGCGGGCATTAAGCAGCCGCCGGTCATCAACGCGAACGGCCAGCCGGCCTCCAGCGGCACTGCCCCGGCTCCGGCCAGCAGCGCTCCGGCTTCGGCCAGCACCGCGGCCCCGGCCAACGGCCAGTAGACTCAGGCGACCATTGCTGCAAAAAGCCCTCCCGCGCGGAGGGCTTTTTGTTTCGCCGTTCGCCGCAACGCGCGGGAGCCACGAACTTTGTCGCTTGCTTGCGGTACATTGCAGCGCAGTCCTTTTCCCGACCGGACATGATCGAGACCAACAAGCTCACCAAGTGCTACGGCCATTTGACCGCGGTGGATGCGCTCAGCATCTACGCCGAACCGGGCCAGGTGCTGGGCCTGCTCGGTCCCAATGGCGCAGGCAAGACCACGGCGATGCGCATGATCGCCGGGTTCCTCGCGCCCACCGCCGGCACCGCGCACGTCTGCGGCTACGACGTGCGCAAGCAGCCGCTCGAAGCCAAGCGTGCCCTGGGCTATCTGCCAGAAGGCGCGCCGAGCTACGGCGAAATGACGGTACGCGAATTCCTGCTCTTCATCCTGCGCGTGCGCGGATTGCGTTCGGACGTGGGCCGTCGCCGCTTCGACGAAGTGGTTGGCCGCCTGCAACTGGAAGATGCCTTGCATGTGAGCGTGGAAACCTTGTCCAAGGGCCTGCGCCGGCGCGTCGGCCTGGCGCAGGCGATCCTGCATGATCCGCCGGTCTTGATGCTCGATGAGCCTACCGATGGCCTCGATCCCAATCAGAAACACACGGTGCGCCAGCTGATCGATGCGATGGCGCGCGAACGCACCATCCTGATTTCCACGCACCTGCTCGAAGAAGTGCACGCGCTGTGCAACCGGGTGGTGATCATTGCCGGCGGAAAGCTGCGTGCGGACGCCACCCCGGCGGAGCTGGAAGCCCGATCGCGCTACCACGGGGCGGTGTCTTTCAGCGCGCCGGGCAGTGGATTGTCGCAGGAGATGCTCGGCCGGCTGCCGCAGGCGGCAGGCATCGAGGTGGATCCGCTGGACGGCCGTGTCACCGTCTTCCCCAAGCCTGGCGAGCGCATCCTGGAGCCGGTCGAATCGTTGTTGCGCCAGCAGGGCCTGGAGGTTTCCGAAATCCAGCTCGAGCGCGGGCGCCTGGACGAAGTATTCCGCCAGATCACCCTGGGCGCCGAAACAAGGGGCAACGCATGAGTCCCACGCTGGCGGTCACGCGGCGCGAGTTGCGCAGCTATTTCGTCACGCCGGTGGCATACGTGTTCCTGGTGATCTTCCTGGTGCTGTCGGGCATCCTCACTTTTTACGCGGGCGACTTCTACGACCGCGGCATCGCCGACCTGCAACCGTTCTTTGCCATGCATCCGTGGCTTTACCTGATCCTGGTACCCGCGGTATCCATGCGCATGTGGGCCGAAGAGGCCAAGTCGGGAACGCTGGAGCTGCTGCTGACGCTGCCGATGACGCTATGGCAGGCGATGCTGGGCAAATTCCTGGCGGCGTGGCTCTTCGTCGGCCTCGCGCTGCTGCTGACCTTTCCGATCTGGATCACCGTGAACTATCTCGGTTCGCCGGATAACGGCATCATCATCGCCGGCTATATCGGCAGCTGGCTGATGGCCGGTGCGTTCCTGGCGATCGGCGCGTGCCTGTCCACGCTGACCAGCAGCCAGGTGGTGGCCTTCATCCTTACCGCCGTGGTGTGCGTGCTGCTGATCCTCGCCGGCCAATCGGAGGTGCTGGATTTTTTCCAGGGCGCGTTACCGCGCAAGCTGGTCAACGCGGTGGCGCACCTGTCGATGCTGCGCCACTACGAAGGAATCGCCCGCGGCGTGCTGGATGTGCGCGATCTGTTGTATTTCGTCCTTACCATTGCCGCGTGGCTGACCGCCGGCGTGCTGGTGCTCGACCTGAAGCGGAGCCACTGAGCCATGGCGCGCTTCCAGCTACGTCGGCGCACCGTCCTGATCAGTGCCTTGGTCGCGCTGGTGCTGGCGTATTGCGGGCTTGCCCTGGTCACCAGCCGCTGGCTGGCGCCGGAACGATTCGACCTCACCGCGGACCGGCTCTATACCTTGTCAACCGGGACACGGCAGATCATCGACAACGCACACCGTCCGCTATGGCTGACGCTGTACTTCTCCCAGCATGCGACCAAGGATTTGCCGCAGCTGCGCAGCTACGAACAGCGCGTGGCCGAAATGCTGCAGGAAATGGTCGCCCGTTCGCATGGACGCATCCGCTTGCAGATCGTCGATCCGGTGCCTTATTCCGACGACGAGGCGAGCGCCGAAGGCAACGGACTGACACCAGTGAACGGCGGCAGCAACGGCGAGCGCATTTTTTTTGGCCTGGTCGGCACCACGCGCCCGCCCAACAGCGATGCCGCAGCGGATCTGCTGGCTGACGCCTCGGACAAAAGCAGCGGGAAGCTCGCCGACCGAACGCTGCCGATTCCGTTCTTCGATCCAGGCCGGGAGACCTTTCTGGAATACGACATCGCCAAGCTGCTCTACCAGCTGAGCGAAGCGGAAAAGCCGCGCATTGGCGTGATCACCGATCTGCCAGTGATGGGCGATCCGATCCAGGGCACGCAAGCCTGGACAGTGATGCGCCAACTGCAACAGCTGTTCGATGTTCAGATGATCAACACCGACAAGCTCGGGCAGATCGACAAGAGCATCGAAGTGCTGCTGTTGATCCATCCCCAGAACCTCCCGGCCAACGTGCAATATGCGCTCGACCAATATGTGCTGAGGGGCGGTCACCTGGCGGTGTTCGTCGATCCGTTCGCGGAATCCGATCCCGCGCCGCTGCTGGACGATGCAACGAGCGCGACCAACAACCATAGCTCCAACCTGCCGCGCCTGTTTGCCGATTGGGGCGTGGGCTTCAGTCCCGACCAGATTGTGCTCGATCGGGCGCGTGCGTTGCAGATCGAATTGGCCGGCGCCAATTTGGCACATCCGGCCATGCTTGGGCTGGGCGCTTCCGAGCTCAATCGTGACGATGTGATTACGGCAAGCCTGCAACGCATCAATGTTTCCACCGCCGGCCATTTCGATTTGCTGCCCAGTGCCAGTACGCGGCTGATACCGTTGCTGCAGAGCAGCGGCGATGCCGAGATCGTGCCGACCCAGCGCGTGATCGATGCCAGCAGCAACCCGACCAGCTTGCTCGACGGTTACCAGTCGCAGAACCAGAACTATGTGATCGCCGCGCGTTTGCGCGGCACCTTCACCAGCGCCTTTCCCGAATTCGCCAAGCGAAAGGGACACCTGGCGACATCGGCTCCGAACGCGGAGGTGATCCTGGTGGCCGACACGGATCTGTTGACCGACCGCTTGTGGGTGGAAACGCAGAGCTTCCTCGGCCAACCCATGCTCACTGCGCTCGCCAACAATGGCGATTTCATCAACAATCTGGTCGACAACCTCAGCGGCTCGTCCGCCTTGTTGTCGATTCGCGGGCGTTCCAGTTCGCAGCGCCCGTTTACCCGCGTGCAGGGCCTGAAGCGGGCCGCCGACCGGAAATTTCTGCAGAAGCAGCAAGAGCTGCAGAGCGAGCTGGCCGACACCAAGCAACGGCTCGACGAACTGCAGCCATCCAAGAATGCGCGCGACACTTCGACCAGCACGGAACAGAAGCAGGAGATCGAGCAGTTCCTGCGGCGTGAACTGGCCATCAGCAAGGAATTGCGCGACGTGCAGCACCAGCTCAACGCGGAGATCGACGCGCTGGGCACGCGGCTGAAAGTGCTCAACATCGTGGCGCTGCCGCTACTGATCATCCTCGGCGGCCTGTTGTACGGCTGGCGGCGCACGCGGCGCAATCGCCGTGAACGGACGTAGCAAGCGGCAATCTGCCGCAAGCTCTGCTGCCTGTCAGGGGCATCCTGATAAGCTGGGCCGTTGCCGCGAAAAGCCGTTGTGGGGTCGATGTTCGCCATATTGCTGAAATGGATCGTTCCCTGGGAATTTTCGTGGGTATTTCTCGCGAGCTTCCTGGCAGCGTGCGTACTGTACTGGCGCGGCTGCTCAAGGCTCCGGGTCAGCGTTGGCCGCCGGCTGGCGTTCTGGTCAGGCATGGCGATCGTTTACCTGAGCCTGCATACCTATCTGGACTTCTATGCCGAGCATGAATTTTTCATGCACCGCATCCAGCAACTGCTGCTGCATCATTTGGCCCCCCTGATGATCGTGGCTTCCTATCCGGGAGCGGTCTTGCGCGCGGGCATCCCGTTGAGGTGGCGCGTACATGCCTTGCGCCCGGCCTCGCGCTCGTGGCCGTGGCGGCTGACCAGCGGGGTGCTGCTGAACCCTGCCGTGGCGACGGTACTGTTCGTGGTTTTCATCCTGATCTGGCTGGTGCCGTCGATGCAGACCATGGCGATGCTCGACTGGCGTATCTATCGCTTCATGAACTGGTCGATGATCATCAGCGGCTTCATGTACTGGTCGCTGGTGCTCGACCACCGACCAAGGCCGCCGGGGCGCATGATTCCAGGGCTGCGGGTGCTATCTCCCGGGATCACCATGGCGCCGCAGATCCTTGCCGGCGCGATCATTACCTTTTCCAGGACCGATCTCTATCCCATTTTTGAAATCTGCGGTCGCGCATTCAATATCAATGTATTCACCGGGCAGCTGATCGGCGGCATCATCATCTGGGTGCCGGCCGCCACGATCGAGACGATCGGCGGGCTGCTCGCCATGCGCCAATGGCTGCGGCTCTCGCGCAGTGGCCGTATCCGGCGCGAATCCCGGGATGCACGAATGCTTCGCGCCGCCGTACCTGCGAACGGGCATTAAGCTCCGTCGCCATACACCTGGAGCAGTTCTCGCGCAGCGAAATGCGCTTCCGATGGATAGCCGAAAGCATTGTTGACATAGGTAACGCCATCGAGCGTCACGCGACGATTCACGTGACTGTGGCCGTAGACGTGCATGCGGGATCGCAGCGTCCGTAGCTGATGTTCCAGCGTCGACGTGCCGAGCACCGGATAGACCCTGCGATGTCGTTCGGGAATTCGCGCAGGCATGAGATCGATGCGCGGCAAAAAATGCGAGAAGGTGATGATCTGTTGCGCTCCCTGCAGGGCAGGCGTTGAGGCGTCCGGATTGCGCTCGGTGAAGAAGCGCGTAATCGACACCTCGTCGTAGCCTGCCGGCCAGCGGCAGGCGCGATAGTCGGCCCACGCCCCCTTGAGCCAGTCACTCGCGATGCCAAACGAATAGTCATACCAGCCGAGCAGTGGAACGATCGCAAGATCGTGGTGGCGATACACGTCCATGCGAATGCCATAGCCGGTTGCGGCGTCGCATACGGCTTGCCACTTTTCGAAGGAATCGCGCATGCCCTCGCGCGTCACCCAAAGGTCGTGATTGCCAGGCACATACAACACGACAGAGAAGCGCTGCGCGACAGCTTTGAATCCAGCTTCCAGCAGCGCCAGCCGGTCCGACAGGTCGCCGGCAAGGATCAATACGTCATCGTTGTATTCGTGCAGCGGCAGCCGCTCAAGCCATTCGAGATTGGGGCCATAATCCAGATGCAAGTCGGAGATCGCAAACAGGCGCATCGTCTGCTGATCCCTGAATGGCTACGCAAGCGAGCCGGAAACGTCGTTTCCGATACAGGCAGCGGTGAACATGTAATCGCTCACCTCGGCATAGTTCACCCCGATGCAAGTGCCCGCCTTCCAGGCGTCGGACCAATCGCGAGTGAGTGCGAATGTCAGCGTGTGGACATCGACCTGGACAAGCTTGGCTGCATCGAATTCCTGGATGCGCCGCACTTGCGGATAGAGGGTTTTGTAAAGCGATTCCTTGGCCGAAAAAATCAGGGTGAGCCGGCGGCTGTCATCCAGTCCTTCGATCAGCGACAGTTCTTCGGGCTTTGCGATCAAGTATTGAACTGCGTGCATGGTTTTTTCGGAAACCTGCTGCTGGATGTCGATCCCCAGCAGCAAATGGCATTCCTGGCGTACCACTGCCGCGGTCGCGTAGTTTCCGCTATGGCTGATGCTGCCCAGCCAGCCTTGCGGCCAGACCGGCAGGCGATCCGTTCCCATGGCCGGGAAGTACGGCTGTGGATAGCCCGCGCGCATCAGGGCTTCGCTCGCGCAAAGACGGCCGGCGAGATATTCGCGTTTTCGCTTCGGAACCGCGTTGCTCAGCGACAACGGGAGCATGGATGATTCGATCTGGACAGCATGGACCGACCGGATCGAAAGTCCGCATTCATCGGGCAATCGCAAGCGGCTGGACAGGTTGCCCGGGTCCATCGGCGCCGCTCCCGGAGCTGGGTTCGCATCTGCGTTTGGTGTGCCGAGCTGGATCATCGTGGATCGCGATTACGAGCATGTTGACGCGAGCGTACACGATGGATACCGCTATTCGACAGTATTGGCGGGCCGTACCAGGAACTGCACCGGAAGATGGCTGCCATCGGCAAAATCCAGGGTGATATCGACGGTGTCGCCGGGCTTCAGCGGATGGCGGGCCCGCTGGAGCATAAGATGGTAGCCAGCCGGCGCAAGATCGATTCCGCCCTGCGGGGGAATGGCCAGCCGATCGATCATGGCCATGCTGCTCTGGCCGCCAGGACCCATGGAGCTTTGGTGAAGCATCACCGACGCATAGGTATCGCTATGCGCCGACACCAGCACCACCGCAGACGGGCTGTCGTTCTTCAGGTTGACATAACCGCCCGCCGGCAAATCAGCGGGCAGCAGACGGATCCAGGCGTGGCTGGCCTCGACATGGGCGGACTGTGCGGCATGCAGGCAACCTGGCAACCCGATGGCCACGATCAGCAACAGCACGGCGCGTCCGGTCACGGCGCATCTCCGCCAGGGCTCAGCATTAAGCGCAGATCATGGACGAGCTTGTCTTGCGAATCCGCAGGCGTAGCCAGCAGGCGGGCCTTGCCGTGGGCATCGAAAATATAGATGCCGGAGCTGTGGCTCACTTCGTAGCCTTCGCTGGCCTGGCCCGGCTCGCGGGTGAATGCGGCGCGATAGCGCTTGCTGAGTGCTTCGATATCCGATGGCGAGCCGGTGAGTCCGACGGCATGGGAATCGAATGCGGTGACATAGCCGTGCAGTACGGCGGCGGTGTCGCGAGCCGGATCCACGCTCACGAATAAAATGCGCACGCCATCGGCCAGCTTGCCGAGCCGCTGCATCACCGCGTGCAGATGCGCCAGGGTCAGCGGACAAACATCCGGGCAATGCGTATAGCCGAAGTAAAGCAACGTAACTTTGCCTCGGTAATCATTGGCCGTTACCGTCTTGCCTTGATCATCGGTCAGTTGGAACGACAAGTCCGGCATGTGACCGGAAATATCGGACAGTTGCCAGGGAGGCGGTGCGGTCTGCTGGCAGGCGGCAAGCGGCAGGCTGGCGGCAACCATGATTGACAGGCAGGCCAGGCGGGCGAGGCGCGGCAGCTTCATGCAAGAATCTCGGTAATGAACTTCGCCAGCATACGCCACCGGTGCGTGCTCATCGTTTGTTTATCGAGGAAAAACCGCAGCCATGCGACAACTTGTCCGTGTCAGGGAAGCTTGGTTAGTCGGCATCGCCGGTGCCAGCGCGGTGTTGCTGGGCGCTTTCGGTGCGCATGTACTCAAAGGCAGGCTCGATGCGCCGCACGCGGCGCTCTGGCATACCGCGGTGGAATACCAGTTCTGGCATGTATTGGCGTTGGCTGTGGCGGTCATGGGCGGCGACGGCAAGGCTCGCCGTGTTGCCATCGGCGCGCTGGCTCTGGGAATCGTGCTGTTCAGCGGTAGTCTCTACGCATTGGCGCTTGGTGCCGCGCGATGGACAGGCGTGGTGACGCCGTTCGGCGGCGTGGCATGGATCATCGGCTGGATAGCTTTGGGCATGGCCTTGAAGCACAGGACTGCCGGCTGAACTTCGGGCTGCTCACCATGCTTGCCGCCTAGCGCGTATCGTCGTCGGTCAATGGCTTTACTTTGGCAGGCTTCAGGCGACCATTGTTGTGCAACGCCTGCCGCAATACGAACTCGATCTGCGCGTTGACGCTGCGCAATTCATCGTCGGCCCAGCGCTGCATGGCTTCCAGCACGGTGGCGCTGATGCGCAGCGGATAGGCTTTCTTTTCAGCCGGCATGAACGGTCAGTGATACAAGCTGCCGGCGTTGACTACCGGCTGCGTTCCGCGTTCGCCGCACAATACCACCAGCAGGTTGCTCACCATCGCGGCTTTGCGCTCCTCGTCCAGGTCCACCACGCCTTGCGTGCGCAGTTTCTCGAGCGCCATGCCGACGATACCCACCGCGCCTTGCACGATCCGCTCGCGCGCAGCAACGATGGCGCCGGCCTGTTGCCGTTGCAGCATCGCCTGGGCGATTTCCTGCGCATAGGCCAGATGGCTGATGCGCGCTTCCATGACTTGCACGCCGGCCTTGCCGAGGCGCGCCTGGATTTCATCGCGCAGATGGTTGTTGATCTCCTCGCCATGGCTGCGCAGCGAAGGCTTGTGATTGTCCTGTGCATCGTAGGGATAGCTCTGCGCCATCTGCCGTAGCGCGGATTCACTTTGGATATGCACAAAATTCTCGTAGTCGTCGACGCAGAACACGGCTTCGGCGGTATCCATCACCTGCCAGACGACGATCGCGGCAATCTCGATCGGATTGCCGTCGTTATCATTGACCTTGAGCTTGCCGCTCTCGAAATTGCGCACGCGCAACGAGACACGTCGTCTGCTGTAGAACGGATTGGTCCAGCGCAGGCCTTCATGGCGCACCGTGCCGGCATATTTGCCAAACAGTTGCATTACCAGCCCTTCATTGGGTGCGACTTGAAAAAAGCCTTTCAAGGACCAGAGCGTAAGCACGTGCACCAGCACCCCGCCGACAGCGCATATCGGGGCTTGTCCGCCGGCTGCTTCCAGGGCAAGCCCAAGCAGCGCAAGCACCAGGCAGACGAATACGAACGGTATGCCGGCGATCGAAAAACCTGTCTGTTCGTTCATGGCGTGTCCCTCTCGAATGGCGAGAGTAGATATCAAAATGATATCTATTTCAAGTGCAAGAAGGGAGCCGGCGAATCAGCACACGCTGCGCGGGAGTGAAAATCCATGGCGCCGGGTTTCACCTGCATGGTCGGGTCTGGAGGAAGTTATTTGGCACCTCCTGCGCCGTTACCTCCGATGGCGGCCCCGCCACTGGCTCCCGGGCTCGGCATCATGAACATTTCCGCAAACGTCGACACGGAATCGATCTGGATGCTGCCGAATTCATTAGCGGCATTGAAGAAATGCCATGGATTACCGTCGCTGATATCCAGCGCGATGTGGCCAGTATCGAACCGTGTAGCCGCCGGGTCGAAGCTCCGCCAGCGGCCGCCGACCCAGGCGATCACCCACGCATGGGGTACGAAAACGCGGTCCTTGTCATCGTAGCGATCGGTATAGATCATGCCGGCCACGATGCGAGCCGGAATTCTCTCTGCACGGGCCATGGCTGCGAGCAGCACCGCGAACTCCGCGCAGTTGCCACGCCGGTCCCGGGCTACTTCAAGTGCGGACGCATAACCTATGTCCAGGCCGCGCTGCGAGAGATAGCTGCCGACGAACGTACTGAGGCTGCCCATGATGTGCAATGCATTTTCCCTATTCCCGGCGGCGATGGCTGCAAGCTGCTTTATCTGCGGCGAGTCGGACTGAAGCCAGGCATTGGGCTGGATGTCGGCCAGGGTAGGTGGCGAAAGCTCATTCAGCACGCTGCGGTAGACGGTGATCTGCCATTCCCCACGGCCAAGATCGGTAACGGACTGCTCATCGGTGTCGATGAAGGGCTTGATGACCGCCTTATTGGTAACGTGTGCCCGGTAACTGAGAAAATCGTTCAACATTTCCGGCGTGAGCAGGCGCGGCGAACCGATTATCGCCGAATCCATCATGTCCAGCCCTTGGGACGGCGCCTCGGCGCAAGCCTCGCTGCAAGCAATCATATCCATCGATTTGCCCAGGAGTGAAAGCGAACCCTTGCGGATGGCACCCCGGTCATCCAGCCACAGGTCGACAACTTGCTTGCTGCCAGGACGTTGCAGTGTTTCGCGCTGGTGACTGAGTGTTTCGACATGATCGGGAAACGTGACCTGCTCTTCGCCCAACACCTCCACAACCAGATTCATCGCCTGCTCGCTCGCCTGGTTATAGGCGAGCAGGTTGTAGCGCGTGCCGGGATGATGGATTTCCGCCTGCATGGCTTTTCGCTGGCCTTCGACCAACACAGCGCCGACTGGCCACGTTGTCGTCGACCGGCGGATATCGCCGCCTACGGTACTGGTCAGTTGCAATTTTCCATCGGGAAGCCTCTGGCCTTCGATCCGGGTTTCATTCGTCGAGGCCGGGGTACTTATGCTGAAGCTGAGCGGCACACCTTCTGCGGTTTCCACGCTGCGGCTGACATTGGTGTAGGGAGCATCCTTGTGGTTGCGCTGGATATTCATGACCAGGGTCTGCGTCGTGGTCACGGTATCGCCCGCTTGCTGGCGCTGGATGACCTCATGGCCAATCTTTCGGCCATTGAGTAGCACGGTCATCCAAGTGGTTTCGGACGCAGCATCCGTTTCTGCCCCGGCAAAGCCCGGGACAACACACAACGTTGGCACCAGCAAAAGCAGGGCGGTCCAGCTGCGCATAGGTCAGTCCGTGGGGGACGGAGACGAGACTAGTGGATACCTGCTTTGGGCTGGCGTCAATCTGCGGTGCCGCAGTCGGTTCGACGTACAATGGACTTTTACCGGAGACCGCGATGAAGCCGTTCGGCACCCCCCATTCCGATCATGCCCTGAAGGTGCTTTTGCTTGGAGCTGGGGAGCTTGGCAAGGAAGTGGCGATCGAGCTGCAGCGCTACGCGGTTGAAGTCATCGCGGTCGATCGCTACGCCGATGCGCCAGCCATGCAGGTGGCGCATCGCAGCCACGTGATCGATATGCTGGACGGCGCCGCGTTGCGTGCGCTGATCGAGCAGGAACAGCCGGATCTGGTCGTGCCCGAAATCGAGGCCATCCATACCCTCACCCTGGTCGAATTAGAACGGAATGGCCTGAAGGTCGTGCCGACCGCGCGGGCCACCTGGCTGACCATGGATCGCGAAGGCATCCGCCGGCTGGCCGCCGAAGACTTGTGCCTGCCCACTTCGCCCTACCGGTTTTGCGACAGCGAGGCCGAATACCACAGCGCGGTCGCAGCAATCGGCTACCCCTTCGTGATCAAGCCGGTGATGAGCTCGTCAGGCAAGGGCCAGAGCATCGTGCGCGACGAAGCGGGGCTGCGAAAAGCCTGGGATTACGCTCAGTCCGGCGGTCGTGCCGGCAAGGGGCGGGTGATTGTCGAGGGCTTCGTGCCTTTCGATTATGAAATCACGCTGTTGACCGTGCGGCACAAAGACGGCACCAGCTTCTGCGCACCTATCGGCCATCGCCAGGAGGACGGCGATTACCGGGAGTCCTGGCAGCCGCAGCCGATGAGCGTGGCCGCCCTGGCCGAGGCGCAGCGGCAGGCCGCTGCGATCACGCAGGCGCTGGGTGGCTGGGGCGTGTTCGGCGTGGAGTTTTTTGTAAAAGGGGACAGCGTGTTCTTTTCCGAAGTCAGCCCGCGGCCGCATGACACCGGGCTGGTTACGCTGGTTTCGCAGGAGCTATCGGAATTCGCGCTACATGCGCGCGCGATCCTTGGCTTGCCGGTGCCGGTTATTCGAAACAATGGACCTTCCGCGTCCTGTGCGGTGCTGGTGGAGGGCGAGGGCCGGGCGCCGCGTTATCACGGCATTGCCGAGGCGCTTTCAGAGCCGGACACGCAATTGCGCATTTTCGGCAAGCCGGAAGTGAAAGGGCGTCGTCGCATGGCGGTAACGCTGGCGCGAGATACCGATATCGAGTCGGCCAAGGCCAAGGCGGTTCGTGCCGCCAGCATCATTCGCACCGAATTTTAGTATTCGTGCAGCGGCGCTTCGCACCGCCCGCAACCGGTTACCTCACAGACGGCGGCCACGGCCGCACAACGGAGAACAAGGATGGAATCGACAGGATTTGCGCATTGGCTGGTAGTGCTGGTGGAAACGTTCGCAGTGCTGTTCGTCATGCTGCTGGTGATCGTCATTCTGGTCGTATTGGTCGTGTGGGTGCTCGATCGCAACCAGACGCACAATTCCGTGTTGCGCAACTATCCGGTGGTCGGGCACTTCCGTTACTGGTTCCTGCACCTTGGCGAGTTCTTCCGGCAATACCTTTATTCCAGCGATCGCGAGGAATTGCCGTTCAATCGCGCCCAGCGCATGTGGGTGTATCGCGCGGCCAAGAATTCCGAGAACACCAATGCGTTCGGCTCCACGCGCGACCTGCGGGGCGAGGGCGTGCCGTTCTTCATCAATGCGGCGTTTCCCTCGCTGGGAGATCACCATGTCGAGCCCGGTCCGGTGCGCATCGGGCCTTATGCGCGCGAGCCCTACGATCATGCCGCGTTCTTCAATATCTCCGCGATGAGTTTCGGCGCGCTCTCCGCTCCGGCGGTGCGGGCGCTGTCGCATGGCGCGGCCAAGGCCGGTATCTGGATGGATACGGGTGAGGGCGGTTTGGCGCCGTACCACCTGGAAGGCGGTTGCGACATCGTGTTCGAGATCGGCACGGCCAAGTACGGCGTGCGCACGCCCGACGGCAGGCTGGACGATCAGAAATTGCTGGAGATCTGCGCGCACAAGCAGGTCAAGATGGTCAGCATCAAGCTTGGGCAGGGCGCCAAGCCCGGCATGGGCGGCTTGCTGCCGGCGGCCAAGGTCACGCCGGAAATCGCACAGATCCGCGGCATACCGGTGGGCCAGGATTCGCAGAGTCCGAACCGTCACCTCGATATCGCGAACGTGCCGCAGTTGGTGGATGCGATCCAGCATATCCGCCGCCTCACCGGTAAGCCGACCGGTTTCAAGGCCGTCTTCGGCAACATGGAGTGGATCGAGGAGCTGTGCGACGAAGTAAGCAGGCGCGGTATCGAAAGCGCGCCGGATTTCATCATCGTCGACGGTTCCGAAGGTGGTACCGGCGCGGCGCCGCAAACCTTGATGGAAGGCGTCGGCTTGCCGTTGCGCGAAGCTTTGCCGGACCTGGTCAACAGGTTGATGGAAAGAGGCTTGCGCGACCGTATCAAGGTCATCTGCTCAGGCAAATGCATTACCGCCTATGACGTTGCATGGGCTTTGTCGATGGGCGCGGATTTCGTCAATTCCGCACGCGGCTTCATGCTGGCGCTGGGCTGCATCCAGTCGCTGCAATGCAACCGCAACACCTGTCCCACCGGCATCACTACGCAAAATATCCGCCTGCAGCGAGGATTGGTGGTTACCGACAAGAGCGAACGTGTCGCCAGTTATGCGAAGAACGTCATGCATGAGGTCGGCATCATCGCGCACAGTTGCGGCGTGGATGATCCGCGCGAGCTGGACCGCACGCATTGCCGCGTCGTTGGCGACGATGGCATCTCGGTGCCGCTGATCAAATTGTTCCCCTATCCGAAAGCGGTCGTCCAGGAGGCCTGATTTCCAGTGCTATTCCTGAGAGCAAAGAAAAATGCACGCCCTTCCTGCGAAAACGTTGTGCTTGAATCGCGTTAAATCCGGCAAATAGGCGAAAGCCGTTGTCTACAATGAGCGATTCTCTGAAAGCATGGAGTGCTCTCATGTTCGACCTCGCAAACAAGGTGGCCATTGTTACCGGTGGTACCAGCGGTATCGGTCTTGGTATCGCTCGGGGATTTGTGCGTGCAGGGGCGCGGGTGGCCTTGATTGGCCGGGATGAGACGCGCGGCCGGAAGGCGCTCGAAGCGCTGGAAGCGAAGGATGCTGCCATTTACATCAAGGCGGATATTTCCGTTGGCGGGCAGTGCCAGGACATGGTCGAGGAGATCGAGCGATACTTCGGTCGCATCGACATTCTGGTTAACAATGCCGGCATGAATATCCGCCATCACGCGCAGGATTATTCCCATGCGCAATGGCATCGGATTATCGATACCAACCTGAGCAGCGCCTTTTATTGCGCCCAGGCGGTATATCCTGCGCTGGTCCGCGCCGGCGGTGGAAAGCTCATCAACATCGGTTCGATGCTGTCCCTGTTTGGTACCACGCATGGCGCCGGCTACGCGGCAAGCAAAGGTGGCATTGTGCAGCTTGGCCGTGCGCTGGCGGTGGAATGGGCGCCTCAAAATATCCAGGTTAATACGCTGCTTCCGGGCTGGATCGAAACCGAGCTCACGGCTGAAGCCAAAGAGCTTTTTCCAGACCTGGAGGCGGGCGTTCTTGCGCGAACGCCACAGGGCCGCTGGGGGTGCCCCGAGGACTTGGCAGGTATTGCGGTTGCGCTATGCTCCGCGGCGTGCAATTTTATTACTGGAACGGCCATCCCCGTCGATGGCGGCTATTCGATCCAGGGCTGACAGAGCACGTTTTTGCAGTGCCATTCATATCGGCCGGGCCTTATGGTCCGGTACTTGCCAGATCGTTGTTCCAAGCATTGATGTGTAAGTCGTGTCAGGGTGTGCGCAGCCCCGGGATGCTTGCGGCGTTGTCGCACTCAACGATTGAAAACCCACCGAGGTTATCCACATGGATGCGTCATTGATTGCGCCTGATTTTCTCTTGCCCCAGGTCAGCCGTCGAAAATTTCTTGTCGCGGCGCTGTCGCTGGCTTCATTGGCAGTATTCGATCCGTGGGCAGTTGTGCATGCAGCCGGTGGTGATGCCGGACTGGATGCTTTCATGCGGGTGTCGAAGCTGGTTTCCAAGGATGCCTCCAATCCCATGACGGGCGCGGCGCTCTACCAGGCACTCAAGCGAAGTGACCGGGAATTCGACGCCAATCTCGGCAGGCTGGTCACGTGGATTGCGTCAACGCCAGGCACGACGATCGAGGCGCTGGCCGAGAGCCTTGATGGCGGCAGGCAAGCCGTCATGCGCGATACGCTGAACAAGATAGTGTCGGCCTGGTATCTGGGCGTGGTGGGCTTCCAGACCTGCGCTTACGAATCGGCCTTGATGTTTCGGCCGACCGATGACGTGCTGAGCCCGCCCAGCTACGTGCGTCGCGGACCGCTTTATTGGGCGGCTTCGATCCAATTGCCGCCCAATTGATCAGCCCGCTCATTTACCGGCTGACCGATATGCCGGGCGCTTAGCGCATCGATTCACGTTCAGAAATGCGTCCAAGGAGATGGCTGCATGAATAGCACTTCGCTTTCCGCTGATGTCGTCATTGTCGGCGCTGGCGCTGCTGGCAGTATCGCTGCCCTTGAGCTGGCCAACAGCGGCTTGTCGGTATTGGTACTGGACGCCGGCCCGCGCGTTACTCGAGGCGAGATCGTCGAGAATTTTCGCAATGCGCCGATCACTACCCGTGCCCTCACCACGCCTTACCCGCCCAAGCCATGGGCGTTGTCGTCGACGTTCTACAACGTGGATGGCACGGTGCTGGATTACCTGCAGGTGTCCGGCCCGGATGGTGACGCCTACCAGACCGATTACATGCGCCTGGTCGGCGGCACCACGTGGCACTGGGCAGGGTGCGCATGGCGTCACCTGCCCAATGATTTCCGCTTGAAATCGACCTACGGTGTCGGTCGCGACTGGCCGATCGGCTACGACGACCTGGAGCCTTATTACTACCGCGCCGAACAGATCTGGGGCGTATGTGGGCCGGACCCGCTGAACGGTGCGGGACAGGAATTCCTGGGCTCTCCACGCAAGCAAAAGTATCCGATGGAGCTGATGCCATGGACCTATACCAGCCGCATCTTCGACGAGGCGGTGCGCAACTACACCGCATGCCGCCTCGTGCACGAACCAGAGGCGCGCAACACGCGGCCTTACGAGGGGCGCCCCACGTGCGCGGGCAACAACAATTGCATGCCGATCTGCCCGATCGGCGCGATGTACAACGCCATGGAAACCGTCATCAAGGCCGAGAAGGCCGGTGCCCGCGTGATGGAAAACTCGGTGGTCTACCGCATCGAAACCAATCCTGCGAACAACGAAGTGGTGGCGGTGCATTTCTACAACCCGAACCGGGAAAGCTTCCGCGTCACTGGCAAGACATTCATTCTGGCGGCGCACAACATCGAAACCGTGAAGCTGATGTTGTTCTCCAAGGACAGCAAGAATCCGAACGGCATCGCCAACAAGAACGACCAGGTTGGCCGCTGCATGATGGAACACGCAGGCACTGAAGTGCAGTTCACCTGCAAGGATCCGGTTTGGATGGGGCAGGGTCCGCAGCACAACGCCGCCGTGGATACCTGGCGCGATGGCCCGTGGCGTAACGGGATGTCGGCTTCGATCCACCGCATCGACGAAGTGAATATGACTGCGCAAGTCACCGAGGCAGCTTTGAAAAAGGGATGGGTCGGCAAGCCACTCGACCAGGCGATCCGTCACGGCACGGCGCGGCGCATCGAGATTTCCTCGCATCATGCGGTACTTCCCAATCCGGAAAACCGCCTCACCCTTGCCGACAAGCAAGACATGCTAGGCATCAACTATCCAAGCGTTCACTATTCGATCGACGACTACACGCGGCGCAGTGCAGTGCGCACGGTAAAGGAACTCTACGAGCCGTTGATCGAAGGCATGGGCGGCACGGACGTACTGTACATTCCGGACCCAACCAACCCCTATAAGTTTGCCGCCGAAGACCACCCCATGGGTGGTGCCTTGATGGGCGACGACCCGAATACATCCGTGGTCGATGCGCAATGCCGTTCGCACGAGCTTAAAAATCTCTACATAGCCTCCAGTGCAGTGTTCGTCAGCACGGGCACGGCGAATCCCACCTTGACGATCGCCGCGATCAGCCTGCGCATCGCGGACACGATCAAGGCCGAACTGGCGCATGGCTAAGGGGCGACTCATGAGGAACGTATCGCCGTTCAACGCGCTGCTTGCCGTTGCCCTGGGGATCGCCGGCATCCATGCAGCCACTGCGCGCGCAGCGGAGACAACCGCGCACTCAAGCTCGAATGACTTGGTGGCCAGGGGAGAATACCTGGCTAAGGCCGGCGATTGCGCTGCTTGCCATACCGCTCCCGGCGGCGAGGCGATGGCGGGCGGCCTGCCGATCGATTCGCCGTTCGGGCAAATTTACTCAAGCAATATCACACCATCCAGAACCCATGGCATCGGCGACTACAGCCAGGCGCAGTTTGCGCGTGCCGTGCGCGAAGGCGTGCGCGCAGATGGCACGCATCTTTATCCTGCGATGCCTTATCCCTCCTACGCGGGCATCACTGACGATGACATGAAAGCGCTGTATGCGTATTTCACCCAGGGCATCGAGCCCGTCGATAAAGCACCGCCCGCCACGCAATTGCCATTTCCGTTCAACCAGCGCTGGCTGATGGGCGGCTGGAATCTGCTCTTTGCCGGCGGCAAGCCCGGCGCACCGATAAACGGCAAGAACGCGGCATGGAACCGCGGGCGCTATCTGGTAGAAACCCTCGGGCACTGCGATGCGTGCCATACGCCGCGCAATGCCGCCATGGGCGAGAAGACCAGCCTTGGCCTGTCCGGCGGCCAAATTGGTCCCTGGCAGGCGCCGAACATTACATCCGATCCGATCAGCGGTATCGGTGCCTGGTCGCACCAAGAACTTGTGCAATACCTGCGTACTGGCTCCGTCGCCGGTAAAGGACAGGCTGCCGGCGGCATGGCCGAGGCCATCGAAAAGAGCCTGCAATACCTCAGCGATGACGATCTTTCGGCGATTGCCATTTACCTGAAGGATTCAACGCCGGTACGTAACCCGAAGGACGTCCGGCCGGCATTTCAGTACGCCGGCAATGGCGAAGGCTACGAAGCTGGCTTGCGCGGCCATAACCCGGGTATCGGCCTGGACCAGCCCGGTCCTGGCTACCTTGCGCTGACCACGGGGGCGCAGCTCTACAGCGGCTATTGCGCAAGCTGTCACCAGACCCGGGGCGAAGGCACACCCGATGCCGCTTTTCCCAGCCTGACGCATAACTCGGTGCTAGGACGCGGCAATGCGGACAATCTGGTCATGGTCATCCTTGGCGGTGCGCACATCGACACGCAAGGTAACGAGCAACTGATGCCTGGTTTCGCTGACGAGCTTGATGACAAGCAGGTGGCCACGCTGGCGAACTTCGTGATGCAGCACTACGGTAATCCGGATGCGGCGGTCACCGCCGATCATGTCGCCATGCTACGCCGCGGTGGCCCCAATCCTGCAGCGGCACTGCTGCCGGCCATGATCGCGGCGGCGGTGCTGCTCGCTTTTGTCCTGGCCTGGCTCGCGCGATTCGTCGCTCGCCGCAAGCGCATGCATTGAGCCTTGCCACGCTTGGCAGAGGCCCTCATCGGGCGCCTCGCCTCAGTCGCGGCGCAGGTCGGTCCAGCCTTTCGCCGTGCGCACCTGCAAGGGCCGGAAGCGCCGCTTGTAATCCATCTTGGGATGGCCTTCGATCCAGAAGCCGAGATAGACCCACGGTATGTCCCGGCGCCTGGCCAGTTCGATCTGCTGCAGGATGGCGAACGTACCCAGGCCGCGCTCCTGTTCGTCCGGATCGTAGAACGTGTAGACGGCCGAAATGCCGGTAGCGCACACATCCGTCACGGCCACGGCGAGCAAGCGCTCGCCCAGGTGCAGCTCGATGAATACCGTGGGACTCCACGGGGCGGTAAGGAAGCGCCGGAAGTCGCTGGCTTCGGCTTCGTCCATGCCACCGCCAGGGTGGCGGGTGCGCAGGTAGCGTGAATACAGCGCATGGCGCTCGCTGTTGTAGCCGGCCATGCGCTCGCTGACGACCAGGTCCGCGTTGCGCTTCAGGCAGCGGCGTTGCGAGCGGTCGGGCGTGAAGTTCGCCACGTCGATGCGGCATGGCGTGCAGGCATGGCAGCTCGGGCAATGCGGGAAATAGAGGTGTCCGCCCGCGCGGCGGAAACCGTGATCAAGCGCCGCGCCGTACAAGCGGTCCAACTGCGGGGCGGCCGGATCGATAACCAGGTTCTGCGCCGTGCGCCCGGCGAAATAACCGCAGGCGTGCGGCAGCGTCTGGAACAGTCGGACATGGTCGGAGCGCATGAGGCGATTCTATGACCGCCATGGGGCACCGTGGCAATGGTCTTCAGATGAAATGGAGGTAATGCAGCCCCAGCACCACGAATACCCCCAGGATCGCCAGCAACGCAATGCGCCGGACCCGCGTCACCGTATGCTCGCGGCGGACGTAGACCGAGGCGGCGGGGTCGCGCGCGATCCGCAGCTCCTCGCCATGGCGGATGACCGGCTCGATGCCCAGCTGGCGCAGCAATTCGCGCGCCCGGGTGTAGTCGTCCGCCCGGCTGATCCATACCTGGGGCCAGCTGTCCCGGTTTTCGTTGCGCTGGGAATAGCTGAAGCGCTGGTAGCTGGGCCGATTCCAGTTGGAACGATTGGTGATGGTGGTTTCGACATCGTTTTCGGCCATCAGCGCGACGACGCGGTCGATGTTTTCCTGGCGGGGAGAGGTATAGAGCAGGCGCATGGGGATAGTCTAATCGTCCCGCAGGCGAATGAGCCCTTCCTGCGCGGTCGAAGCTACCAGGCGGCCGTCGCGGCTGAAGATCTGGCCTCGGGCCAGCCCGCGCGAGCCCTGTGCCGTCGGACTGTCGAAGGAGTAAAGCAGCCATTCGTCGACCCTGAACGTGCGATGGAACCATAAGGCATGGTCGAGACTGGCCATCTGGATGTTGTGCGTGAGGTAGGAAATGCCGTGCGGCAGGGTGGCGGTGCCGATCAGGTGGAAATCCGAGGCATAGGCCAACAGGGCGCGGTGCAGAATGGCCGAATCGCTGACCGGTGCGGTGATGCGGAACCAGATGTGCTGGATCGGCGGCCGCTTGGCGGGATGCAGCTCATCGCGCGGCCATACCTGGCGGAATTCGAACGGGCCGTCGCTGCCCAGCCAGCGTTGCAGCTTCACCGGCAGGCGAGCGAGCTCATCCGGCGGCACCCGATGCATCGGCTCCAGGTCTTCCGGAGCGGGTACTTCGGGCATGGTCGACTGGTGTTCCACGCCCTTTTCGGGAAGCTGGAATGAAATCGCCCCATTGAGGATGGGTTGGCCGTGCTGGATCGCCACCACGCGGCGCGACGAAAACGAGCCGCCGTCGCGGGCGCGCTCGACGCTGTAGACAATCGGTGCCTCGATGTCGCCGGCGCGCAGGAAATAGGCGTGCAGCGAGTGCGCTTCACGGCTCGGGTCGACGGTTTGTTGCGCCGCGGACAGTGCCTGTCCCAGCACCTGTCCGCCGAAGACGAAACGTGTGCCGATATCGCGGCTCTGGCCGCGGAAAAGGTTGTCCTCCAGCCGCTCCAGTTGCAGCAGTTCGACCAGTTCCTTGACATGTGCGTCGCGCATGCGGCCACCCCCGGATTGAAGAGCGGGGGATTATACCGGCGTGCCGCGTGACTCACGCTCCGTGCCGATCCGCGTCAGCGCGCTGCCGGCAAGTACCTCGCTCCAGGGAAACAGCGGGCCTGGATCGAGCTTGCGCGGCACCTCGCGGCCAGGGTCGTCGCTGGCCGGCACATGTGCCGTGTCCAGGTCCTCATGGCCCGCAATATTGCGCAGGTTGGGATATTCCTTCCGCAGTTGCGCCAGCAGCGCCAGCAGGGATGCGATCTGCGCGGCGGAGTAAGGCTCGGTCATGCTTTGCCGGCGTGAATCGAACCAGTGAGGGTAGCGCCCCTGGTTGACCAGTTCGATCCCGATCGACGGCGGATTGTGGCCGCGCACATGATTGGCCACGCGAGTGCCCGGCACATAGCGATAGATCGCGCCGTCGCGGTCGATGTAATAGTGCCCGCTGGCGCCGGTGCCGCTTTCGTACAGCACTTTCTCGCCGTATTCGCGGGCCATTGCCAGATCGGGTAGTTCGGTGCAATGGATGACCACCAGGGTGACCGCGCTGGCCGGCCGCTCAGGCAGCTTGGCGACATAGGGCAAGAGCTGGTCGTGAATGGCGAGCATCGGCATGCGGGCAGTGTCGCATAGCGGCGCAGCATCCACGCCGAGGGGGCTATCATGCGCGTCCTGTTGCGTTCTCAAGGAGGCTCCATGCCTGGACACGTCATACTTTCCCATGGTTCGGATGCCGGGCCGGATGCGACCAAGGTCAGCGTGCTGGCAAAGGCCGCCGAAGCGTTGGGGTGGAGCACTGAGCGGCCGGATTACCGCGAAGACGATGCGCTGGGCCATGCCGGCTGCATAGCGCCGCGCATCGCCAAGTTGCATCGGCGCATCGCCGCGAGCGAGGTGCCGCCGGTCTTGGTGGGTTCGAGCATGGGCGCCTTCGTTTCCGGCCTGGCGTCGCTGGAACTGCCGGTCGCGGGCCTGTTCCTGCTCGCCACGCCGGCCATGATCCCCGGCAGCGAACGGGCCTTCGACGTGCGATTGGATATGCCCACCTTGTTGGTACATGGCTGGCAGGACGACGTCTGTCCGCTGGATGACCTCTACGAATTCGCCGGCCGTCGCCAGCTGCCCTTGCTGGTGGTCGACGACGACCATCGGCTCGGCGCGCACATCGACGCCATCCGCCGGCAGTTCACCCTATTCCTGCAACAGCTGGCGCCGCACGCTTGAGCCATTACTTCGCAAGTTGCCCCAAGGGCCTGGAATACCTCCTCCGCGACGAGTTGATCGCGCTGGGCGCTGCCGATGTGCATGAAGCGCTCGCCGGGGTGCGCTTTTCCGGCAACCTGGAAACCGCCTACCGCGCCTGCCTGTGGTCGCGCCTGGCCAGCCGCATTCTGCTGCCGGTTGCCGAGTTCGAGGCCGAATCCGACGATGCTCTGTACGCCGGCGTGCAAGCCATCGATTGGTCGCAACACCTGGCCTCGCACGGCACGCTGGCGGTGGATGCCAATACCGCGCAAAGCAAGCTTGCGCACAGCCAGTTCCTGGCCCAGCGGGTGAAAGATGCCGTGGTCGATCAATTCCGGCAGCGCGGCCAGGATCGCCCAGGCGTGGATACGGAAGAACCCGATGTGCGCATCAACCTGCGGCTGCGGCGCGATCGTGCGACGGTATCGATCGATCTTGCCGGCGCGCCCCTGCATCGGCGTGGCTGGCGCGAGCAGCAGGGCGAGGCGCCGTTGAAGGAAAACCTGGCCGCGGCGATGCTGCTGCGCGCAGGATGGCCGGCAATGTATGCGCAAGGCGGTGCGTTGCTCGATCCGATGTGCGGTTCGGGTACCTTGCTGATCGAAGGCGCGCTGATGGTGGCCGATGCCGCACCCGGTCTACGCCGTTCCTATTTCGGGTTCCTGGGCTGGCAGCAGCATGACATCGCCTTGTGGCGTGCGCTGCTTGAAGAAGCGCGCCAGCGCGCCAGCACGGGGCTGTCGGCGCTACGCAGCTGCTTCTTCGGTTCCGACGCCGACCCGCGCATGGTGCAGACCGCCAAGCGTAACGCGCAGGAGGCGGGCGTGGCCGGCTTCTTCACGCTGGATCGGCACGATGCGCAGCATGTCGCGCCGCCGCCGGAAACATACGGATTGGTCATCACCAATCCGCCCTACGGCGAACGACTGGGCGATCGCGAAAGCATGCCAAGGCTTTACCGCATGCTGGGCGAAGCCCTGCGCCAGCGCTTTACCGGCTGGCGCGCGGCGATATTGGCAGGCGACGCGGAACTCGGCCGCGCAACGACACTGCGCGCAGAAAAGAAATACACGCTTTACAACGGCGCACTGGAAACCGTGCTGCTGATTTTCCAATTGCATCCGCGCGAGGACGCGCCTCGCGAACGGCCACCGCTGTCGGCCGGCGCGCAGATGCTGAAGAACCGGCTGGAGAAGAACGTCAGGCATCTGCGCAAGCGGCTGGAACGCGAAGGCATCCATGCGTGGCGCGCCTATGATCAAGACCTGCCGGAGTACGCCGCCGCCATCGATGTGTACACCGATACCGCCGGTGCCACGCACCTGCATATCCAGGAGTATCGGGCGCCCGCGGACGTGCCGGCGGAGGTGGCGCAAACACGCTTGCGCGAGATCGCGCGCGCGGCCGGCGAAGTGTTCGAAACACCGCGCACGCGCATCGCCTTGAAGACGCGCGAGCGTGGCAAGGGCGGCTCCAAGTACGGGCAGTTCGATCAGCGTGGCGAACATATCGAAGTGGAGGAGGGCGGGCTGACGTTCCTGGTCAATCTTCACGATTACTTGGACACCGGCCTGTTCCTCGACCATCGGCTGGTTCGCGCCAGGCTGCGCGAGCTGGCCCGCGGCCGGCGATTCCTCAATCTGTTCGCCTATACCGCTACGGCAAGTGTGTATGCGGCTGCCGGCGGCGCGCGTGATACCACCAGCGTGGATCTGTCGGGTACCTATCTGGAATGGGCTTCGCGAAATCTTGCCCTGAACGGATTTGCCGGCGCCAAGCATCGCCTGGTACAAGCGGATGCCGCTCATTTCCTGCAACACGCGCGCGAGCACTACGGCCTGATCTATGTCGATCCGCCGACCTTTTCCAACTCCAAGCGCGCGGATGATTTCGATGTGCAGCGCGATCACGTCAAGTTGTTGCTGGCCTGCGCCGATCGCCTGACTGCTGACGGCCTGATCGTATTTTCAAATAACTTCCGTCGCTTCACGCTCGACCGCGTTGCGCTGGAAGAACGCCTGATCATCGAGAACTGGGGCGCTGCAAGCATTCCCTTCGATTTCTCGCGCCGCGCAAATATTCACGATTGCTGGCTGCTGCGGTTGCGCGCGGCTGAGGGCCAGCTTAATCCGTGGGCGGATGCCCGTCCCAAAAAATGAAACCCTTCAGTACAGATTAAGTGCGGCAGGACCACCATTCATTCCATCTTGACGGAGGTGTGTCATGTCCAAGCGTAGTGTTGGCAAGTTCGTTGCGATCGGCCTGGCCCTTGCCACAGCGGCAGCTTTGCCGGTTGGTGCATCGGCCCGCCCATGGGGCGGTGGCTATTATCACGGTGGTGGTTATTACCATGGTGGTTACCGCGGTGGCTACTGGAGCGGCGGCCGCTGGATTGCCGGCGCTATCGTAGGCGGTGCGGTGGCCGGCCTGGTCGCCGGTGCAGTCGCCGGTCCGCCGGTGTATTACGCGCCGCCGCCGGCGGTGGTGTACGCACCGGGCACGGTGGTGTATCAGACCGCGCCGCCGCCGGTAGTGACCACCACGGTGGTCACCTCCGATCCATACCAGACGCGGTACGTCGGTCCGGCGTACTGAGCGATCGAACACGTTGAAGAAGAAAAGGGAGCCCGGCTTGTCCGGGCTCTTTTTGTTGCATCACGTTGGATCGATCTGTTCAGTGGCGTACGCTGGACTTGATGGCCTTGGCGCGATAGCTGGCGAAAGTGGCCTCGTCGATCAGGCTAAGCGATTGGATGGCGCAGCCCGGTTGATAGCGCGAGCGCACCTTCTCGCCGACGGTCCCGCAGATACGATCGGGCTGCGTAGCTTTGTCAGACAAACTGCCGATGAACATCAGGCCGGGATTGCCTATGCCCAGCTTCTGGCAGTCGGCCTGCAGGGTCACCAGATATCGTTTGTAGGGCCCGGTCCGGGCGATGACGGTTCGTGGATTCACTACATGCCATTCGTTGATCTGGCTGATACGAAGACAGTCGCTATCGGGTAACGGTTTGCGCGCAGGAGTCGACTGGGTCAGCGCGGCTTGTGCGCTCATGGCCAGGGTTATCGCCAGCATTGCAGAAATGACGGATTTCATGGAAGTCACCTCATGACTGTATTGATGCGCCGCGATAGCGATGGGCGGCCGCGGCGGCCATACTCCTGCCATGCCCGCATCACATAATATGAACGATAGTTACGGCATGGTTGGACTATGATCGTTCGCTGTTTTGCGCTCCACAAGGTGTATTGCAGCAAGCCCGCCCTTATCGTGCCTGCGTCATGAATGTTCCAGCATTCGAAGTACACACCGAGGATGGCCTTGCGCGTTTCATGCGTATCCGGCGGCAGACGCTGGGGCTTTGCGCCGGACTGAGCGGCGAGGACCTCCAGGTGCAGTCGATGCCCGATGCCAGCCCCGGCAAATGGCACCTGGCGCATACCACCTGGTTTTTCGAACAATTCGTGTTGGGCCACGATCCTGCCTACCGGCCGCGCCATCCCGAGTGGCACTACCTGTTCAACTCCTACTACGAGTCGGTAGGCCCCATGCATGCCCGTCCCCGGCGAGGTGTGCTGTCGCGGCCCTCGCTGGAGGAAATCCGCGATTACCGCGCCCGGATTGACGAGGCAATGGGCGAGCGTATCGCGCGCGGCGTGGATGCCACGCTGGCGGCAAGCATCGAACTCGGCCTGCAACACGAACAACAGCACCAGGAATTGCTGCTTACCGATATCAAGCATGCGTTCTGGTGCAATCCGTTGCGGCCGGCTTTTGGCCATGCATCGGCCAGCGAGAGCCGGTCGTTGCCGATGCGTTTCCTGCCTGGACGGGAAGGACCGGTCGAGGTTGGCCACGAGGGGCGCGGCTTTACCTACGACAACGAAACGCCGCGCCACACCACGTGGCTGCCTGCGCACGCCCTGGCCAACCGGCTGGTCACCAACAGCGAATACCTCGCTTTCGTGCGCGATGGTGGCTATGAAGAAGCCGGCCTCTGGCTCGCCGATGGTTGGGCTACCGTGCAGCGCAAAGGTTGGCAGCGACCTTTGTACTGGCAGGAAGATCTGTCGAGCGAGTTCACGCTTGCCGGCATCCGTCCGCTGGATCCACAGGCGCCGGTCTGCCATCTCAGCTACTTCGAGGCAGATGCGTTCGCGCGCTGGGCCGGCGCACGCCTGCCGACCGAGGCGGAATGGGAAGATTTCGCTTCGTCACGGCCGGTTACCGGTAATTTTCAGGAAAGCCGCCGATTTCATCCGGCGGGGGCGCCGCATGGCGATGGCCTGTTGCAGATGTATGGCGATGTGTGGGAGTGGACTGCGTCGCCTTACGTCAGCTATCCCGGTTTCAAACCGCTGCCCGGCGCGCTGGGCGAATACAACGGCAAGTTCATGAATGGCCAATGGGTCTTGCGCGGCGGCTCATGCGTGACGCCACGCGATCACATCCGGGCCAGCTACCGCAACTTTTTTCCGCCCCATGCCCGCTGGCAGTTCACGGGCATCCGACTGGGACAGGACCGATGAGCGTGCAAGCTTACGCAGTGCGTGACGAACAGCGCCCACCCGACAACGCACTATTGCAGATCGTCCAGCGCGGCTTGGGCGCGCGGCCCAAGCGACTGCCGTCGTGGCTGTTCTACGACGACCATGGTTCGGCGTTGTTCGAGCAGATTTGCGAACAGCCGGAGTACTACCTTACCCGCGCCGAGATCGCGCTGCTGACCGCGCACGCGGGCGATATCGCCGAAATGCTCGGCCCGGATGTGCGGCTGGTCGAATACGGCAGCGGCCATGCAATCAAGACTCGCCTGCTGCTGCAGCAACTGGCCGCGCCGGTGGCGTGGGTGCCGGTGGAACTGTCCAGCGAACCGCTGCGGCTAAGCATGCAGCAGATGCAGGCGCATTTTCCGCTATTGCCCATCCAGCCGCTGGCCGCGGATTTCACCCGGCCGCTGCGCCTGCCAGTGCCGCCGCGTGCGCCGCGGCACACCGTGCTTTATTTCCCCGGCTCGACCATTGGCAACTTCGAAGAGCGCGAAGCAGCGCAGCTGCTGCGCAAGATGCGCGGCGAGATGGGCGACAACGGCGGCATCCTGGTGGGCGTAGACCTGAAAAAGGACCGCGCCACGATCGAGGCCGCCTATAACGATCGCGCCGGCATCACGGCCGCGTTCACCCTCAATATGCTGACGCGGCTGAACCGCGAACTGGGTTGCAATTTCGAGCTGGGCGCGTTCCGCCATCGCGCGCGCTACAACGCGATGGCCGGGCGCATCGAAACGCACATCGTCAGCAACAAGGAACAGCGCATACGGGTAGGGCGCTTGCAGACCTTGTTCCGCGAGGATGAAGCGATGCTGGTGGAATACAGCTGTAAATATTCCCTGGAAGAATTTGCCGCGCTCGCCACGCTTGCCGGCCTTGCCGTGCAACAGATCTGGCTCGATCCGGAAGGCCTGTTCAGCCTGCAATACCTGACGCGCGCAAACGGCGCCTGACGCGGGCGCCCAAACGCACGCCACATGGTGCGCGTCGCCAAGTGCAGACGGCTTTTTCGTCGCCCATGGGAAATCGTGCCTGTCCTTTCCTCCGCGCTGCGGAGGAAAGGGCATCATGCCGCTTTACGTGCCCCCAGCCGTCCCAGGATGTCCTCGACTGCGCGTATGCGCTCGCTGGCGCCCGGCAGTTCCAGGGTGACCTTGAGCTTGTCCTGACCATCCAGCTTGTACACACGGGGCAGGCTCTGGATCAGGCGGATGATTGCCATCGGATCGATCTCCGGCTTGTCGCGGAATGTCACGCGCCCACCGTTCGCGCCGAAATCGAGTTTGCGGATGCCCAATGGCGTGGCCATCCGTTTCAGGCTGGCGATAGCGAACAGGTTTTTTACCGCATCAGGCAACAGCCCGAAACGGTCAATCATTTCCACTTGCAATTCGCGCAGGGCATCTTCGTCGCGCGCGCTGGCGATGCGTTTGTAGAGCGTCAGGCGCGCGTGTACATCGGGCAGGTAATCGTCGGGGATCAGGGCGGGCAGGTGCAGTTCCACCTCGGTTTCGTGTTCGCTGCTCAGGTCGAAATCAGGCACCTTGCCGGACTTCAGCGCGCGCACCGCGCGCTCCAGCAGCTCGGTATACAGGCCAAAGCCGACCTCCTGGATCTGGCCCGATTGCTCGTCGCCCAGCAGTTCGCCCGCGCCGCGGATCTCCAGGTCATGCGTGGCCAGCGTGAAACCCGCACCCAGTTCCTCCAGCGATGCCAGCGCCTCCAGCCGCTTCTCCGCATCGGCGGTGATCGCCTTGCGATCGGGCACGATCAAGTACGCATAAGCGCGATGATGCGAGCGCCCAACGCGCCCGCGCAGCTGATGCAACTGCGCCAGTCCGAAACGATCCGCGCGATTGATGATGATCGTATTGGCGGTAGGAACGTCGATGCCGGTCTCGATGATGGTAGTGCAGACCAGCACGTTGAAACGCTGCCGGTGGAAATCCGCCATCACCTGTTCCAGCTCGCGCTCAGGCATCTGGCCATGGGCGACGCTGATGCGCGCGTCAGGGATCAATTCCTGCACTTCGCGCGCGGTGCGCTCGATGCTGTCCACCTCGTTATGCAGGAAATACACCTGGCCGCCGCGCTGCAATTCGCGTTGGAACGCTTCACGGATCAGCGCCGGCTCCCAGGCGGAAATGAACGTGCGCACGGCCAGGCGATGCGCCGGCGGAGTGGCGATCAGCGACAGGTCGCGCAGGCCGCTCATCGCCATGTTCAGCGTGCGCGGGATGGGTGTCGCAGTCATGGTCAGCAGATCCACTTCCGCGCGCAATTTTTTCAGTTGTTCTTTCTGGCGCACGCCGAACCGCTGTTCCTCGTCGACGATCACCAAGCCCAGCTGCTTGAACTTGATGTCCGGCTGCAGCAGCTTGTGCGTGCCCACGATCACGTCGATCTGGCCGTCGGCAAGGCGCTTGAGCGCCTCGTTCACTTCCTTGCTGGAACGGAAGCGGGAGAGCACGTCCACGCGCACCGGCCAATCGGCGAAGCGATCGGCGAAGTTGCGGTAGTGCTGCTGCGCGAGCAGAGTGGTCGGCACCAGCACGGCCACCTGCCTGCCGGCGGTCGCGGCGGCGAAGGCGGCCCGCAATGCCACTTCGGTCTTGCCGAAGCCCACATCGCCGCAGATCACCCGGTCCATCGCGCGTGGCGCGGCCAGATCAGCCAGGACCGCATCGATGGCCTGCGACTGGTCCGGCGTTTCTTCGAACGGAAAGCTGCTGCCGAATTCCTCGACCAGCTGTCGATCGATCGGCAGCGATTCGCCGCCGCGCGCTTCGCGTTGCGCATAGATCGCCAGCAGTTCGGCCGCCACATCGCGCACTTTCTCGGCCGCTTTCTTGCGCGCCCGTTCCCAGGCGTCGCCGCCGAGCGAATGCAGCGGGGCAAGCTCCGGCGCCGTGCCGGAATAACGGCTGACCAGGCCCAGCTGTGCCACTGGCACGTAGAGCTTGTCGCCCTTGGCGTATTCGATGGTGAGGAATTCGCCCGCCATGCCGCCCAGTTCCATCGAGACCAGGCCTTGGTAACGGCCCACGCCATGATCGACATGCACGATCGGCGAGCCGATGGACAGCTCGGTCAGGTCACGGATGATCGCTTCCGGATCGCGCGCGGCACCGCGCCGGCGTCGCCGCTCCGTGCGCACGCGCTCGCCGAACAGCTCGCGCTCGGTAAATACGGTGAGCATGGGCTTGCTGAGCGCGAAGCCTTGCTCCAGCGGCGCGATGGCGATGGCGAGACGATTGCCGTCGTCGAGAAACGCCTGCCAGCTCTCCACGTTGTGCGGCCGCAAGCCGGCGGTGGCAACCTGCTCGAGCAGCGCTTCGCGGCGACCGGCCGAATCGGCGGCGATCAAAATGCGGCCTGGATAGTTCTCGACAAAATGCCGCAAAGACGTGCCGGGCTCCTCGCCCTTGCGATTGAGCGGTACCTCCGGCGCCGGTTGCGTGCCGGCTGCCACGGCGTGCTCATGGCCGCTGTCCACGACTTCCACGCGCAAGCGTTTGTTGAGTCGTTCGCGCAATGCTTCCGGCGGCAGATAAAGCTCCGCTGGCGGCAGTACCGGGCGTTCGATATCGTGCGCGCGCTGATCGTAGCGCCCGGCTGTTTGCAGCCAGAACTGTTCCGCGGCCTCGCCGGTGCCTTCGCCGAGCACGAACAGCGCATCCTCGGCGAGATAATCGAACAAGGTGGCGGTGCCGTCGAAGAACAGCGGCAAGTAGTATTCGACGCCGCCGGGCGTTACGCCTTCTTTCATGTCCTGATACAGCGGACAGCGGCGCACGTCGATGGGGAACCGTTCGCGCAGGCGGCTGCGGAAACCCTTGGCAGCCTCATCGGTAACCGGAAATTCGCGTGCGGGCAGCAGTTCCACCTTGTCGACCTGCTGCTGCGAGCGTTGCGTGTCCGGGTCGAAGCTGCGGATCGAATCCACGTCGTCATCGAACAGCTCGATGCGATAGGGCTCGGCGGCGCCCATCGGAAAGATATCGATCAGGGCGCCGCGCACCGCGAAATCGCCGGGTTCGGCCACTTGCGGCACGTGCCGATAGCCGCAGGCTTCGAGGCGGCGTTGCTCGGCGGCGAGGTCGAGCTTCTGGCCCTTGCGCAGCATCAGTCCCGCACCGGTGATATGCGAACGCGGCGCGATGCGTTGCATCAGCGTGGCGGCCGAGACCACCAGCACGCCACGCTTCACGCCGGGTAGCTGGTAAAGGGTGGCAATGCGTTGGGAAACGATATCCGGATGCGGACTGAAGACATCGTAGGGCAGGGTCTCCCAGTCCGGGAAATGCAGCACCGGCAACGAGCCGGCGAAGATGCGCAGTTCATCTTCCAGCGCATGGGCGCGCTGGGTATCGCGCGTCACCGCCACCAGCAGGCCGCTGTGCGACCTGGCGGCCTCCGCCACCAGCAGGGCCCGTGCCGAACCGTGCGGCGGGGTCCAGAAGCGGCGTTGCTTGGGTGTGGTGGGAAGAGGGGGGTGACTGATCGGATTCGGCATGGGATCACTGCGTGGAGGGGCGCAGCCCTGCTGCCGCGCCGATCGAGCGCGCAAGTGTAGCGCGCCGCTTGCGTGTGCTTGTTGCCGATGCGTGTGCTTAGAACTTTTCCACACTATTGGCGTGGCCCGCGTCGAGAGCTGTTGGCTCGCCAGACCAGGTAATAACGCCGTCTGGCGGGCAAACAGACCCGGCCCTTCGGGCCGGCGTTGCATGGTTGGCATGCGCTAGCGCGGCTTGCCTTGGCAGCCAGCCAAGCCTGCGCCGCGGACAACGGCTGACAGCCACGCGACGCTAATGCGGGCTACGCGAATAGGGCGAGCAGGCCTGTGGTCCCGGATTCGATGGTGGGTCAGTAAGGCCGGAAGACCGTCAAAAAAACAGCGCTAGAGCGTGAGGCGGATCTGGGCCGTGCCGCCTTCGCCCGGCAGCATCGTGGCGACGAAGCCTAGTTCCTTGCACAACTGCAACATGGGACGATTTTCCATCAACACGTAGCCCCACAACTCGCCCAGGCCGCGACGGCGGCATTCGTCAACCAGCCGTTGCATCAGCAGCGCGCCCAGGCCGATGCGGGTCCATTCCCGCTCCACCAATACCGAGAACTCGGCGCTATTGCTCGCCTCATCGACAAAGATGCGGCCGACGCCACGCAGTTCGGCGGGCTTCACCGTCTGGTCCATCAATACATAGGCGGCTTCCACGGCCGGATCGATGCGACACAGGCGCTGCGCCATCGGCATAGGGAGTTCGGACATCGCATGCATGAAGCGACGCCGCACATCTTGCGGCGACAGGCGTCCAAAGCAGCGCTGCACGGCAGTGACGTCGTCGGGCCCGATGTCGCGCAACACCAACTCGCGTCCATCGGCCGTCTGCACCGTTTCGCCCCCGGGCGACACGACGATGCGCGAACGGGGATAGCGCTCGCGGCTGGGCGGAGGCGGCTGGGCATGCCGGGAAAGGGAGCCGGCGTCGCAGGCAGGAGGCGTCAACATCGCCATACTTTAGCGTATTGTTTGCAATGCAGCATTAACGGCTGGAGCCGCTATTGGCCAGGCTGGAGGTAGTAATGCCGGATGCGCGAAGACTTTTTGCGGCAAAAATGACGCGCTGCGACACGGCGGCGGCTGGCTGCTAATCCGTGACGTCCGGCTCAAAGAAGCTCCAGCGCACGTCGCCGAACTCCGCCTTCATGTCCCGCTCCACGACATTGATGGCCTCGATCAGGCTAAGGCTATCGGACGTCGGCGCCATGCGCGCCTTGACCGCCACCATCACGTCTGGGCCCATCTGCAAGGTGATCAGGTTAAGCACCTCTTCCACTTCCGCACGGTTGTTGAGGAAGGCCAGCAGTGCCGCGCGCCGGCGTGGCTCCACGCCTTGGCCGATCAGCAAGGCCTTCACCTCGATCGCCAGCGCGGTCGCCACCACCACCAACAGTACGCCGATGGCGATCGTGCCGAGCGCATCGAACAGCAGGTTGCCGGTAAGCATGGTGGCGCCGACCGCCAGCGTCGCCAGACCCAGGCCGAACAGGGCGGCAAGGTCTTCGCCGAAGATCACCAACAGCTCGCTGGAGCGCGTTTCGCGGAACCAGCGCCACAGGCTTTGCTCTCCGCGCGCCCGATTCACCTCGTGCAGGCAGCCGTGCATGGAAATGCTTTCCATCACGATGGCGAACAGCAGCACACCCAGGGCCAGCCACGGCCATTTCAATGGTTCCGGTTGCGTAAGCTTGTGCACGCCTTCGTAGACCGAGAACAAACCGCCGACCGCGAACAGCAGCACGGCCACCACGAACGACCAGAAATACAGCGCGCGTCCCCAACCCAGCGGGTACTCATCCGAAGGCGGCCGCCGGGCCTGCCGCATGCCCAGCAACAGCAGGCCCTGGTTGCCGCAGTCGGCAAGCGAATGGACCGCTTCCGCCATCATCGCGCCGGAGCCGGTGATGATCGCGGCCACCAGTTTGGCCGCGAAAATGGCGAAGTTGGCGCCAAGCGCCAGCAGGATCGCCTTGAGCGAATTGGCATGGCCGGACATGCATCACTTCCTGTGGTGGAAGCGCTCGATCCTATCAGGCTGCGTCAGCGGGAAATGTGTCAGCGGATGCCGACGCCCACGCCAACGCCGAAATGGATGTCCGGATGGCCCTGGCGCATTTCCGCCGGCGTCCACACGTGCGACTGCGCCACGCTGACCAGCGGATACACATAAGCGGCCTGATCCACCGCGCTGGCGCGGCTGCCGTCGAGTTGTCCGCTTACCGTGATCAACGCGCCATTGGGATAACTGAGCGGTTCGAGATAGCCCGGGACGATCGCGATGAAACGCCCGGCACCGTGCGTATTGGGTTGCGGACGCTGCGAGCCGTCCAGCGGATAGGCCAGGATTTCTATTTCGCTGTGATCCTGGAAATTGCGCACGCCAACCACACTGCCGCCCCAGATCACCGCCGCCTTGCCATAGTGCTCCGGCGCCTGCGCCACCTGGGCCGGCAGCACGGCCAGCGTACCTGGCGCGGTTTTGTAGATGGGTGCCGGCGCACATGCAACCAATAGCAGTGCGCCGAACGCCACGATGCAACGGAACGAAGTGCGGATGTGCATGATGATGGTCCTTGCGTCGAACTTGGCGACACGCGATCGCCGTTGATTCGAGCTTAGCGGGGCCGGCCGGAGGGCGGTAGCCGCTTGGTGTGAGGCGGCCGTGACGCGGAGGTATCCTCATCCTGCGCCAGCCAGTCCAGCCGCCATTCGGCGGCGCGCTCGTGCGAAAGCAGCCGCGCCATCGCCTGCAAGGGTTCGCGTAAAACCTGGTCGAACTGCCACGGCGCGTTGAGGATGGCCATGCCCGAACCATTCAAGCGCAGCGGCGAATCGTCCGGACGCACCAACAGTTCCGCGCGCAGCACGCGCCGGGCACCGCAATGCTGCAGCCAGCGCAGGAAGGGTTGCACCTGGCTACGCTGCTTGATCGGGTACCAGACCGCATAGATGCCGGTAGGCCAGCGCTGCAGCGCCGCCTTCAAGGCCGACTCGATCAGGCGGTACTCTGCATCCTGTGCTTCGTAGGGCGGGTCGATCAGCACCAGCCCGCGCTTTTCCTTCGGTGGCAGCAGCGCCTTCAGCGCCTCGTAACCGTTGCGCTGGTGCACATGCACCCGAGGGTCCTGGCGGAACAGTTCGCGCAATAGCGCGGCCTCATCCGGATGCAATTCGCAAAGCTGCGCACTGTCGGTAGCACGCATCGCGCGCGCGGCCTGCAACGGCGAGCCGGGATAGAGTTTCAAGCCATGCTCGTTGCCCGGCAGCGCCAGGATGGCGTCGAGCCAATGGCGCAATAGCGGCGGCAGCGCGTGCTGGACAGCTTCGCCATTGCGGCGCAGATCCGGAAACAGCAAGCGTTCGATACCGTCGCGATACTCGCCGGTCTTGCCTGCCTCCTCGCCGTCCAGCGCGTAGCAGCCGCTGCCGGCATGGGTATCAATCAGCGCGAAGGGTGTGCCTTTCGCCTGCAACGCCTGGATCAGCGCGAACAGCACGCTGTGCTTGAGTACGTCGGCGAAATTGCCGGCGTGATAGGCGTGGCGATAATTCATGGATGAGCGGCCGGAAGTGGGACGGAGAGTGGAGTTGCTGCAAGGCATTCTCTCACTTCCCATGGCTGTTCACGTGCCGCCGATGCACGGAAAGGCCCGCCACGCCGCGCGGGACAGCAGGAATCGCCGGCAGCTCAGTCGAGCTGGTGCCCTTCGGACGTGCCCAGTAGTTCGGCGGCCGCCGGAGCCAATTCCTTCCGGTGCAGGAATGGATGCGCGAACACCGCGGCCAGGATCACCAGCACGCCCGCGTAGAACCAGCCATCCAGCTGCCGCTGCTCGCCCAGCAGCAGCATCGCCAGCACGATGGCATAGACCGGTTCCAGGTTGGTGATCATCTGCATCGCGAAGGCGGTGACATGGCGCAGCGCCACCAGCACCAGCGTAAACGGCAGCAGGGTGCAGCCGAACGACAACGCCAGCAGCAGCCATGCATCGTGCGCGTCCGGCCATGGAAACGCCGGCCCGGTGTGCGGCAGCAGCGGCGCCAGCAGGCTGAGGAACAGCGCGCCGGTGCCCAGCTCGATGCAGGTCACCGTGAGCGGATCGCCATTGCCGGCCAGGCGCTTGTTGAGCGAGCCGAACAGCGCCACGAACAACGCCGACAGCACGCCTACCGCAAGGCCGGCACGCATATGTCCCGGCACGCCGCCAGCTACCATTGCCACGCCTGGCACGACCGCCATGGCGACCAGCAGCTCGCGCGGGTCGAAGCGCCGACCTGCCAGCCACGGTTCGATCAAGGCCAGAAACGCAGGCCCCAGTGCAATGCAGGTTGCGCCGACCGATGCGTTGGCGAGTTTGATGGCTGCGTAGAACGACAGCCAATGCAGCGCGACCAGCACGCCGATGCCTGCATAGGCCAGGCGCAGTTTCATCGGCATGGCGCGCAGGCCGCGCCATACCGGCGGCATCAACAGCAGTGCGCCGGCCACCAGCACCATGCGCCACCACACCAGCGCCATCGCCGGCAACGTGATCAGCTTGCCCAGGATGGCGGTGAAGCCCCAAAGCAGCACGCAAAAATGGATTTGCAGACGGGCCTTGGTGACGGGCTGCATGGCAGGACGCATGGATGAGGAACACGCATTCTAGCCGTTTCGTGCGCGCCGCTTGCGCTGGTAGCGAAATGAGCGTGCCCGCGCGCCGCGATGGCGGTAAAGGCCATCGCTATGTGCCTGCCGGAAAGCAAGCCGATGGATTCCCGGCCGGGACTGGCGACCTTGATGGGGCGTCCATGGCATGCTACCCAGGCAATGTCCCAAGGAGCGGTCATGTCGCGTCATTACGCCGGCAGGGTGCGGTCAGGCCGGAACGAGCCGCTACCCGAGCCATCGACTCTGCGCGAGCGCCTGACGGCTTTGCGCAATGTGCCGCCATTCCTGCTCAGCATCTGGCGGACCAGCCGCTGGCTGGCGATAGCCAGCGTGGTATTGCGCCTGTTGCGCGCGGTGTTGCCGGTGGCGACCTTGTACGTCGGCAAGCTGATCATCGACGAAGTTACGCACTTGCTGCGCGCCGGGGGCGTCCATGAAGGCGTGGCGGCATGGTTCGGCAACGGCATGCTGCATCATCTGTGGATGCTGCTGGCGCTGGAATTCACGCTGGCAGTGAGTGCGGACCTGCTCGGGCGCGTCGCCGCCATGTGCGATGCATTGCTCACCGAGCTCTATTCCAACAGCACCAGCGTGCGCTTGATGGAACACGCCGCTTCGCTGGACCTGGAGGATTTCGAAGACGCCGACCTGCAGGACCGCCTGGATCGCGCCCGCCGCCAGGTGGCCGGCCGCAGCATGCTGCTCTCGCAACTGCTGGGCCAGATGCAGGACAGCATCACCATCGTCAGCTTCGCCGTCGGCCTGCTGGTGTATGCGCCATGGTTGATCGTGCTGCTGCTGGTAGCGCTGGTGCCATCGTTTGCCGGCGAAATGCATTTCAACGCGCAAAGCTACGCCGTGAATTTCCAATGGACACCGGAGCGCCGCGAGCTGGATTACCTGCGCATGGTCGGCGCCAGCGCGCAGACCGCCAAGGAAGTGAAAAGCTTCGGGCTTAACCGATTCCTGATCGACCGTTACGCCGAACTTTCGCAGTCGATCTATCGCGCCAACCGGCGCGTGGCGTTCCGGCGCGCCGGCTGGGGCGGCGTGTTCACCACCATCGGCACGATCGGCTACTACGCCGCTTACGCAATGGTCGCGTTCCGCACGGTGCGGGGCGATTTCAGCATTGGCGACCTGACCTTCCTGGCCGCTTCCTTCCGGCGTTTGCGCAACTTGCTCGAAAGCCTGCTGACCGGTTTTTCGCAGGTGGCGGGGCAAGCCATGTACCTGGATGACCTGTTTTCGTTCTTCCGCATCCAGCCGGAAATTTTGTCGCCGGCGAACCCGCGTCCCTTTCCGGCGTCGCTGCGCGAAGGCATCGCTTTCGAGGATGTCGGCTTTCGCTACCCGGGCGCCGAACGCTGGGCCGTGCGCCATCTCACGTTCACCTTGCGCGCGGGCGAAGTGCTGGCGTTGGTCGGCGAGAACGGCGCCGGCAAGACCACGCTGGTGAAATTGCTCTCGCGCCTCTACGACCCGGACGAAGGCCGCATCCTGCTCGACGGCCATCCGCTGGCCGAATACGACCTGGCCCAATTGCGCGCGCATATCGGGGTGATCTTCCAGGATTACGTGCGCTACTACTTCACGGCATCGGACAACATTGCCGTCGGCCGTATCGAAGCGCGCGACGACGATGCCCGCATCGCCGACGCCGCCCGCCGGAGCATTGCCGATGCGGTGATCGCGCGCCTGCCCAAAGGTTACGCGCAGATGCTCGGCAAGTTCTTCAAGGAGGGCATCGATTTGTCCGGCGGTGAGTGGCAGAAGATCGCCATCGCCCGCGCCTATATGCGCGATGCGCAATTGCTGGTGCTGGACGAACCCACGTCGGCGCTCGATGCGCGATCGGAATTCGAGGTGTTCCAGCGCTTCAAGGAGCTTTCCTCCGGGCGCAGCGCGGTCATCATCTCGCACCGCTTTTCCACCGTGCGCATGGCCGACCGCATCATCGTGATGCGGCATGGGCAGATCAGCGAGATCGGCAGCCACGAACAATTGCTCGCCGCGGATGGGCATTATGCGGAGCTGTTCGAGCTGCAGGCCGCGGGATATCGGTAATGCTCCGGATGCGCCGGGAAGCGGCGTAACGCGACATCACTCCACGACTTTCTTCTTCACCCCTGGCGGTGGCGGCGCATTGCGCATGTCCGTCAGCACCTGCTGGCAGGTATTGGTGGCGTGCTGGTCATGGCTGGGCACGATCACCGCCAGCAACGCGGCCAGTGGCGCGGCCACCACGCCCAGCGCCACCGCGCCGCCGCCGCGCAGCAGCAACGGGCCCGGTTGTACGCCCACGTCCGGATTCTTCATGGTGCCTTTGACATAAAGCGGCGAGCGCAGCGAAAAGATGCGCAGGCCCTTGGTGTGCGGCACCACGTCCAGGTCCAGGTGCTCATCGGAAAAATTGATCGTGCCGGTGACGTTGATGGTAGCGTCAGCGGTATCCAGCACGAACAGCCTGCTGGTGAACAGGCCGTCGGTGCCGACCAGATCGGTCGCGGCGCAATTGATCTGCACGGTCTTGTCGCCGAACAGTTTGCCGAGCACCACGTTGGCGACATTCAGGCCGGCGGTTTCGAGCAGCGTCTTGCTGATCACGCCATCGTTCATCAGCAGCTTCAATTCGCCGTTGGCATCGCCCAGCAAGGCGGCTACGGAGTTGCCGTTGGCGCTCAATCCCGCGTCGCCGTTGATTTCGCCGAAGCTGGTTTGCATGGATTTTACGGTCGGGAACAACTTTTTGAGTTGCAGATGGCGGGCGCGCAGGTCCATCGCGGTATGCATCGGCTGCTTGCTGCCATCGATGCTCAGGCGGCCAGCGATCGTGCCGCCGGCCACGCTCGTCGTCAGCGGGTCAAGCCGCAACACGCCGTTGTCCAGATAAATGTGCGTGCTCAATGTATCGATGGGCATCGAGGCGGGATGTTCGATGCGTGCCGCGTCGAAGGTTACATCGGCATCCATGGCGCGCATGCGATCGGTATGGAACTGCTCCACCGGCAACGCCTTGTTTGACGGCTGCGGCGTGGTGTCGCCGCGCTGTTGTTTCTGTGCCTGGCTGTCCGCGCCGATCAGCGGAGCGAGGTCAACGAAGCGCAATAGCTGCGAATGCAGATCGCCGCTCAGTTTCGGACGCGCGCCGCCAGTCAGCACCAGCAGGTTGCCGCCCAGGTCGCTTTCGCCCACCCGTCCTTTGAAATTGCGATAACTGAAGCGGCTGCCTTGCGCATGCAATTCCGCCGATAGATGGCCTTCGGTTGCGTAGGGCGGCGTGTCGGGCAAGGTGATGCCGAGGATCGGATACAGCTTCGCCATGCTGCTGCCGGCAAACCACACACGCAGGTCCAGCGCACCCAGATGCATCGGATCGGTCAGCGTGCCGACCAACGCGATCTTGCTGTCGCCGATATGCATGCGCGCCTGCACCGGGAAAGGCTGGTCGGCCTGCTGCAGGGCCAGCACGCCGCCGATGTTTCCCTGGCCGGTCACCGGCGCTCCCTGATAACTGCCGTGGGCGGCCCAGGCGAATTGATAGCTACTGTGCCTGGCGTTGGCCGAGTCGTCGGGCTTGGTCTTGTCGGAGTCAGCCACCTTGCCGACGTCATGGCCTACGTCGTTGCGCGCATTCGTGGTGGCCTGCGCCACGATCTGATCATAGGGAATTGCCCGCCGCAGCGGAGTGACGGTCACGTGCAACTGCAAGTTGCTCTTGGCGTCGTCCAGCGCAATCTGGCCCCGGTCGAAACCGATGGCGCCAAGGTTGAGCTTCCAGCTCGACGGCGTGGCGCTCTGCGGCAGGTTGAACAACCAGTTGGCCTGGCCGCTGGCGGTGCGTTCCAGATCGATCCGGGCGCCAGTCAGCTGCACCCTGGGCACGTCGACGTGGTGGATCAGCAGCGGAAGCGGGGCCAGCCGCAGTTGCAGCGCGTCGAGCTGGGCAAATTGCGGCTGGTGAGTCCACGACGGATTGCCAATGCGGATATCGCGCGCGGTGAAGGTGGGCCAGGGCAGCAAGCCGCGCCAGCCGTGTTCGGCCGGCTCGCGCCGCCATGCCGCCGAAAGGTTGCCCTGGATCACGAACGGCCGGCCGATTTCCGCGCTGACCTTATCGTCGATATAGGGCTTGAGCCGATTCCAGTCGAACAACACGATGAACAGTATCACCGCGATGACCAGTACCAGCAGCACGCCTGCGATCCAAGCCAGTATCTTGTGGCTGCGCTTCATCATCCTTAGCCTTCGCTGCGCGCCGGCCGCATGCGACCGGCATCGCGTCCAAAGAAACTATGTTGCAGGCGAAGAGGATGTATATACCTGCCGCACCGCTCAGGGCGGATTCATGCGATCAAGCCTGTGGCGGCGTTTGCCCATGGCCTGCTCAAGGCTTGGCCGCCAGCGTGCGTGTCGGTATATCGATACTGCACAGGTCGATTTTTCCGGCCGGTACGGTATAGAACGTGTCGCGGCGATTGCGCTTGGCCTCGACAATGGCCGCGAAGGTGGCGCTGTCAGTCCGCAGCACTTGCAACGGCTCGCGTTGCGCCGGCGGCAGGTCCGCGGCCAGCTTTACCGAAAGGATTGGAACGCGCTGTTCTGCCTTGTCATAGAACCCGAGCGCGCCGGTACCGCGCGGCAGTCCGGATAGGTAAGGCATGCCTTCGATAACGCGGCCGGCAATCGCCAGATTGCGATCCAGCCCGCGTGGCGCCTGGCCGATGACGACATACAGGGAGCTGCCGTTGCCGCTATCGGGCGGCACGTTGCGCGCCACGCCGACCATGCCGTAGCAATGCGTCAGCCATTCGCGGCCGCTGGATGGATCGCGTGCGGCTGGAAAACCTTCGCTGAAACCCACCTTCGGCGCGTAGACGTCGCCGTCGGGCAGTGGCGTCCACGGCAGGCGCGGATCGATCGTGCGCGTGTATTCCGGAGGCAGCGTGGCTTTCGCGCTGCCTAGCGGCTTGAGCTTGCTCGTGTCGCCGCTGTCATCGTCGTTGGGATCGCCCCACTGCGTTACGAAATTATCCTGCACGCGAATGATCGCCAACCCGTCGAAATAATGCTCGCGCGCCAGCGTGCGGATATTGGCCGCATGCAGCGGCGTGAAATCCGGCGCCAGTTCGATCACCACGCGCCCCTGCGGCAGTTGCATGTAGAGCAGGTTGGACGGATCGGGGGTACGCCACTCTTCCGGCTTCGAGGCGGCGAGCAGTTCCTTGGCGGTTGGTGTCGGCTTTGGCGTATCGGCCAAGGCGGGCAAGGCGAGCAGGCCGAGCGCAACGGCCAGCGCTGCCGGCAGATGAGGCAGGTGCATGGAAGTCCCCTTATCGACAAAATCGTCATCAACGTTAGCAGAGCCCAACTGCACATGGCAGTGCGTCCGCCTGGGCTTTAGAAGCTGCGCTGGGCCGTCAATCACCCGGCAGCGTGATGGATGAGGTCACCGGCCCTTCACGCGCCTGCAGCGGTGCCGATCCTAGCTTGAAAACACAGGCTCGCTTGTGCGGCAACGACGCCGGGCGCCCTGATTACTTGATCGAGCGACCATGCCGGAGGACTTCATGAGCAAAATCACCTACAACGACAAATCCTACGACTTCAACGAAATTCGCGACCAGCTGGACCCCAGCTTGCTTGAAGAACTGGAAGACAACAAGTTCGGTAGCGACCAGGATTTCTTTGAGTCGTACCTGGTTCGCCATCACGAAAAATACAACGAGCAGTTCGAGGTGCGTTGATCACAACGCGCCGCCGCGAGGCTGCTATGCGCGCAGCAGGCCAGCTGCGTCGCGCCCAGGTGAACGCAAGCCCGCCCTGCGGCGACGCCAGCGAGACAGCGGCTGCATTAGCTTGACCCGCTTACGACGCGGAGTATCAAGACCTTGAACGAGCTATTGAAAGGCCGTATCGCGGTAGTCACCGGTGCGGCGCGCGGGATTGGGCGGGCAGGCGCCATCGCGCTGGCGCAGGCCGGCGCCGACGTGGTGGGCATCGATATCGCGGCGCGGGTCAGCGACATCCTGGACTTCGCGCCGGCGACGCCCGAACAGCTCGCCGATACCGGCAAGCACGTGCAAGCGTGCGGACGGCGTTGGCTTTCGCATATCGTCGACCAGCGCAATATCGATGCGTTGCGTGCGGTGGCGCAGTCCATCGAGCAACAATGGGGCGGCATCGACATTCTGTTTGCGAACGCCGGCATCCAGGCATTCAAGCCGATCCTGGCGATGGAAGATGCCGACTGGCATGACCAGATCGATGTCAATCTCAGCGGTACCGCCAACGTGTTGCGCGTGTTCGCGCCGATGCTGGTAAAGCGTGGCGGTGGCCGCATCATCGTTACCTCGTCGACGCAGGGACAGCACGGAACCAAATCCGGCGCTTCGTATTCGGCTTCCAAATGGGGTCTGCTTGGCTTGATGAAATCAGCGGCGCTGGAACTGGGCGAGCATCACATCACGGTCAACGCGCTGATTCCGGGCTTGATCAACACCGCGCTCACCCGGCACGAAGACCGCTACGCGCAGGCGCTGCAGGAAGGCGGCAAGCAGCCTTCCGGCGATGTAGCCAAGGACGAACAGGCTGCAATCAAGGCCATGGAAGCCAAGACCCCGCTCGGCGTGCCGTGGATCGAACCGGAAGACGTTGCGCCTGCGGTCGTCTTCCTCGCTTCGGATGCCGCCAGGATGATTACCGGCACCACGCTCGCCGTTACCGGCGGCGATAGCGCGCATGGCGTCGCCTGATCCTGCCAATCCGCCGGCACCGCAGAAGCAAGCCCTGTTGTACGCGCTGGGAGTCGCCCTGCTGGCCGTCGCCGGCTGGGTGGATGCGGTGGGCTTCGTGCACTGGGGCGGTACGTTCTCTTCCTTCATGAGCGGAAACACCACCCATCTGGGTGTCGCCGTAACGCAGGGGCAGGGCGCAGCGATAGAAAAGCTTTTCGGCGTGATGGCAGCATTCGTGGCAGGGGTCATCACCGGAGAAAGCCTGCGGGCACTTGCCGGCCGCTGGCATCGCACCGCAGTGCTGGCATGGGAAGCGCTTGTGCTTGCGGTGGCGACAGCGCTGGCCTTTCGCTCTGACGGCACGGTCATCCTGTTACTGCTCAGTTTTGCGATGGGTACGCAGAACGCCGTGATCCACCGCGCCGAAGGCATCGGCATCGCCTTGACCTATGTCACCGGAACGCTAGTGCATCTGGGGCGCGTATTGGCCTCGACGCTGGCCGGCGGGGGCGATTGGAACGAGGTGTTCAAGTACGCGGGCCTTTGGCTGGCACTCGCCGCTGGCGCATTTGCCGGTGGCTTCACCGCCGGCAAGAGCGCGCCACTTGCGATCGCGGTGGCTTGCGGCCTGTTGCTCGTCTTTCTCATTATCTCCATCATGCTCGGACCAAGCGCCGGGCCGGGCAGGGGCGCCTCGGATTGAACGCCAGGCGCCAGCGGATCGTGATCGTCGGAGCCGGTTTCGGCGGGCTCGAAGCTGCCCGCAACCTGGGCCATGAAGCGGTTGATATCACGGTTATCGATCGCAGCAATCATCATGTCTTCCAGCCGCTGCTTTACCAGGTAGCGGGCGCCGCGCTGGATATCTCGCAGATTGCGTGGCCGATAAGGCATCTGCTCTCACGTTGGAGCCAGGTCGCCGTGCTGATGGCGGAGGCATGCGGCATCGACAGTGTCGCCAAGGCAGTGCTGCTTACCGATGGCAGCCGTATTCCCTACGACACGCTGATCATCGCGACCGGCGCCACGCACGCTTATTTCGGCCATGACGAATGGGCCCGTTATGCGCCAGGGCTGAAAACATTGGGCGACGCGCTGTCGATACGGCAGCATCTTTTGACGGTGTTCGAGCAAGCCGAACGGGAGGCCGACGCGGCACGGCGGCAGGTGTTGCAGACCATCGTGGTCGTCGGAGGCGGCGCCACCGGCGTCGAACTGGCGTGCACCATCGCCGAGCTGGCGCATGACGACATGCCCGACGATTTTCGCCGCGTGGATACGCGCAAGGCGCGCATCGTCGTGGTCGAGGCCGCTTCGCGGCTGCTCGCCGGCTTTCCCGAGTCGCTTGCTGCCTACGTGCGCCAGGCCATGGAGCACCTGGGCATCACCGTACTGCTCGAGCATGCGGTAACCGAATGCCGCGCCGAAGGCGTGGTGTGCAACGACCACCTGATCGAAGCCGGCGCGATTTTCTGGGCGGCCGGGGTGCGTGCATCGCCGGCCGCCGAATGGTTGCATGCATCCGCCGACAAAGCCGGTCGCGTCAAGGTGCGACACGACCTGAGCGTGCCGGAACATCCCGAGATCTTCGTGATCGGCGACACCGCCTTGCTCGAACAGCAAGACGGCAAGCCGGTGCCGGGCCTGGCCGCGGCCGCCAAGCAACAAGGGCGTTACGTCGCCCGTCTGATCAAGGCGCGCCTGCGTGCGCAGCCTCCGCCATCCGAATTCCGCTATCGCAATTACGGCAATCTCGCCACGGTCGGCAAGCACAATGCCGTGGTGGATTTCGGACGGCTGCGCTTGCATGGGTGGTTCGCGTGGATGATATGGGCCATCGTGCATATCTATTTTCTGATCGGCGCTCGCAATCGCGTCATGGTCGCGCTCAATTGGTTGTGGCTCTACGTGAAAGGCGAGCGTGCCGCGCGCATCATCCTCAGCCGCAAAAGCTGAGCCATGAGCGTACATGCGCCTGTGCGGGCGCTGGCGCGGTCGTGATCGCAGGACAGGCGAATATTTCCCGGCCTACTCACACGCGCCCGACTAAGGTACGGACCTCGCCCGTCACGGGAAATGCGCCACGAGAGCACGGTCATGCTGGCAACCACCTATCGTCGTCCTTACAAGGTGCGCGCAACGCACGTACCCGATCCAGTGATCGAGCATCCGGGCGATGCCATCGTGCGCGTTACGCGATCATGCATCTGCGGTTCGGACCTGCACCTTTACCATGGTTTGGTGCCTGACACGCGCGTGGGATCGATCTTCGGCCACGAGTTCACCGGCATCGTGCAGGAAGTCGGTACTTCAGTACGCAACCTCAAGGTTGGCGACCATGTGCTGGTGCCTTTCAATATTGCCTGCGGCGCGTGCTTCTATTGCCAGCGCGGGCTATACAGCAATTGCGACAACAGCAATCCGCAAGCCACCGCGGTTGGCGGCATCTTCGGTTATTCGCACACGGCCGGTGGCTACGACGGTGGCCAGGCTGAATATGTGCGCGTACCGTTCGCGGATATCGGGCCGACCGTGATCCCGCCGGATATCCATATCGAAGATGCGGTGCTGCTGACCGATGTCGTACCCACCGGCTACCAGGCCGCGGAAATGGGCGACATCAAGGAAAACGATACGGTGCTGGTGTTCGGCGCCGGCCCGATCGGCCTGCTCGCCGCGCGCTGCGCGTGGCTGATGGGCGCGGGCCGTGTGATCGTGGTCGACCAGGTCGAATATCGGCTGGACTTCGCCGCACGCTTCGCACAGTGCGAGACCATCGATTTCCGCAGTGTCGGGGACATGGCCGTGCACATCAAGAAAATCACCGATGGCCTTGGCGCTGACGTGTGCGTCGATGCGGTCGGCGCGGAAGCCGATGGCAGCATGCTGCAGCGGCTCACCGGCGTGCAGCTCAAGCTGCAGGCGGGCGCGGCGACTGCGCTGCATTGGGCAATCAACTGCGTGCGCAAGGGCGGCCGTGTTTCCATCGTTGGCGTCTACGGCCCTACATTCAACGCGGTGCCAATTGGCAATGCGCTCAACAAAGGCCTTACGCTGCGCATGAACCAGGCCAACGTGAAGCGGCATCTGCCGCGATTGATCGAACACGTGCGGGCCGGCCGGCTGAAGCCGCGCGAGATCATTACCCACCGCGTGCCGCTGCAAGAGGTCGATGAGGCCTATCACCTGTTCTCGGCCAAGAAAGACCATTGCATCAAGGTCATGCTGATTCCGCCCGGTGCGGAGTCGACAGCCACTGCGCATTGAGGACACACCATGCCAGGCGATCATCCGAACATTCCCGACTGGGGCGCCGACCTCGACCATGAAAACCGGCCTGGCGTGCCCATGGAGCGCCTGCCTCCGCAAGCCGACCGCGAGCCGCCGGAACAGCAGGCATGCACCGTGGAAATCCTGCATTCCATTGAACGCGAAGGCATCACGCCGGTATTCGGTACCAGCGTACCGCCGCGTGGCTGCAGCGGGCGCATCCGGCGCGTCGCGTTTCGCCATAGCGAAAATGACGTGCGCCACTGGATGCTTCTGCTGCTGGCCGATCGCGTGAACGTGATCGAAGGCATGGCGCGGGAGGTACGTACCTCGCCACGTGTGCGTACCGCCGCGATTGTCGGCGCATGTGCGATCGCCGCCTGCTGGGGCTTCAAGCACGGGCACAAGCGAAGGTCGAGATAACAGGGCGGTTGCCATGAGCCGCGGCCAGGCGCACGAATTCCAGTTCGAGCAAGCGACGCTGCTGGTCGTCGACCTGATCAGCGACTATGCATTTCCCGATGGCGAAGCGTTGGCCAAGCATGCGCGATGCATCGCGCGGGCAGTCACCAAGCTGGCCGTGCGTTTTCGAGAACATGAGCGGCCCGTCATCTACGTCAACGACAATTACGGGCGCTGGCGCTCGAATTTCAACGAATGGGTCAATTGGGCACAGGCAAGTACGACGGGACACGACATCGTCGCAACCGTGCAACCGCATCCGGATGATTATTTCGTATTAAAGCCGCGTCATTCGGCCTTCTACGAGACACCCTTGCCGAGCCTGCTGGAAAGCTGCATATCGGCAGTGTGGCGATCGCCGGCGTCGCTGGCGATTCCTGTGTCCTGTATTCGGCCTTGGAAGCATAGCCGCAAACTTGGCGTGTGGGCTCCCGAAGATGGGGCCGCTTCGGTCAGCAATGGGCGCAACGAACGCGCGATCGCCTGTATCCGTGAATCCATGGAAGGCGCCACGGCGCCAATCGATCATCACTAGTGGTTCCAGGACTAGTGGTTCCAGGCTTGGCCGCGCCGGCGTGGCCGGCGCGGCGATCCATGTCGATCACCGCTGTTAGCGATCGTTCTTGTGGCTCTGCTGTCCAGCCTTGGCGTGCTGCTCCGGACTTCCGCCACGTGAGTTGCCCGGGGAGGACGAGCCCGACGACGCGCTCTTGGATGGCGTGTTCTTGTGGCTCTGCTCGCCTGCTTTCACGTGTTGCTCGTGGCTGGCATGATCGCCGCCACCGCTGCTCTTGTTGGTCGATACCATTTTGCTATCTCCGATCACTAAAAAGACATAATTTGCATCGCGCAAAAGCGATGCCTTGCAAGCATCGCGTTTTGCGTATCGTCTTGCGATGAAGGAAGGATCAGTTCGACCTACACGCTGATGAATGTTCATCCATAAGACATAAATCAATCGCGGCGCTATATTGATTCGGTCTTCGAAACAAAACTAATCATGTTGTGCGCTTTATCGGCTGAAAATGCGCAGGCGAACGCTTGAGTCGTCCAAATTTCCGGATCGATGCTTCAAGATCGATAACATCGATCTAACGCAACGTCATGGCTTTCAGTAATGGCCGTTGCGTGGTGCAAAAACATCGTGCAGCGCATCGGCATGCCGTTGTCCGTAGGACGAGTCAGGCCTGTTCCGATTCATCGAGCGCATCGACGCGATCAGGATAGAACGCCAGATGGCTTGCGATAGGCGCCACTGCTTCGTAGGGATGCTCATAGCTCCACGCGGCGTTGATCGCACGCTCGCCGCCGGCGGGAATGCTGTAATAGGCGCACTCGCCTTTGTAAGGACAATAGGTGGCATGGTCGGTCCGTTCGAGCAGTGACATGTCCACATCGTCCAGGGGAATGTAGCGAACCGCTGGATAGCTGGCTTCTTTGAGGATCAGCGCGCGGCGCGAATCGGCGATCACTTGCCCGGCCACTGTCACCACGATACGCCGTGTGCTGCGCTCGATGGTGATGGGATGGTCCGGGCCGGGTATCTTGACCGTCCTGCCGGCATTGCGGTCTTCGTGAGCCATGGTCGTCTCTCCTGGCTATGGGCGATGATGAGCGCTTGCGGCGCTATGGTGATCAAGCCGCATTTCGTGTCTTCGCAGGTGGCCAATCGTAGCGGAAGGTAGTCAGGCAGTGGGTAGCGGTACTGCCGTACATGGATAACTTGTAGTAACGCTGGCCGTAACTCGGGGAAGTGTCGCCAATGCGCGAACGCGAGCAACTGGAAACGCCGTGGGGCATACTGGCCGGGTCTCGCCCGTCATGAGCGCAGGCAGGCCGGACCACAAGACCGTAGCGGACAGGGGCACAGGTGGCGAATCTCAACTTTAGCTGTGTCGCATGCGGCAAATGCTGCCATGACTTGCGCCTGCCACTGACGCGCAACGAAGCGATCGACTGGATAGCCCGCGGCGACACAGTCGAACTGCTGTGCGAGGCATTGCCTTGGCTGGAAGAGCCAGAACCTTCCAACCTGCATGCCTTGCACAAACGCCGGCGTTCGTTCGCGAGCATGAGTGGCAACCTGCGCATTCGCGTGATCGTGATCCTTACCGCCATCTACGTCGGGCCATGCCCAAATCTGGACGAGGATTTCCGCTGCAGGATTTATGCGACCCGGCCGCACGTCTGCCGTGTCTATCCGGCCGAAATCAATCCGCTCATCGCATTGGCGCCGGCAAACAAGCTGTGTCCGCCCGAAGCGTGGGTATCATCAGTGCCACTGGTGCGTGACGATCAAGTGGTGGAGCCGGAGGCCAAGCTGCATATCGCCTTGTCGCGCGACGAGGACGAGCACGAAGCACTCTTCAAGCAACGGCTGTGTGCTGAATTGGGCATTGGCAGCGCAGGACTTTCAAACGAAGGTTTCGCCATCCATGCGCCGGCTGCCGAGCTGCTGCTCAAGGCCTTGCGCAATGAGGCGCGCGCCGAGCATCAAAGCAATCCCTCCTGGACTATCGTGTCGAACCAGGCAGCCACCGTTGATGCCCTGCGTGCCGCCGGTGCCGATTCCGCGTTGAGTTCCAACACTTCTACCGGATCGAGCCGCTACGTGGGGTTTCGTGCCGATGCGGCAGTTGCCGGCAAGGCCGGCTCATAGGTGACGTACATGGCCGCTTCGACAGCTTAAAAGTTACACGGATTGCGCTGCCTGCAAGGAACGGCGCGGTTTGCTTACTTCACGCTGACGATACGAGTGAATCGGTAAACCGGACGTAACCGTTCTGTATTAAATGTGATCTCGCCGTGAATAGCTTCGATATCACCATCCTGCGGTTCTTCAACCAGTTTGCGTTCCGCTGGCCTATGTTCGATTACATGACCATGGGCATCGAGAAATTCTATTTCACGCGCGGGCTTGGCCTTATCTGTTTGCTATGGTGGATCTGGTTTCGCCGCGGACCTACCATGCGCCGCGATCGGGAGATCGTCGCGGCCACCACCGTTGCAACCTTCGTCGCGCTGTTCGTCGGGAGGTTGCTGGCGCACTATCTCCCTTTCCGCGTTCGTCCATTTGCGAATCCGGCGCTGATGATGCATTTTCCTTCGGACACCACCAAGGTGCCGCTTGTGCGCACGTGGAGTTCGTTTCCCAGCGATCACGCGATGATGTGGTGCGCGGTGGCGATGGGCATTTACCTGGCGTCGCGCCGGCTTGGCATCATTGCTTTCGTGTTCGCCATCGCGTTCATCTGCCTGCCGCGGATTTATCTCGGGCTGCATTACCCCACGGATGTGCTGGTCGGTGGCGTTCTGGGCGTGGTCATTTGCCTGATATTGAATCGCGACGCCATTCGGCGGCGTATCGCGGCGCCCGTATTGGATTGGTCCGTCAGGTACGAGGGCGTCTTCCACGTTGCGATTTTCTTGTTGAGCTTCGAGCTGGCGAGCCAGTTCGACGAGCTGCGCAGGTTGAGTGCGTTTCTCTGGAAGTCCATGTAAGCATCTCAAAGCCACAGCCGAGACCCGGCGAAGCCGGACTTGTTTCGCCTTGGCCATGCTCACCACGTGGCAAATATGCCGGCGTTGGCGCAAGCGACGTTTCAAAGATGCCTATGACGCCTTCGGTGATTCCAGTCCGCCCAAAGTTGCCGTGGGGCGACTGCTTACTGTCCGGCAGGCGGTTGCCACAGTTCCACCTTGTTTCCTTCCGGATCGATGACCCAGGCGAACTTTCCATAGTCGGATTCGTCGATCTTCTCGAGCACGTTGCAACCTTCCTCCCGCAAGGCCTTGATCAACCCATGCAGGTCTTCCACCCGATAGTTGACCATGAAGGATGCGCTGCTGGGAGCGAACTGGTTGCCTTCCTCCGGACCGACAGACCATACGGTTGTTCCAGCGACCGGCTTGCCGTCACCGTCGGTCCAGGCGAACGCCGCGCCGCCCCACGCTTGCACATCGATTCCCAGGTGGCGCTTGTACCAGGCCTGTAGCGCCGGAGCGTCTTTGGCCTTGAAGAAGATGCCGCCAATGCCAGTGACTCGCTTCATGGGACCTCCAATATGGGTGGGTGGCGCGATGAGGACGCTTCAACCGTCTCCTGCACCAATGCCGAGTAGCTTCGTACCGGTTCTTGAAGACGGAGTTTGCTCCCAACAGGCTAAACGGGGCCGTTAATTAGGAAGTCCATACTCGCACACCAGCCATCGATGGATGCCCGGATCGATCCGGCTACGGTCCAGTCGCCCAAGCGAATAATGCTGGCAAAACCTTTGTAATGCTTGATCGCTCACTAGCGTATCCACCAGTTTAAGCGTGCCGCGTGCTACGCCCTGGCGCACGCCTTCGATGCGGTGACCCAACAGCTGGGCCGCTTCCTTCCAACAGTAGCATTGATCCGGCTGGATGGTGATCGAGGCCGTGCCGTCCCGGGCCACGCCTTCATTGACATACGAATCGCGCGCGCGATAAGCCAGCAACGACGTACCGGTGATATGGGCATCGCGCACCCGCACCGCATGTTCGGCAATCCAGCGCCTCAACGTGATCCGCCCCACATGCAAAGTGCGGGTGAGTCGACGCGCTGACCACAGCCCTTCGACCTTTGCGCTCAGACCCTGCGCACCCAGGCGCCATCGGATTGCTTTCCTCGAACGTCCTAAGGCATGCGCCATCTTTGCGACGGGCTGTTGTTCGGCCATCGCGGCAAAATGCGCTTGTTCGGCGGCGGTCCAGCGCCGTCGTGGCGAGACGCTCGCTGGAGATTTTACGAGCCAACCTTGCCGACGAGCGAATCGCGTGATGACGTGTCCGGGCAAGTCGGGATAACGAGATCGAACTGCACAAAAAGCTTCGCGTTTACATTTGCCGCCGCGGCGATAGCCTTCGTGAAGCTGTTCGATCAATTCCGCCGGCCAGGCGTCCGGCGTCGGACGTACAACGGCAGCATGTTCGCGCAACCAACGCAAGCGCTGCCAACACTGCGCGCGTGTCAGTGCGGGGCATGCCTCCATCACGCGATCAATGGACCTGTGTACTCCCTGGCGACCCTGTGCCGCTCCGGTTCGCAAGCACTGGTCAACCGCTGTCGTCCACGCTGCGGCTGCCGGCAGTTGATGCTGCCTCAGATGCGCCGCGCACGCTGCAACCGAGGTCAGCCGCATACATCTGTGCGGCGCCATTACGCAGACCACGCAAATGACTTGGCCATAGTCTTTATCCTCGCAGGCATAGGCTTGCGCGCTCAACAGCCACGCATCATGGAACCATCCCGTTGCTCAGCATTCTCTCGTCGCCGATCTGTCAGCCGATGTGCGCCATCTTTCTCGACTGACCGCGATCACTGGAGCCGAATTCGCGAAGAAGTGGTTTTTACGCCGATCGGAATTATCGGTGCGTGAAAGTCGAAAAGACTTCTTCGGCACTGATCAATGTGCGTAATGAAAATAACCGTATGTGTCCCCGATTACGGTCGATAGCTTCCAGGCTAAACAAGACTCTGTTCCACGGGCGAGAGTCCGGCGGCGCCCGTAGAGCAGGCGAGGCGCCGCCGAATTTGAGCACTGTGTTCGCCTTTGCAGCTGTCAGCCAGGTGACGCGCCGGACAGAATGTCCGGCTGTAGATGCTATTCGTTCCTGGCAAACCAGGTGCTCCCGCACCAGGTGCAAGTTGCATCCTTAGAATCTACGACCCCATGGTTGCGCCTATTTTCCGTCCGCGAGCGCAATTGCGTTGTTCAGGACGGCGATCTGTCCATTTAAGTAGACGATTGCAAGGGGATAGTCTCCCAAAGTGATCAATGACGCAGTCGCAGCGTTTTCACCGATGGATGTAGTGATATCAAGAGTAATTTGGATCACGTTCGGCAGATCCGCTGCGGTACAGATTGCCTGCGCTCCCACTTCATTCGCGTTCATCCCGGCAGCGTTAACGAGGGCCTCCGTTCCGTTGCCCTGTTCTAAATTCGTAATCGTAATTGTCGCATTGTTTACTGCGGCTTGAAGGGCATCCGTACATGGGCCCGGAGTTGCGGCTGATGCGGCAAAGGAGATGGCGGACAATGCAAGTAAAATGGATAACGTGGCAAGTTGGCGAATTTTCATGGACATTCTCCTCGTGGACGTTGGTTGGATGACCATTTAGCCGTCGCAGGCTCCCTGCGCGGTAATGCGTGATCTGACAACCGGAATGGGACCGGGGATAGTTAGGTCTCCGTCATGTCGCCGGAGTAGAACTGCCGCAAAAATCGATCCCGCCGCCCTTCCGGGGACGTATCGTGCTGTGGGGCTGCTCATGGCGCGCTATGCCATGCGCGAATTGTCCGCGCAACACATTGAAAAAAACGGTGGAATAAAAAAATAGCAAGTCGCGCAATGACTGGTTACTCAAGTGAATGCCATGCGTAACTATTCATCCGCTCTTGTTGATCCAGGGCAATGCACGAAGTTGGAACGCATCTGAACCTTTGTGCATTCAATTTGCCAGGTCTTGCGGATCATCCTGAAGGCATTGCGCCCAACCTGGATTTCAAACTTGATAAGTTCGCCATGCGCGAAGCCTGCTCATGTGAATTTCAACCCGCATTCGCACGTCACGTCACAACAACACATCCAGGTACGGTTATTCTTCAATTAATGCATGGGCGTTGCAGTGAATTCGAGGAATAGGCCTTGCGCCTGGTGTGGCCAGGAGCATACGTGGCCAGACGCTGCGAACCAACGGGGCGTGCAAGTAAGGCTGCGACGGATTCCAGTCACGGCTTGCCGGTAGCGCCGAAGCTGTTGCAGCGGAACTTCCATGCGGATCGAGCCAACCAGGCATAGGTCAGCGACATACGTATATCGCAACCGATGAAGTTGGTTGTGCAGGCGGCGGCGCTGGATCCGTAGTCGCGCATCAGGTGATGGGATGGCATGCGTCCGAGCGCATGATCGTCATGCTGGTGTGCAAGGCGCTGTGCATGGCCGTCTTCGCGCTTCACCGTTCGATGGCGTCAGCGTGCACTCCGATCGCGTCAGCCAGTGTTGCTCGCACGAAAGATCGCGAATTATTTTATTTGATATGCATCATTTCATATGCTTTTTATGATGCCATAACGTTTCACACGCTATACCGTGCATCCGCTGGTTGTGCAGCATACGCAACAAGCATGGAGGTGGTCGTGTGCTATCACTGGATTGACATAAGTCGCAATGAAACTGTCGATGCGTTGCTTGAAGACATTGAATCCAGTTCATTGCTGCATCAGCGCCTGACCGGGAAAGTCCATTACGTGAAAGGCAGTACGACAGGCGTCAATGTCGGCATTATCACTGCCGATGAAAGGAAAGCGGCGCCTGCGGATCTACTTGCAGGATTTATGCATCGATGCATGTCCTTTCATCCACATCTTCATGGTGGATTGAGGCAATCGCTTCACATACGCGCAAGAATCGTTTCGCGATATCGATAAACCGCTTTAAACCATCTCGCCAGAGGTGCATGGCATGCCAGGTTAACTTCTGGTGTGGGCGTGCGCATCTTTCTCGAAAACGTGGAGACTGTCATGCCGACACTTTGTTGCCCAGCGGTCGCCGTGCCCGAATACACGATCAGCCTTAAGGAGACACTGGCTCTGGCGCGGATACTGCATGCAAGTCATGAACAACTTCCGTTGGTACTCAGACTCATCGGCAATACCAAGGTAGATCGGCGTCATCTGGTGCAACCCATCGAGGAAACCTTGCGCCATCCTGGCCTGGAAACGCGCAACCTTATTTACGTGCGCGAAGCGAAGGCGCGTATTCCGGCAGTTGTCCAGAAGGCATTGGCCAATGCGCGACTTGTCGCAGATCAGATCGACGCGATTATCTTTGTATCTTGCACGGGCTTTACGATGCCATCGTTGATTGCATGGATGATCAACGAGCTCGGCTTCCGCAGTGATACGCGCCAACTCCCTATTTCACAGCTTGGCTGCGCTGCGGGCGGGACTGCGATCAACCGGGCCCACGATTTTTGTCTGGCCTATCCGGGCGCGAATGTGCTCATCGTGGCATGCGAATTCTGCTCGCTCTGCTATCAGCCCACCGATCTTGGCGTTGGCAACCTTCTTTCCAACGGATTGTTCGGGGATGCGGTGGCGGCAGCCGTAGTACGCGGCGTGGGGGGCGCCGGCATTCATCTGGTGAGCAATGGAACACGCCTTGTGCCCGGTACCGAAGACTGGATTTCGTATGCCGTCAAATCAACGGGCTTTCATTTCTGCCTGGACAAGCGGGTGCCTGGAACGATGGAGCAACTGGCTCCGGAACTTCGGTCGGTTTCCGGTCAATGCGGATGGGACGCAGGGGAGCTGGATTTCTACATCATCCACGCCGGAGGCCCGCGCATTCTTGATGACCTCTCGCATTTCCTTGGCGTGGTGCCCGAGATGTTTGCGTACAGCAGGGCGACCTTGACCGAGTACGGAAATATAGCTTCGTGCGTCGTACTGGATGCGGCGCGCCGCATGTTCGAGGCCGGCGCTGTGCATGAGGGCGCACGCGGAATCATTGCCGGTTTCGGACCCGGAATTACCGCGGAGGTCACGCTTGGAAAATGGACGAACCTGGTTTCAACACCGGTCGCAAAGACCAGAATTTACCCTGAGGAGGTCATGGCATGATCGCTACTCAACCCCAAGCCGCCAGCAAGCCATTTGCGTTAGGCGGTGATCTGATCGTCAACCGCCTTGGTTATGGCGCGATGCACCTGACTGGCTACGGCATGTGGGGTCCGCCGGCGGACCCGGAGCACGCCATCCGCGTGCTGCGCCATGCAGTACACGATCTTGGCGTCAACTTCATCGACACCGCTGATTCCTACGGCCCTGGCGATAACGAGGAAATCATACGCAAGGCCTTGCATCCGTACCCCAACGATCTGGTGATTTCAACCAAGGGTGGCATGCTGCGTAGCGGTCCCCATGACTGGATTCATGGCGCCCCTGGCGCACCTTACATAGAACCGATCAATTATCCGAAATACTTGCGTCAACAGGTAGAGATGAGCCTTCGCCGGCTGGGTTTGGAACGAATTAGCCTCTATCAACTGCACAGCATTGATCCGCTGGTACCCCTTTCCGAATCACTCGGCGAGCTGGTGCGCTTGCAGAAGGAAGGGAAGATTCATCATATCGGCCTGTCCAATCAACCGGGCGTAAGTATCGAACAGCTGGTTGAGGCACGCCGTACTGCCAAAATTGTCGCCATCGAAAATCTCTACAACATTGCCGATCGTGCCGATGAAGAAACGCTGCGTTATGTCGAGAAGCACGGCATTGCCTTCATCCCATGGTTCCCGCTAGGGCATGGCGGCCTCGTAGGGCGCGACAGCCCATTGGGGCCGATTGCCGACCGATACGGTGTGACGCCTTCGCAGCTCGCACTGGCCTGGTTGCTGCAGCATTCTCCGAATACGGTGCTGATACCTGGCACTACTTCGCTGGAACATCTCGATCAGAATGCGCGCGCGGCAAGCATAGAGTTCAACCGCGCGGAAATGGCTGCAATCATCGATGCGGTAAGCCGGGCAAGCATGCCGGTTTGGCGGCCTGATCGAAAACCGGAACTCCAGATGGCAGCCGTGTCCTGAGCGAGGAGTAACGATCATGCCAGCCTTGCACGCCAATGTCGAAACGCTGCGCGCCGTCTATGCCGATTTGAGATGCATCGACAGGTATGTCGATGATGATGTCGTGTTGCATACCGCCGATCGCGGCGCCTCAGGTGGTCCCGCATTTGTCATCGGGAAAAAGGCCGTGCTCGAAAAGGAGCTCGACCTGATTCGTTTGACCAACGGCAGCCTTGTCATGGACGTCCAACATATCACCGCGAACGAATACTTCGGTGCCGTGATCGGCACGCTGAGAGCACGCAGCGGCAACGAGAGCATCGGCATGCCTTTCTGCGGCTTGTGGCGATTCCGCGATGGACGAATCATCGAGCATTGGGAAAATGCCTACGATGCCTCGGCCCTGGGCCGATTCCTCATGGGCGATATTTCACCGGGCCTTATTTGGCTCGATGGCCGGAACACAAGCCTGTCCGCAACAAATAGCGGGATGAGTCATTGAGGTAAATCTCCTTTTCGACATGGGGAGAGCAGGTTGGCCAGAGTGAGTCTTGTAGATCATCTGACCCTGTTCCCCGGGGTTGCACCAGCTTGCCCGATGGCACGTCATGTCCGTTCGCCTTCGGGCAGGTTTCCAGGTTCCGCTCGACAGCTTTGCGAGCATCATTTATTCGAGGCGTTCATCATGAATACTGGCGACTTCAAGATATTGCAGAGCCAATTCAAACGAGATGGATTACTGGACCCCATTAACCTGTATGGTGTCCTCATGGTTACCTTCGAACTTACCTTGTCTGTCCTGCTTGTTTATGGACTGACCCTGGTTAATCGCTGGAGCGCCAGTTTCTGGCTCCTTGAACTGGCATCCGGCGTGGTCATTTTCCGCTGGTTTGCGATTCTCCATGAGTGCGGACACAAGACTTTATTTACCAGCCAGACCTGGAACGCATTGACCGGTCACCTTGCGAGTATTTTCTGCCTTGTCCCCTATTATCCATGGCGCAATATCCATCTCACGCACCATCGCTGGGTTGGCGTGGTGGACAAGGATCCAACCCAGAGTCATTTGCTCAGTCTGTATCACGCTCCCGCAGCCAAGCTCGGATTGATCCGTGCGACATGGAAGCTGTGGATACCCTTGACCATCTCGAAGTTCTTCTACGGGATATTCTGGGCCTACCCAGTGGAACGATATCGTGCCCGTGACTTCCACAACGCCCGGATTGGATTGTTTTCCGATCTGTTTTGCGTATTCACCCACCTCGCAATCATCATGTGGCTGGGATTTTCGGTATACGCATCCTACTTTTTGCCGATGCTGCTCATCTTTCTCTTTGTGACGGAGAACGTGACTTTGCCGCAGCATCTGGAGCTGTTCTCGCATCTTTCAGATACCAACTCGGAACCCATTCCTGTTTCGGCGCAGGACAACATCGCCAGATCAGCGAACATGCCCGAGTGGTTGTCCACCATCCTGGCGATGAACTTCAATCGCCACTCGGAACATCACCTATTTCCGGCCGCCCCCTGGTACCGGTTGAATCGCATACGCAGGTACATGCTTGCGCGCGGGTATGTTCATCCGCACGAGGAACCGTTTCCGTTTTACATGGCAAATCTTCGCAAACGCGATGCCATCTCCGTTTATCGTGACGCGCTACCATGGAGCGGCAAGTCGGCAATCAAGGATGTGTCTCCGTCGTTCCTGCATGCCTCGGGTGGCGAGCGGGACCACGAAGAAATACAAGTCGCCGAGTCGACCTGCCCCAGATAGGGCTTGATGCCGATTTTGTGTAAAAGAGGCTTGAGTCTTTCCAGCAACGACGCAGGGAGCAATTGAAGCGAGCGATCGTGGCGCTACCCGCCGTGCGACCAAAATGGTGACTTGTGCGTACCGTGCACATACGAAGCTTTTGACAGCCAAAGTAAGTGCTGGAGGCTTTGAGAACCGTCCGCCTTCGAAAGCGGACCTTGGATAATGCTCATACCATACCTTCGCGTATCTGCCGATTCGGGGCGTACCTGGCCTGGGAACGCCCGAGCGAACAAAAAAACCACTTGTGGCGGCCAGCAAACTGCCTCCAAAGTCGTGCCCCGCTTTTTCCGGCGGTCGCTTTGTGACACGACCCGACTAGCCCATTAGTAAGCATTGCCGTGTCGCGGCCATCATGTATACACTGTATACATGGCCCGCCTGACGACCCCCGAAAAGATTCTCAAGGCCGCGCGCGTGTTGTTTGAACGCGAAGGCGCCGACGCGGTGACCATGCGTCGCGTCGCCGATGCGGTGGGCATTACGCCCATGGCGATCTATCGCCATTTTCCAAATCGGGACGCGCTGCTGAAAAAGCTCTCCGACGACAGCTTCCAAAGCGTCGCGCACGAATGGAAATCGCGCGCGCGAAGCCGGGACGTGCTAAAGCGGCTGGTCGCGTTAATGGAACCCTATCTGGATTATGCGCTGACGCATCCGCATTTATTCGATCACGCCTTTTCGGTGCGTCGCGACGATGCGCGGCGTTACCCGGAAGATTTTCATGCGCGCCTTTCGCCCACCTTCAATGTCGCACTTGACGCCGTGATCGAAGGCATGGCGAAAGGCTTGTTGAAGCAAGACGACCCGCACGACGTCACGATGACGATCTGGGCGCACCAGCATGGCTTGATTGCGCTCTATCGCGCCGGACGTTTCAGCTATGACGAGGCGCAGTTTCGCGCTTTCTACTTGCAATCCTTGAGGAGGTTGCTCGATGGCATCAAGGCATGATTATTCCGCGCTGCAGGCCTGGTTTGCAGCGACCGCCCTCTCCGCGCTGTGCTGGTGGTTCGGTAGCGGCATACATCCGCACTGGTGGCTGACATGGCTCGCACCGTTGCCCGTGCTATGGCTCGCACCACGGGTTCAAGCGCGCTCGGCCGCCTTCTCGGCTTTTGTCGCGTATACCGCAGGTGCGTTTAGCGTCTGGACTTATCTCCACACGTATATCGGCCTGCCTTGGCTTTTCGATGTGTATGCGATCAGCGCATCGGGCGTCATGTTGATGCTGTGCGTGCTGCTGTATCGGCGATTGCTGCTGCGCGGTCATACGCTGGCCGCCGCACTGGCGGTGCCGACGATGTGGGTCGCCATCGAATACGTCACGAATCTGCGTTCGCCGCACGCCACGTTTTCCAATATCAGCTACACGCAAATGGATGCGCTGGCCGTGATTCAAGTTGCGGCGATAACCGGCATCTGGGGCATCGGTTTTCTGTTGCTGCTGGTGCCCACGGCCATCGCGTTGCAGGCGACGCCGCGCGCTTCCAGACGCAGTCGTGTCACGGTGGCCGTGGTTACAGCTATTTTGCTGGCCGGCACGGTGGCGTATGGCGGCTGGCGACTTCAGGCTCCGGCGACCGGAACGATGCGCATTGGCCTGGTATCGTTGCAAAAGCCGACCCTGGCTGCATTGAGCGAGCCGAAGGGGCAAGCGCTCGAAGCACGTTACATGGAAGCATTCGGTCGTCTCGCCGACGACGGTGCACATATCGTGCTGGCTCCAGAAGGGACATTCGCCACCGCGGATACGGGCATTCCCGCATTTTCTCAAATGTCGAAACAGCGCGATCTGATCGTAGCTTCCGGCGTCGACTTCCACGGCGATCCGCGCGGACATCGCAACATGCTGATGGTGTTTCAACCTGGCGCCACGTCCACGGCCACCTACATCAAACACCATTTGCTCCCCGGCATGGACCCTTTTATACCGGGCGACAACTACACCATGCTTCAAGGCGACCCGCGCATCGGATTGGCGATCTGCAAGGACATGGATTTCCATGACATTGGCGACGCTTATGCCGCGCGCCGCGCGCAACTGTTGCTGGTACCCGCTTCGGATTTTACCGTAGACGGCTGGCTACACAGTCGCATTGCGATCATGCGCGGCGTGGAAAGCGGCTTCGCCGTCGCGCGCGCCGCGCATGCCGGCCGGCTCACGCTCAGCGACGACCGTGGCCGCGTCGTGGCGGAAGCTTCCAGCGAAGCTGGCGATGCCGAATTGGTGGGCGATCTTCCGCTGCGCGAAACGCACACGCTCTATGCGCAATGGGGAGACTGGTTCGCATGGCTGGACTTGATCGCGCTGACGGCATGGCTGGTATTGGCTTTCGTTCCGTACAAGGCGCCGGCAGAAAGCTCCGGTCAAACGCATCCGGTTCGTGCTTGAACAAGTCGGAGTCGGCACGGAACTGGCCCCAATGTGTGGGCACTTTTGGAAACCAAAGTGGGTGTAATTTCTGCTTGCCGTGCACATACTTTGGCTGCTGTCGAATAGCAAAGTATGTGCAGGTGCAATTAAATCAGCCGGTTATGCTTACATGACGGATGCTTGGCCGGGCCTTTTGGCAACCAAAGCATGCGCTAAAAAAATCCAGGCCGGCGGCTAATGTTCTTGGCGAGGCTACAAACATTATCGGCCGGTCATTTTCAGCGCCGCCTCGGGCAACCGTTCGCCTTCTACCTTAACCTTCGAAACTTCGTTGTCGATCTGCGTTAGATCTTCGGCACTCAGCCCAAGACTGTCAGCACCAAGGTTTTCATCCAGACGATGGAGCTTGGTGGTGCCTGGGATCGGCACTATCCATGGCTTTTGTGCAAGCAACCACGCCAATGCGATTTGAGCGGGTGTGGCATCTTTGCGTTCGGCCACCGACTTGACCACGTCAACGAGCGCCATATTCGCTCGGCGTGCTTCGGGAGAGAAGCGAGGTACAACATTGCGAAAATCGGTCGGGTCAAACTTGGTGTTCTCATCGATCTTGCCGGTTAGAAATCCTGCGCCCAGCGGACTGAACGGTACGAAGCCGATACCGAGTTCTTGAAGGAGTGGTAATAGCTCCACTTCTGGTCCGCGCCAGAATAGCGAGTATTCGCTCTGTACGGCGGTCACCGGTTGCACAGCATGTGCGCGGCTGATCGTCTGTATGCCTGCCTCTGACAGCCCGAAGTGCTTCACCTTGCCCTCGGCGATCAGCTCCTTGACTAGACCGGCCACATCTTCGATTGGCACCTGCGGATCGACGCGATGCTGGAACAGCAGATCGATGTGATCGGTACGCAGCCGTTTGAGACTCCCCTCGACTGCAACCCTGATGTGCTCGGGGCGGCTGTTGGTATCGCTACCACGCACGCCCGTCAGTGGATTGATATCGAAGCCGAACTTGGTGGCAATCACCACCCGCTCCCGCACCGGAGCGAGTGCTTCGCCGACGACCGCCTCGTTGAGGAAAGGACCATAGACTTCGGCCGTGTCGAAGAGCGTCACGCCCCGTTCCACGGCGGCACGGATCAGCGAAATCGCCGCCTTCTGGTCTGTGGCTGGCCCGTAACCATGGCTCAGGCCCATGCAGCCTAGTCCGACGGCGGATACTTCAAGTTGGCTGTTGCCAAGTTTGCGCGTTTTCATAGTGTCCTCCACGTGGCCAATTTAGAGCCGGAGGATTGCCATCACTAGATGGCATAATCGGAAAGGGTTTATAACTGGAGTGGATAAATGGCCGCCGAAAGCTACGACCAGCTCGCGATCTTCTCGGTCGTGGCACGAGAGCGCAGCTTTACACGTGCGGCGGCTCAGCTCGGCATCTCGCAGCCCGCGTTGAGCCGGGCCATGCGACAGTTGGAAGAGCGGCTGGGTGTCCGGCTCCTGGCGCGCACAACTCGCAGTGTTTCGCCTACCGAGGCGGGCGAGCATCTGCTGCGGGTGATTACCCCCCGATTTGAAGAGATCAATTCCGAATTGGCTTTGCTTAGCGAGTTTCGGGACAAGCCGGCAGGTAAGTTGCGCATTACGGCAGGCGAACATGCAGCGATTACGGTGCTGCAGCCCGTTCTCTCAAAAATCCTGCCGAATCATCCGGACATCCAGATCGAGGTCATCGTGGACTACGGCCTGACCGACATCGTAGCCGAGGGTTTCGACGCTGGCGTCCGGCTGGGCGAGCATATTGCGAAGGATATGATCGCGGTGCGCATTGGTCCCGATGTGCGGATGGCCGTGGTTGGGTCACCGAAATACTTTGCCCAGCATCCACGACCCAAGACCCCTCAAGATCTCATTCGGCACAACTGCATCACCATCCGCTTACCAACCTATGGCGGCATCTTCGCCTGGGAGTTCGAAAAGAAAGGGGAAAAACTGAAAGTGCGCGTTGAAGGCCAGCTGGTATTCAACAACATCGCCATGCGCCTGGATGCCGCCCTAAAGGGGTTGGGGCTGGCTTATATGCCCGAAGACATTGTGCAGGCGCATGTCGCGAAAGGCCGGTTGATACACGTTCTTTCCGATTGGTGCCCGTCGTTTCCGGGATACCACCTTTACTATCCGAGCAGGCGTCAAAGTTCACCTGCCTTCACGTTGTTTCGCGACGCTTTGCGCTATCGGACTGATTAATAAGCACGCTGGTTTGGATTCCAAGCCGCTGCACTACTCAAAACCCGGGAGACGTCGCCTGGACGGCGCCCATTTAATGCGGTTGCAGATACTCCGATCAGCCATGGCAGGCATCCTTTAATGCCTAGTCTCAGGGCCAGCCGAGCCGGCTGACGCCAATGTATGTACACCCCCTCTGACACCAATGTCTGTGCACTTTTGGAAACCAAAGTGTGTGCCGTAGGGCGGCGCTATGTACGTACTTAGCTTGCCGTCTGTTAGCAAAGTCTGTGCACGCCTTTATGAAACAAAGATTTACGCGGTGCTCGCTCCCGCCAAAAACCACCCTTTGACAACCAAAGTGTGTACCGGAAAGATCGTCCACTCATCGCTCACCTCTGGTGCTGCAGATGATGTAGGAGAGGGGGCGAGTGGTGAGCTGAATCGAGGACGCCACACACGTCACGGTCAAGAAGGCCCTTGGTACTGCGGTTACATCGAGACGTTGGGGAGCAACGTAGTGCCGACAGATTGGAAGCGATTTTTCAAATTTCTTGCGACACAGGAGCCGAGTAAAGACAACGGTGAGGAGCCGGCGTTCTCACCCAAAAACTTCTTGGACAAGCGGCTTCAGTTTCTACGGCCGCTTAGTGGCAACGGCGCGGCGGTACCGATAGAAGATTTTCTGCAAAGTTTGCCTGTTGAGCGTCTATTCGCCGAAATCACAACATCGAAGATGATCGAGCATAACCAGTGTCAACTCCTACATCAGTTGGTGGTGGCCAGCGGGTCGTTTGAGGTGATGACTCAAGCGATCCGCGATTCTTTAGTCGCGTCATGTCGGGCGTGCCGGTGTCATCTCGGCGGATGGGCGCGCCCGACATGCAAATAATTTCATAGATGGCTAGCTCGGTCTGTTAGACAACCGCCATTCGTCCGTGCGGCGAAGCACTACATGGCGTCTTAGGATCGAGAAAATGCGCTCACGCACACTACGGCGCACAGATCAATCTATCGCGCGACGATTGTTTGCGCTTTTTCGCGCCTCGAAACGTGGATCGCCGCGTTTGATCCACACATAAGCGCCACACCCATTTCAATACATCACCTGCAGGCCGACCTGTTGGACCGCGCGCAGTTGGCGCAAGCGGACGCCCGGCTGCGTTTATGACCCATCGATTCGGACCTGTTATGCCAGGCCAGCTCGTACACATAAATTTCACATTTCTTTTTTTAGGCTCGGGTTTCATCGAATGCTAACCAAAATAACGATGTTATTTAGGGTGTTAGACGCCTTTGGAGGCTAGTGCAACGCCCGAAAGGAGCGCGTATGGCGTCGCCTAGGCGACGCTGCGGTCAGTGATGGGGGAAGTGGCGGTTGGCACGACGACTTGCCGGGTCAGTGAGCACCATAAGGACGTGTGAATGTTTCGAAAGGAAGTGATCGAAGCTCAGCGCAAGGCATGGCTTGAAGATGTACGTATCGATCCGCCCAGAACCGGATGGTTTTACGCCTGCCTGGGCTTGACGGCTATTGCCGCTTTGACTGCGCTTTTATTTTTTGCGCAATTTCAACGCCGCCAGAAGGCAAGCGGATTTCTCGTCCCGAATACGGGACTGATAAACATCGTTCCTTCCTCCCCGGGCATCGTAACGAAAGTCCTTGTCTCGCAAGGAGATGAGGTTACTTCGGGACAGCCGCTGGTTGAGATATCCGGTGCCTCCATAAGTGCAGAACAGGGCGATACGCAAGAAAGAATCAATGAGCAGCTTCAAATAAGAAAGAGCAGGCTGGAAGAAGATTCAAAAAAGCAAGCCGAATTGAGTGCGCTCCGAAAGGAGAATCTGGAAAGCACCGCCGCATCCCTGCGCGACCAAATAGCGCAGGCCAAGAAGCAGGCCAAGCTACAGAGGGAGCGGTTTGAAAGCGCCAACGCCACGTACGAGCAGTGGTTGAAAGCCGAGAATTCAGGGCTGGTCAGCCGTGTTCAAGTATCCCAGCAGCACGAGTCCGCGCTGCAGGATATGGCCGAATATGAACAACTAATTTCGCAGGTGCTGCAGCTGCAACAACAACTTGATGATTCTCAGGTGCAGATAACTCAAGAACCTTTGTCACTCGACGTCAAGCGTAACGATATAACCAGGGAGCTCGCGCAAGTAAACCAGGAAATTGCGCAGAATGCGGCGCAAAACAAGATCATTCTTCGCTCCACCACTGCAGGGACTGTAGCCAACCTCCTGGCGCATACTGGCCAAACAGTTTCGTCCAACCAATTACTTCTTACGCTCCTCCCCGCTGGCGCTTTTCTCAGGGCAGAGCTTTGGGTGCCAACTTCGAGTGTCGGCCTTCTCCATTCAGATGAGTCGGTTCTGCTTCGCTACCGGGCCTTCCCCTATGAAAAATTCGGAGCCCATCGTGGGCGCGTGCTGAGCGTGTCAGAAAGCGCCGTATCACCCGAAGATTTGACCAAGGTCGCCGGTGGCGAAATTTCATCGCCGAGCTATCTCATAGAAGTGGCTTTGGATAAGCAATACGTCAACGCATATGGGCAGGATGAACGCCTGAGAGCCGGCATGGCCGTGGACGCCGATATCCTCTTGGGAAGTCGTCGACTCATTGATTGGATCCTGGATCCGCTCTATGGGTTCAATCACAAAGTGCAAGAGGCTTTCTCGAAAACGAAGGAGCCTCTTCATGCGTAATGTGTTCTCCTGGAGGAAAGACGAAAGCGCGCCTCTCGTCATGCAGACGGAGTCTACGGAATGTGCATTGGCCTGTTTGGCCATGATCGCCAGCCACTTCGGTTACCAGTCCGATCTCTCTGGCCTTCGCAGAAGATTCAACGTGTCTCTCAAGGGCGTAAATCTTCGGCGCATGGTTGATATAGCTTCGAGTCTTGGATTGGAGACTCGAGCTAGGCGTGCGGATATAGATTACTTACGCATTTGCAAAAAGCCGTGCATTTTGCATTGGGACTTGAATCACTTTGTCGTCCTTGGTCGGGCGACTCAGAAGTACTATGAGATTCTTGACCCGGCCCGGGGGCGGGTGATGATGAGCCCGCAGGAAGTGAGCAAGCACTTCACGGGTGTGTTGGTTGAGTTCTCTAAAGGGGTTGACTTCATCGAGAAGTCACCCGAAAAACAAGTCCCCATTTCAGCGCTGACAGGACGAATAAGAGGATTGGGGGCGGTTGCTACCCAAATCATTGGCATAGCATTCGCCATCGAAATATTTAGTTTGGCTCTGCCCCTACAGCTCCAATGGGTCATGGATCAGGTTCTAGTTTCCAACGACCTGGGCTTGCTTGTGGCCATTGCCGTGGGTTATCTGATCGTAACCATGCTTATGGGCGGCCTCGGTATTGTGCGGGCGTGGTTATTGAGTTGGTTGGGGGCAACTGTCAGCAGCCAATGGATAACCAATCTATTTAGCCATCTTGTTCGACTTCCCATGGACTTCTTCGAGAAGCGTCACATGGGCGATGTCATGTCGCGATTTAACTCTGTTCAGGTCATTCAAACGACGCTGACAAGCAGCTTTGTTGAGGCGCTGCTCGATGGTTTGATGGGTGGCTGTGCGTTAGCTTTGTTGGTCCTTTACAGCAAAGCCATGACCCTTATTATTGTTTTTTGCCTGTCGCTTTACATAGCTATTCGCGTAGTGATGTACAAAAAGCTTTGGCAGGTAAGCGAAGAGCAACTTGTCTACACGTCAAGGCAGCAATCCGAACTGATGGAGTCCATTCGCGGCATGCAAGCCATAAAGCTCGGCAATGGCCATGTGTCACGGAAGGATCGTCTAGGAAGGGCCAACGATGAGTCTGCCAGGCGAACGATGCTTTCCCAGCGCATAACTCTATCGTTCAGCGTAATAAGTCAATCCATAATTAATACTCAGCGAGTTTTTCTTATCACTTTAGGAGCCTATTTAGTCATAAATGGGTCTATGTCAGCCGGCATGCTCGTTGCGTATTTAGTATTGGCCGACCAATTTTCAACAAGGCTTGGTTCATTCGTCGATAAAGTGGTGGACTTCAAAGTTCTTGGCCTTCATCTGAAGAGAATCGCCGATATCGCGCTCACACCACCCGAGTCCCATGCACTCAGTACATATGTCGGCCCGGCGTTGAATCCTTCCATTCGGTTCGAAAATGTCAGCTTCAGATATGCCGAGGGTGAGCCTTGGGTCCTGAGAGGGCTCAATCTTTCTATCGACTGTGGAGAAAGCGTCGCCATTACCGGTCCAAGTGGCCATGGGAAATCAACGCTGGTGAAGCTATTGGTCGGGCTGCTCGAGCCTACCGTAGGGTCCATAACGATAGGTGGCATCGATATTCGCCGCTATGGGCTGGAGAGATATCGACAAATGGTTGGGGCAGTGATGCAAGATGATCATCTTTTTGCAGGGAGCATCGCTGACAATGTATCCCTTTATGACGCTTCTTCCGAGCTATCTTCGATTGTGGCGGCTTGCCAGATGGCAGGCATACACGAAGAAATACTTGCCATGCCCATGGGGTATGAGACGCTGGTTGGAGATATGGGATCCTCCTTGTCTGGCGGACAAAAGCAACGATTAATTCTCGCGCGCGCACTTTATAGAAAGCCGAGCATTCTTGTTCTTGACGAGGCGACCAGCCACTTGGACGCTCAGCGTGAAAGAGCCATCAATGAGGCTGTAGCGGGGATCCAGGTGACACGAGTCATCGTTGCTCATCGTCAAGAGACGATAGCGAGCGCCGATCGCTTCGTTGATATCGCAAGCCTCCAAAGCTTTACAGAGGAGTCGGAACCGCCTGCCGCGAAGAAGGCCGTTGTTTGCGCATAATTCACACGTTGCTAGCTTGCATGGAAGTAAGGAATGAAAAAGGTATTCATTTGCACGCACATTAACGACGCTCATGCCATGGCGGCAGAGGTTGCACTGAAAAGTCGTGGCCACAAAGTCGTGAGATGGATTGGCGCCGACATTCCCAGCAGGGAAAGTCTTAGCTTTAAATTTAGTCCCTATCTGCACGTGGTCTTTCGTTCAGAAGGAAAAATGTACTCCACCGACGAATTTGATGTCGTGTGGTGGCGTAGATTGACCCCCGCGCTACTCCCTTCCTCGATTCATCCGGGCGATAAGGTCGTGGCGGAAAGAGAGTGGGAGGTTTGCTTTGACGCCTTGGAAAATTCATTCAGAAGTGACGTCCTGTGGATCAATCCTGTTGCAGGTCAACGGCTGGCCAACGACAAAGTGCGCCAACTGGTGCTGGCGAAGAGACTCGGGTTCAAGGTGCCTAAAACCTTGATATCCAATGACGTCGTCGAGATAGGTGAATTCATAAATTCGGTGCCCGCGGCCATCCATAAAATGTTTGCGCCGACTTCATGGAAGGGAAGTGAGCGCTATGCGCGGGCAAGGACAACGCAGGTGACATCCGCGCACCTTGCGCAGGCAGAGTCTCTCAGGCTATGCCCAGGAATCTTCCAGGAGCGGGTTTTTAAAAAGAAAGAGATCCGCGCCACCTTTATGGGGGAGGCCTGCATTTCGGTTGAAATAGAACCTAAGGATAACGACGGGGGCGTATGTGATTGGCGATCGATTCGCCAGGAGCACTGGAAGATTTCGCCGTGCGAACTTCCGCCTGTTGTCGTCGAACGCTGCCGAAAGATGATGCATTCATTGGGAATTGTCTTTGGATGCTTCGACATCATCATCGACGCTGCAGGGGATTACGTTTTCCTTGAAGTAAACCAGATGGGTCAGTTCCTCTGGAAAGAGCTCGATTTGCCAAATCTTCCCATGCTCCAAACGTTCTGCGATTTCGTCGCCTCGGAGAATGCGTCGATCTTGGGTCTTGGCGCGCATGATGAGTCCTTTCAACATGTTCTATCGACTGAGAGCTATCGGGAAATTACCGACAGGGAATACCGATCGCATGTGGATAGCAAGCCTTACATATTAGATAACCAATATTGAATCTGTGAGGGGCTCGGATGCCCCTGACTCGTTCTGGCGCGCGGAACGCGTCATCCAGTAGCTTGTAAAGCGAGCGCCTCTTTGAACAATGACCACGGATAGTCATTGTCCATGTAAATGCTGATTGCGAGCCTCTCGTGATTCAGCCATCCCACCTAAAAAGGAGTAATTTATGAACTTCAAAGATCAGAACCAAGTGAAGGATGTCGCCCAGGCCCGCATCTTCGGCCGCGTTGTTGCCGAAGACATGTCGATCGAAGAGTTCGACATGGTGTATGGCGGCTCCGTTCCGACGCAGTCGGGCACTGTTGCGACCGACACTGCCATGCAGTGTGATTGGTAAGTAGCGGATGTCCTGGGTCTTTTCGTAACGAGTAGACTCAAGCATCGTCCTGGCGGCCTCTCGAGGTCGCCAGGATCTTTCGTTATCGAATGCGCATGTCGCTCACAAAAAAGGCAGCTATCTAAATGACCAGTTCGACGCGTTCCAAAATCTCAATCTTCTCCTCATTCGTTTTTCTTGCGCTATGTTCGCAATCTATCCTGGCGGCTACCTCAGACAATCAGCTGCTGGCAAAGCTTGAACAACAAGATCAGGCCGACCGAATGCCGGGGGGCGGAAAAATCAATTGGGACGTTGTTGCCAGGAAAGATGCTGAGCGCAAACGAGAGGTTGAGAAAATCCTTGCTGATGGTGGCATTCGGACGACGCAAGACTACTTCAATGCATCCGTCATTTTTCAGCATGGCGAAGATCTAAAAGATATTGAGCAGGCCTATGCGTTCGCCGTCACTGCTGTGAATTTGGATGATAAAAATCAACAGGCCAAACAGTTGGAAGCCGACGCCTGGGACCGAATCATGCTGAAGCGAAATCGCCCGCAATGGTACGGCACACAGTTTATTCGAGACAAAGCCACAGGTAAGTTTGAGATGTATCAAGCCGATTCAAACGTGATTTCTGACGCAGAGCGGCAGGCAATGGGCCTGCCAACCATGAGTGAGAATCAGGCCCACCTTGATGAAATTAACAAGACTGCTGCCAAACATTGATTCATAGCGCTGGAGAGCGTTCGGCAGTTCGCCGGACAGCTTCAGGATGGGCACGCCCGATATGCAAATCATTTCATAGATGCCGTGCGCGGCATGTCGGGCAGCCGCGATTGTCCGTGCAGCGAGGCGCCGCATGGCGTCTTGGGATCGCAAAAGACGCCTACTTACACTACAGCACGCAGATCGCCCCATCGCGTGACGAGTGCTTGCGCATTTCTGCGCGTCTCGAAACATGCTGCGCCGTGTTTGATTTACGCATGGGCATGACGCCAAAGTGTGTGCGCTATTGGAAACCAAAGTCTGTGCAATTCGAGACCGATGTGTACGTACTTTGCTTGCTGGAAAGCGGCAAAGTCTGTGCATGCTCAATAAGAACAATTACTTAGGTCTTGACAGTTCTCACCTAAAACGACCCTTTCGACGTCCCCCCGATTTTGAGTAGCGCAGTGATTTGGAGTCCAATCCCCCAACTGAAGGAGATTGGACGTGAAGAAGCGGTTTACCGAGGAACAGATCATCGGCTTCCTACGTGAGGTAGACGCCGGCATGCCTATCAAGGAGTTATGCCGCAAGCACGGCTTCAGCGAAGCCTCGTATTACCTGTGGCGAAGCAAGTTCGGTGGCATGAGCGTGCCGGTTGCCAGGCGCCTGAAGGAGCTGGAGACGGAGAACACGCGGCTGAAGAAGCTGCTGGCCGAGCAGATGCTTGAGAACGAGGTCATCCGGGACGTTCTACGAAAAAAGCCGTAGGCGCACCGGCCCGGCGTGAGTGGGTGCGCCAGATGATCGACAAAGGACTGAGCGAACGGCGGTCGTTGGCCATCGTGGACATGAGCGCCAGTGCGTATCGCTACCAAGCGCAGCCGGACCGTAACGTGGTGTTGCGCCAGCGGATTGTGGCCCTGGCGCAACGGCAAAGCGCTACGGCGTGGGGATGATCCACCTGAAGCTTCGACAGGAAGGTGAGGCGGTGAACTACAAGCGCGTGGAGCGGCTGTATCAGGAGGAAAGGCTGCAGGTGCGTCGGCGCAAGCGAAAGAAGGTGCCGGTGGGCGAGCGACAACCGTTGTTCCGCCCGGCGGCGCCGAATGAGGTCTGGTCGATGGACTTCGTGTTCGATCGCACGGCCGATGTCCCCGTAACACCACTATGCGTAGAGGATTGTGCTACTTCTAAGACTGATCTTAAAAGTGGAACCAGACTATTGGCCGTATTAGCGTGAAGTAGCGTTGCCTTCGCCACTACAATCATTGTGGGATTCAAGTCGAAGCCGGTCGAAGCCACTCCATTGATCGAGCAAATCGTGGTTGTTGTTCCAGATCCATTCCAAGGGTCCAGAACTAACGCGTCGGAGGGCAACGCTAGTCTATCTAGCATGTCTGACACGAAATCTGGTGAATAGCCCGCGTAGTACGGGTACCAGTGGGCGCGACCGCCCGTGCCTGCCCGAGCTACCTTTGGATTGGTTGGTTCCATTTGGACCGCGACTCCTGACCGCAAACGAGTTTTTCGGCCGAAGGGGGGCGTTCCCTTCGCCACAAAGCGCATAGTACCGGCATAGCCAGTCAAAATTGGGAGTCCTCTTGGGATGCCTTTTGCCTAGAGGCTGTTTCGTATGTGACTGACATTGTTGTCATTTTCCCACAAAACATCCTGGATTTTTTGGCACGCTCGTCGTTTTTGCCCACGAGCACTAAAGCGGGCTGAATAGCCCCGGGAGCCTAACCATGAGCCAGGAAGTGGTTAGCAGCTAACCTGAAATCTCCGGTCTATTGAGCTGTTTGGCATCAATGTTTGTACACCCCCTCCGACATCAAAGTTTGTACAGCGTGTATTGCCCGCTGACACCAAAACATGTGCACCCCCTCTGACACCAAAACGTGTGCAATGTGCACATGTTTTGGTGTCATGCCCACTGGCTTACCCATGCGAGCCATGACTTCATACCCATGCACTAGTGTGAACTTCACACTACAGTTCTGTCCGACATAAGCGGAAGAGCAGCTCAGCCGTGGACGATAGCGCGGGGCACCTGAAGAAATTCCAGAAGGAGCTTTCCACCGGTACGGTTTCGCTGGTGCTGCTGGCGGTGCTGGGGCAGTCGCGGCAGCCGTTGTACGGCTACCAGATCGCCAAGCGGCTGGAGGAGCTGGGCGAGGGCGTGCTGGCGGGCAAGCAGAGTGCGCTTTATCCGGTGCTGCGCAACCTGGAAGCCAGCGGTTTACTGGCCAGCGAGGTGGAGCCATCCGTAAGTGGCCCGCCGCGGCGCTATTACCGGGTGACGAAGTTCGGGCGCGAAGTGTTGCGTGAATGGGTGGCGGCGTGGGAGGCCACGCGCGATTCGGTCGATAGGGTTCTGCAAGGAGAGTTGCGATGACGACGGGTGCAATGGGAGCGCCGCGGACGATTGCGGAGTATCTGGAGCAGTTGCGGACCGCCTTGCGCGGTGCCGATCCTGCGCTGATCCAGGATGCGCTGTATGACGCGGAAGAACATCTGCGTGCCGAGCTGGCCGAACAGCCGGGCCGCGGCGAAGCGGACATGCTGGCGCGGGTGGTGGGCAGCTACGGCGCGCCGGAAGAGGTGGCGGAGATCTATCGCGACCAGGAGATCAAGATCCAGCGCGCATTGCGGCCGCCGCCAGCGCCGAAGCGGCGTTCGCTGGCCGGGCGGTTTTTCGGGGTGGCGGCGGATCCGCGCACCTACGCGGCGCTGTTCTACATGGTATTGGCGCTGGCGACCGGCATCTTCTATTTCACCTGGGCGGTGACCGGCATTTCGTTGTCGCTGGGTTTCGCGGTGCTGATCATCGGCATTCCTTTCACGGTGCTGTTCTTTGGTTCGGTGCGCGTGCTGGCCTTGGTCGAGGGCCGCATGGTGGAGTCGATGCTCGGCGTGCGCATGCCGCGCCGTCCGGCGTTCTCCACCCGCGGCATGTCGTTGTGGAGGCGGATCGGAGCGATGTTCAGCGATCCGCGCAGCTGGAGCACGCTGTTCTACATGCTGATGATGCTCCCCCTGGGCATCGTCTATTTCACGCTGACGGTGACGATGCTTAGCGTGTCGCTGGCGTTTACCGGCGCACCGCTGGTGAAGGCGGCAGCGGATGCATGGGGCCTGCAGAATTCCTGCGATGCTGCGCCACGTATCTGCGACTGGCTGCTGTGGCTGAGCGGTTGGGGCGGCGCTTTCACCTTGTGCGTGGTCGGTGTGCTGTTGTTGTTTGTCACGTTGCATATGGTGCGTGCGCTGGGGTTGCTGCACGGCCAGCTCGCCAAGCATCTGCTGGTCGCGAGGGAGTAGCGCCATGGCGTCCATGCAAGGCCATGATGTGCTTGCGGCGCTGGCCGGCGAGTGGAAGGGCGACGAACAGATCGCCACTACTCGCTGGAGCCAGGGCGGCGCCGCCAGCGGGCACGTCCGCGCCGAGTTCGCGTTGGGCGGCAAGGTGCTGCTGCAGGATTATCGCGAAGAGCGGGAGGGCAAGCCGGCCTTGCAGGCACACGCGATTTTTGTCGCAGCCCAGGAGCCTGGCGAGTTCGCACTGTACTGGTTCGACAGCTACGGCTTTGCGCCGGCGCAGCCTGCAACCGGGCATTGGGATGGCAGGCAACTGGTATTCCTGCGCACGTCATCGCGCGGTCAGACGCGGCACAGCTATGAGTGGGTGGCAGAGGGAATTTACCGGCTGGTGCTGGAAAGTTCGTTCGACGGCGTGAATTGGGAGCAGGTGATGCAGGGCGAGTATCGGCGGGTGGAGGCTTAGTGTTTTTTCCTGGGTATTTTTCCACGGTGTGGTTTATGGCCGGGTTGGCCCCTCACCCCGGCCCTCTCCCTGAAGGGAAGAGGGAGCAAGAAGGTGGCGTCAGCGGTAGTTGAGGTCGGGCGATGAAAGCAGGAAGGTGTTCCACTCTTGCTGCGAGGTGGCCTGGGCCAGGGCATCGCGCGTTGCCGGCGATAGATACGGTTCGATCGCGTCGTAATACAAGCGGGTGGTCAGCATTGGAAAACCGGCCGCGCGCGCGGTGCTGCCGGCGGGCGTGAACAGCTGGTTATTGCCGGTGCCGATGGCGCGCGCGATATCGAAGCGTTTCGCCATTTGGCCCGAGCTGGACCAGCTTGCATTATCCAATGGCCAGCCGTCGGGCGTGATCCTGCCGAACGGCGGCTGATCGAGCTGGTTGAGCCAGCCCACCAACGGCTGCGCGTTGGCGATCGGCGTGCCATCGAACGCCAGGCGCACCGACGACACCACGAACTGGACAGGATCCTTGAATTTCTTGCCGGCACTGGCCGATAGCTCGTGCGATTCGAACATCACCCGCACTACCTGGGCGATATCGCCGCCGCTGCGGCGGAAGGTACGCGCCATGTTGGCTACCAGCGCCGGCGATGGCTGATCGGAAACGAAATATTCGGCTAGCTTGCGCGAGATGAATTGCGCGCACGCCGGTTGCTGCACGATCAGGTCAATGGCCCGCTTCACCTCGTCGAAGCCGCTACCCTTGATCGGCTTGCCGAGCAGCACTTTGTCGCTGAAATCGTGCCGCTGCGGATTGAATTCGAATAGCCCGTTGCGCACCACCAGCGGGGCAAACTTGCGATTGAAGGATGGCGGCTTGTCGTTGGCGGGCGTGATGCCGACGCCGGTAAGGATCAGCGCCAGTTGTTGCACGTCCTGTTGCGTATAGCCTGCGCTGACGCCGAGCGTATGCAACTCCAGCAACTCGCGCGCGTAGTTTTCGTTGACATGGCTTTTGGCATTTTGCGCATTGTCGAGAAATTCCAGCATGGCCGGGCTTTCCAGCGTCGCCATTACCAGATCGCGGAATTTGCCGAGTGCATGCGGGCGGATCGCATTCTGTTCGTAGTCGGCCAGTTCCCAGCGCACGCGGCCCTTGCCGGCGTACACGCTGAAATGATTCAGCCAGAACCACACCAGTTGTTCCTTGAGCTGGTTCGGGCCGTAGATGGCATGCAGCAGTTCGGCCTGTTGCGCTTGCAGGCCAAGCTGATTGCCGCGCATTTGCAGCGCCTTTTTGGCCGCCATTTTTTCCGGCCCGTCGGGTATGGCCTTGATCTGCTGCTGCTGTTGCTGGAGCGAGGCAAGCAGCGATCCGGGCGGTGTGTGGAACGCTTCGTAGGAGGCGATCTGCGCGGCTATTGGGATCGGCAACGCATCGCCGAGGCGATCGTCGAGCTGTTTTTCCAACAGGCCTTTGCGACCCAGGCCGCGGTACTGGGTGACGATGGCGGTGTCCAGCCCGAAACTGTCGCGACGCAGCCAGGCGGCATCATCCTGGGACAGGTTGAGGTGATCGGAGGCACGGGCGAGCGTGCTTGCAATCAGTAACGTGGCCGACAGCGACAGGGCGGCGAGAGCGGTCGGACGCATGCGGCGGATTCCCTTGGAGCGCGGTTGACGTTCGAGCGGATAGTGCCGTGGCCGGCTGGATCTTGCAGTGAATGGTGTCAAAGCTTGCGAAGGTAAGGATTGCCGCTGCCAGATGGCCTAGGGATGCTCTGATCAATGCGACGCAGGCGTCACCAGAGCTGGCCCCAACATGTTGAATTTAAAGCGATGGGGTGATGCCCAGAAGGCTCGCAGAGTGCGCCGCGCGGCTTGGCAAGACGGCCAGTCTTCCCGGCGCCGCACAACACACTCTGCGAGCCTTCTGGACATCATGCCGCCTGCGTCGCATTGATCAGAGCATCCCTAGACCAGTTGCAGGTCGCGTGGCCTGGACTGCGGAAACACTGTCTGCAATTGATCGCCGCGCAGCCCCCACATGCGCCCCAGCAAGCCACTGTATACATCGCGATAATTGTTGAGCACCCGGTAATCGCGATCCTGCAGCAGGTTCTGCCGGTTCACGGCGACCTGTTCGCCGGCGATGCGACCGCCATGGAGCTTGCCGCCCAATACCCAATGCACGGTGCCATGGCCGTGGTCGGTGCCGCGGTCGCCGTTTTCGCGGAAGGTGCGGCCGAATTCGGATACAACCACCACCGTCGTGTCGTTCCATTCGTTGCCCAGCGCCGCAGCATAGGCGGCCAGCCCGTCGCCGAGGTTGCGCAGGTTATTGGCCAGGCCGCCGGTCACGTTGCCCTGATTGACGTGCGTGTCCCAGCCGCCGACATCGACGAAGCCGAGGCGGTATTGATCGCGCATCAGCGTGGCGATGCGGCGCGTCTCCTGGGCGAAACCGGAGGCGTTGGGCGCGCCACGGCTGGCGGTGATCATTTCATTTTGCAGGTCCATCGACACCGTGGTGCGCAGGCTCAGGCCATCCGCGGCGGCGGAGGCGAGCGCGGTGTGCTTGTACATGCCGGCCAGGATCGCCGATTGGCGTTCGTCGAAGTGCGCCTTGGTATCGCCGCGCAGCGAAATGTTGGGAATGTCTTTGGCCGCGCCCTGGAAACTCAACGGCAGGCTGTTGGTAAAGGCGATCGCCGGCACGCCGGTGAGCACGCTGGAAAGGCGTGCCATGAAACCGGAACGGTAATGGCCGCCCTGTGCCAGCGGTTCGCCGCGCTCGATGCTGTCCTGGGTTTCGAAATGGCTGCGCGAAAGATCGTCGGTGCCGGCAAAGGGAATGAACGCCGCTTGTTTCTTCTGCCACAGCGGGTAGATCGAATCGCGCAGCACCGGATTCATGCCCCAGTCCGCGTCCAGCGGAAGCGCCGTGTCGGGATGGTTGGCATCGGGTCTGGCGATGGCGATGGTCGGGCGCGATTCGTAATAGAAGTCGCTGCTGTAGGGCACCAGGAAACTATTGCAGTCGTAGCCGCCACGCAGGAACACGAACAGGAAGCGTGGCGAACCGGCCGGCGCGGCGAACAGGCGACCCGAACAAGACAGCGCCGGCCATGCCGTGGCGGCGAGCAGGAATTGACGACGGTTCATGGCGGTACCTCGGCTCAGCGATAATTGAAATCGGGTGAGGACAACAGGAAGGTATTCCATTCTGCCTGCGAGGCGGCCGTGGCGAGTGCGTCGCGCGTCGCGCTGGACAAGTCCGGTTCGCTCGTCTGTCAGCCAGTTCACCCGCGGACCGGCATTGGCCATCGGCTTGCCGTCATGGCATGGGTGCATTGCCGATAGCCGGAATGGCATGGGACCGTTGAATTTCCGGCCGTTGCCGTCAGTGATGTACCTGGAAAGAAATAAAGTGCGCAGCACGGCGGCGATATCGCCATCGGTGCGCTGGAAGGTTTGCCTCATCGCATCGACCCGCGTCGGCGTCGAACCGTCGTCCCGGCGGCTTCGTGGCGCCGCTGGCGTGAAGAAGGCATGGCCAGAGCTGGCACGGCTGGTTTCCGTCGTATCGCGATACTGACTCAACGCCCCGGCTGCCTGCCGCGCTGACCGGAGTGCGGCGAAGATCGGGCCAAATATTTGGCCGGGATTCACCTATGCCACGTGAAGCGCGTTGATGCGGGGTTACCATGCTCCCTTCGACGGAGTTCCAGGCATGCGCAAGACTTACGACCAGGCGTATTTCGACAAGTGGTATCGCGACCCGCGGCACGCCGTGACCTCACCCGCGGTGCTCAAGCGCAAAGTGGCGATGGTAGTGGCGCAGGCCGAGTATTACCTGGGCCGGCCGATCCGCAATGTGCTCGACGTAGGTTGCGGCGAAGGCGTATGGCGCGCGCCGCTGCGGGCCTTGCGGCCAGATATCCACTATCGCGGCCTGGATGCCAGCGAGTACGCCGTGCAGCGCTTCGGGCGCAGTCGCAATATCGGGCTGGCGCGCTTCAGCCAGCTGGCACAGCTGCGCTTCGATACGCGCTTCGACGTGATCGTGTGCACGGATGTGCTGCATTACCTCAAGCCGGCAGAAATCCGCGCGGGACTGATCGGCATCGGGGAAATGCTGGAAGGGATTGCGTTCCTGGAAGTGTTCACCAGCCGCGACGACGTCGATGGCGATCACCATGACCTGCAGTTGCGTGCGCCCGCGTGGTACCTGCGCGCATTCCGCGATGTCGGCCTGTTGCCATGCGGTTCGCATTGCTATCTGGGGCCGCGGCTGGAGCGGCATATCGCGGCGTTGGAGCGGGCGCAGCTGGGTGGGTGAGCGGCTTTTTGTGGATTGACCGCTAAAGCTTCAGGACAGGGCGATCAGGCGTCTGCTTTAGGGAAGATCGTGGCTGGATTGGTCCCTGACCCCGGCCCTCTCCCCGGCGGGAGAGGGAGTAGAACACGCTAGACCAGCATCACTTTTACACCGGCGCCGCGCAGGGCTTCGACCATGTCGCGTGCCGCGCTGCTGTCGGTGATCGCGGTATGCAAGGTCTGTACGGGAGTGATGACGGACAGGCTGCGCTGGCCCAGTTTGCTGGCGTCGAACACGGCGATGGTTTCGCGCGAGACGCGGATCATCAGCGCATTGAGCGAGGCTTCCAGCGGATCGGGCGTGGTGACGCCGACGTCGGGATCAAGGCCGTCGACACCGAGGAACAGGCGGTCGGCGGAAATGCGCGAGAGCGCCTGTTCCGCATCCGGTCCGACCAGCGAGTACGAGGTTTGCCGCAATAATCCGCCCAGCATCATCACGCGGATATTCGGCAAGCCGGAAAGCTCCAGCGCGATGTTGAGCGCGTTGGTCACCACCGTCAGCGATTCGAATTTCATCTGCCGGATCTGCCGCGCGATTTCCACCGTGGTGGTACCCGAATCGAGGATCACGGTTTCGCCATCCTGGATCAGCTTCGCCGCCGCCTGGCCGATGCGCAGCTTCTGCGGATGCGAGCGTGTTTCCTTGATGTTCAACGGAATGTCGTTGGTGACCGTCTGCGTGACCGGCAATGCGCCGCCGTGCGAACGCGCGATGATGGCGTTGCGCGCCAGCGTTTCCAGATCGTTGCGGATGGTGACGGAGGACGTGCCGAAACGGTTCGCCAGTTCCTCGACCGTGGCGCGGCCATGGGTTTCGACGTATTCGACGATCAGGCGCCGACGCTCTTCGACGAGCAGGCGATGCGAAGGAGCGGAGGCGCGGGCTTCAGTCATGGTCATCGGGCAAGTTCAACAGTCTGGCGGCGTTGCCATGGTATATCTTGCGCAGAATCGTGTCCGGCAGGCCCAGGCCGTAGATCGACCAGCGGCCTTGCGGGGGTGTTTCGGCCGGGGCGTAATCGAAGTATTCGTCCTCGGTTTCGAGGAAGCGGTAATAGATCTCGTAGAGCTCGTCGCCGAACAGCTGCTGCGGTACGTCATCGCCGTAGGGCGAAGGCACCGCGTCGGTGCCGAACAGGATGCGGTCCTGGTAGCGTTCGAAGAAGCGGCGTGCCGCGCGCGGCTGCCGGCCCAGTTCGCCGATGCGCGCGCTGATATCCACCAGCGTGTTGGGGAAGCGGTCCAGGCAATCCGCGACCGCTTGCAGGTTTTCGGCCCAGTTGCCCACGTGCATCAGCGCGAAGGTGGTGTTGGGGTGGCGGGCGATCAGGCGGTCGCGCGCGGCGAGTATTTCCGCGTTGCTGGGAAATTCCGGGCCGTAGAAAGACCAGTCCGGATGCTTGGCCAGTTCTTCGTAGCGCTCGTTGTATTCGTCGGTGGGCAGGAAAAACGCTTCCGGATCGGAAACGTGCAGGAACACGGGCATGCGGTGGGCAGCGCAGGCTTCCCACATCGGATCGAAGCGGCGGTCGTCCACCGCCACCAGCGGGCCCGTATCGAGTTGCTCGCGCAGATACAGGCCCAGCGTCTTGAGCAGCTTCAGTCCTCGCGCGCCGACCCGGCTGGCATGGGCGATCGCGTCGGCTTGCCGTTGCGGATAATCCGGCTGGGGAAAATATTCGTAGGACGGTTCGGTGAGCGTGGCGAAGCGCCCCGGCGCCGCCTTGTCGAACAGCTGGATGCTTTGTTCGAGTCCTTTACCCACGCCGCCGGTCAGGTTGACCAGGGTGCGCACGCCTTTGCGATCCATCACCGGCAGCAGTTCTTCCGGCTTGGCAAAGGCGATGATTTCTTCGCCCACCGAGATGCCATGACGTACCTGCCTGGACCAGGTCAGATGCGTATGCGCGTCGATGACCGGAAAGCGCGGGCGCTCGATGCGGGTCTTGGGCACGCGCAGCGTGCTGCGCGGCTTGAAATCTTTCAGGCGCAGTTCGGATTTGCTTTGGTCGGGCGCGGTTTGCAGCGGATTCTTGCCGCCAGCCTGGACGGTGCCCATGCCGCTGGGCGGAGCGCAGCAGAAGCAACCGGCGCGGGTCTGCGTGCGGAAAGACCAAGAGGGCTTCGAAGGTTTGTGTTTGCTGTGCGCCATTGCTTTTACCTCCTCTCCTGAAGAAGAGAGGATCGAGGTGAGGGGACACTCTTGCACAGCCGGTGCAAAGCCCGCTTCGAGGTAGCCCACCGCACGATTGTCGCCTTGCCCCGCCATCCATAACAGACAGGGCGTTCGAAACGGATCGCCGCAACCCCCGCCCCGGTGGGTGAGGGGATGCACGGGGCATCCCACCGGGACGGGAGCGAGCGCCGCGCACAGGCTGGGGAAGGCAGGGTGATTCTTCCGCAGCAGCGCGGATCCGTCAGCGCATCAGCACGGATACCTGGCCATGATCTGGTGTACCTGTTGCACCAGCGCGATCGCCTTGTCGAGCGGGCGCAGCCACATGTTGCGGCCGAACATCACGCCATTCGCGCCGGAGGCCAGGTAGAACTCCACCTTGCGCAACACGGCGGCATCGTCGTCGTTCTTCTCGCCGCCGGAGAACAGCACCATGGTGCGTCCGGCCGAGCGCACGACGCGCTGCGTGCGGGAAGAGGCGTCTTCCTGCAACTGGTCGTAGGGAGCCGGCACGTGTGCCGTGTGATCGTCCGGTTCGTGCAGCTTGACGATATCGGCGCCCAGCTCCAGCGCCACGCGCGCGGCGTAATCCTGCGCGTACAGGCTGCCCTTGCCGCCCTTGGCGTCGATGGCGGCCCCGCGTGGATACGACCACAGCACCAGCGGCATGCCGAAGCGTTCGCAATCCTGGCGCACTTTTTCGAACTGGCGGAATTCGTCGTGCTGGCGCGGCGAACCGACATACATGGTGTAGCCGACCGCATCCGCGCCCAGGCGCACGGCGTCTTCCACCGACGCGAACAGCGGCGAGGTCGCTTCCGCATCGCTGGGAATATTGGTCTTGCCGTTGAGCTTGAGGATCAGCGGAATCTGCCCGCACCAGTCGCCCAGGTATTTCTCCGCCAGTCCGACACCGAGCGCGATGGCGGAAAAATTCCCTTCCACCGCGAGCCGGAACTGGTATTCCGGATCGACGGCGGGAGGGTGGGGGAAGAAATCGGTCGGGCCGTGCTCCAGTCCCTGGTCCAGCGGCAACACGAGCAGACTGCCGTTGCGTGGCCCGTGCCCATACATCAGACGCCACAGGCGGGTGCGCTTGCCGTGCGAAAGGGATAGTTTCGAAAACTTTTCGGAAGATTTTGAAAGGTGTTGTAACTGATCTTTCATTTCGAATACTCTGGGAGCGTCATCGGATGGTTTCACATTCGAGCGAATCGAGCAAAATGTCAATACTTCATAAGAAAACGAAAGGCGAGACCTTGCTGGCGAGCTTGCATGCGGCGCCGGACGAAGCCCAACAGGCGGGCGGATATGCCGATACCTTGCGCGAAATCCTGCAGCAGCCGGCGACCTGGCAAGCTACTTTCGATTGGTTACGGAGCGCGGTGGTGCAACAGCCATTGGCCGGCGCACTCGATCCGCTACCCACCCACATCGTGCTGACCGGTTCGGGCAGCTCGATCTACATCGGCGAATGCCTGGCGCCGATCTTGCAGGCGGGGCTGCGCGTGCCGGTGCAGGCGATCGCCGCCGGTACCTTGCTTACCCATTGGCGCAGCGTACTGCCACCCGGACCTGGGCTGCTGATTTCGGTGGCGCGGTCGGGAGATAGCCCGGAAAGCGCCAGCGTGGTGAATGCCCTGCTGGCCGAGGCGCCGGCGTGGCGGCACCTGGTGATCACCTGCAATGCGCACGGCAAGCTCGCCACCCACTACCGCAACGAGCCGCGCGTCACCGCCTTGGTGCTGGACGAGCGCACCAACGACCGCAGCCTGGTGATGACCAGCAGCTTCACCAATCTGTTGCTGGGCGGTACCGCCTTGCTGCAACACGCGCACGCGGCGGAAGACGCCGACGCGGTGCGCCGCGCGGGAGCGGATGCGCAGCGCATTTTCGATGCGCAATCCGACGCCATCGCCGCGTTGGCACAGCGCGACGTCACCTCGGCCGTCTATCTGGGCAGCGGCGCGGCCTTCGGCGCGGCGCGCGAAGGTGCGCTGAAGATGCTGGAGATGACCGGCGGCAAGGTCATCACCCTGGCTGAAACGTTCCTTGGCCTGCGCCATGGCCCGATGTCCTTCATCCATCCGCAGACGCTGGTGGTGGCGCTGCTTTCGTCCGATCCGGCTGTGCGCCGCTACGAATGCGATCTGCTGCGCGAACTGTCGCGCAAGCAGCTGGGCATGGCCCAGCTGGTAGCAGGCCATGACATTCCGGCCGATGTGCTGGGTGCCGGGGATGTTGCGATAGACCTGAGCGCCTCCGATACCGAAATGCCGACGGTGCTGGCGGGAGTGGTGGTCACGCAGTTGCTGGCGTTCTTCCGTTGCCTGCACCTTGGCGGCAAGCCGGATGCGCCTTCCGAAGGCGTGCTTACGCGCGTGGTCGAGGATTTCGCGATTCATGGAGCCGCGCCGTGACCACGCCCGAACAGCCTGCGCGGATACTGGTCGTGGGCGAGATCAACGTCGATTTCGTATTCAAGGGTTGCCACGCGCTGCCCACGCCGGGCAACGAAGTGCTGGCGGACGATTTCCTGATGACGCCCGGCAGCTCCTCGATGATCTGCGCCATGGGCCTGGCGCGCCTGGGCAACCGGGTCGCGTTCCATGGACGGCTGGGCACGGATGCATCGGGCAAATTCTGTCTGCGGGCGCTGCAGGAAGCGGACATCGATACCGCCTCGCTGCGGCCGGACCCATCGCTGCGCACGGGCGTGACCGCGTCGCTCTCCACACCGCAGGACCGTAGCCTGGTGACGTTTCCCGGCGCGATGGCCGAACTGCGTGCCGGAGAGATCGAAGATAGCTGGCTGCAAGCGGCCGACCACCTGCACGTGTCGTCCTATTACCTGCAAAAAGGCTTGCGCCCGGGGTGCCGGCAATTGTTCGCGCGCGCGACCGCGGCCGGCCTGAGCACCTCGCTCGATCCCGGTTTCGATCCCGACCAGCGTTGGGAAAACGACTTGCTCGATACCTTGCGCGCGGTCGATATCTTCCTGCCCAACGAACAGGAACTGCAGGCCATCACCGGTTGCAGCGATCTGCGCCAGGCCCTGGTCGCCGTGCAAAACGGGCGCACGCGCACGATCGTCAAGCGCGGAAGCCAGGGCTGCAGCAGCCTGCACGAAGGGCAACGGCTGGATCTGCCCGCCTACCCGGTCGAGGCGATCGATAGCACCGGTGCCGGCGATTCCTTCGATGCCGGATTCCTGCATGCCTGGTTGCGCGAGATGCCGTGGCTGGAGTGCATGCGCTGGGGCAGTGCCTGCGGCAGCCTGTCCACGCGCGGAGTCGGCGGGACGACGCGGCAGGCGAGCGCGAACGAAGCGCTTGCGCTGATCACGGGAACGCCATGATCACCGTCGCCGGATTCAACACCGCCATCGACCGCTTCATCCATCTCGATGCGTTGAAGCCCGGCGAAGTCCATCGCGTGCGCGAGGAGCAGGTCTATCCCGGCGGCAAGGGCGTGCACGTGGCACAAACCGTTGCCGCGCTCGGCGAGCGCGTGCAGTTGGTCGGCTTGGTCGACGCGGTGCATCGCAACTTGGTTTGCCGCCGCATGAGTGAACGCGGCGTATTGTTCCATGGCGTGGAAATCGCCGGCGAATTGCGCCACTGCATGGCCTTGCAGGAGGCCGGTGGCGGCATGACGGAAATATTGGGGCAGGGCCCGTTGCTGAGCCAGGCCGAATGCGATGCGCTGCTGTTGGATTTCCGCCGCGGCGCGGACGAAAGCGAGTTGGTGATCCTGTCCGGCAGTCTGCCGCGCGGCTTTCCGGTCACGACGTATGCGGAACTGGCCGATTACGTAAAGGGCCTTGGCAAGCGCTGCCTGGTCGATGCCAGCGGCGAGGCCATGCGTCATGCGGCGGGCACGAAACCTTTCATGCTCAAGCCCAACCGAGACGAGATCAGCGAGCTGGTCGGCCATCCAGTGATCAACCTCGAGGCGGCGCAGGCGGCGGTGCTTGCCTTGCACCGGCAAGGCATCGCCATGCCCGTGGTGACGATGGGCGAACTGGGCGCCCTTGCCGCCGACGATACCGGCATCTGGCACGCATCGCTCGAACCCACGCAAGTGCGCAATACGGTCGGCTCGGGCGATTGCTTTCTCGCCGGCATGGCCGTGGCGATACGCAGGCATATGCCGCTCGAACATGCTTTGCGGCTTGGCGTGGCGTGCGGTGTCGCCAACGCGCAGTCGCAAGAAACCGGTTTTGCGGAACGTGGCAGCGTGGACGCATTGCTGCCGCAGGTAGTCGTGCGCCGGGTGCAACAGCCGGCAACGACACAGAGCTTGCCAGCGCGGTGACGTAGCGCGGAGCAATAAAAAAGCGGTCCGGAGCGTAAGGGGAGCTTTCGCCTGGACAACGAAGTTCGCACGCGCGAGCGATCACGCGAGGCGACATCACAGCACGGGAGGAACGGTTCTGATGTTTGCGAAATACATGACTTGCCGCGCAGCGACGCGCGGCATGGCGGGTTCGGCTTGCCGAAAAAAATACCTCGCACTGCAAGTGACGATGGCGCTGGCGAGCCTGTCCTGCGTTGGCGCAGCCATGGCGCAGAGCGCATCCGGCAGCACGCCGGCTACCGTTGCGGGCGGCGCTGCGCAGACCGGCCAGTCCGGCGACACCGCGCCGCCTTCGAGCAAGAAAGCCGTAAGCCTGCAGGCGGTCACCGTAACCGGCTCGAACATCCGCAGCGTGGACGTGGAAGCGGCGCAGCCGGTGGTGACGATCACTGCGCAGGATATCCAGAAGCAAGGCTTCGCTACCGTCGGCCAGTTGCTGCAAAACGTCTCGTCGATGTCGCCGCCGGATCTGAGCCGTTCCGCGCCCGGCGACCTTGGCCCCAACCAGGGCGGCAGCTTCATCGATTTGCGCGGGCTCGGCGCGATGCGCACGCTGGTACTGGTGGATGGCCAGCGCATCGGTGCGGCGCACGGCGGCTACACCAACATCAATGTGATCCCCACCGCGATCGTCGATCACATCGACGTGCTCGCCACCGGCGCTTCGGCGGTATACGGCTCCGATGCCATTGCCGGCGTGGTGAACATCATCACCAAGAAAAATTTCAATGGCGTGCAGCTCGATACCTACGATGGCCAGTACATGCCGCATGCGGATGGACGCCAGACCCAGAACAGCGTCACCTTCGGCAAGAGCACCGACAAGGGCGGCGTCATCCTGAGCGCGTCATACCAGAACCAGGGCGCGGTGTGGGCAAACGACCGCAGCTTCTCGGCTTATCCGTATACCGCGCAGCATCCGTACTACGGTTTGAGCGAATACGGCACGCAGCCGATGATCCTCAATGCGCCCGGTTCCACTTATGCCGATGGCAGTCCGCGCCCGCTGGTGCTGAACCAGGGCGGCAATCCGATGAACCTCGCCGATTACCACCCGTTCGTGCAGCCCACGTATGGCGCGAATGGCGACGTGGTCAATCCTGGCGACCAGAACTACAACAACAACGCCAATCGCCAGACCATGTTGCTGACCGAGGACAAGACCAAGAACCTGTACCTCGACGCGCACTACAAGATCACCGACAACATCACTTTCAAGTTCAACTACGGCTATAACGCGGACTACGAATATGCCAAGTCCGGTGCGCCGTTGTTCTACTCGGGCATGGGCTCGAACGCGGCCTATCCGTCGCTGCTGTCTCCATACAGCTACTACAACCCGCTATATGGCGTGCAAGGCCTGAAGATTGCGCAGCGCATCACCGACGAAAGCTACAACAGCTACAACGATCCCAAGAACTATCGCTACAGCTTCGGCCTCGACGGCGTGTTCGGCCTGGGCGAGCACCAGTTCAACTGGGACGTGTATATGTACGACAGCAAGATCAGCGGCGTGAACACGCGCACGGGTTACTTCAACCTGATCAACGTCGCCAACGCGCTGGGGCCGTCCTTTATGCAGAACGGCTCGGTGGTCTGCGGCACGCCCGGCCACGTGATCGGCGGATGCGTGCCGATCAATCCGCTGGCGCCGCTCACTTCGAAGATGCTCAACTACATCTCGATCAACAGCGTCGAGCATTACGGCAGCGACGAGCGCGCCTGGGCGGCGGATTTCGGCGGCGACCTGTTCGAGCTGCCGGGCGGCGATTTCACTTTCTCCACCGGCGTGACGCATCGCGACGAATCCGGCTACGACTCGCCCGATCCGTTCGCCTACGCGGGCTATTCCACCGACGGCGGCGTCGGTCCCAACAGTGGCGGCTACGATCTCAACGAGGCTTACGCCGAGATCAACGCGCCGTTGCTGAAAGATCTGCCGGGCGCGCAGGCGCTGAGCCTGGACGTGGCGACCCGCTATTCGCATTACAGCAACTTCGGCAGCACCACCAACAGCTCGTTCAAGCTGACCTGGAAGCCGATCAACGATGTGCTGGTACGCGCCAGCTATGGCACCGGTTTCCGCGCGCCCACCGTGAACGACCTGTACCAGGGGCGCTATCCGGCCGGCACCTTCACCGATCCATGCGATGCCGTGTACGGCCCCTCCGCCTATGGCCAGAGCAGCCTGGTGGCGCAGCGCTGCCTGAGCGGCTACGGCGGCCTCCAGGGCGTGCCCGCCAATTTCCGCCAGACCGACAACACCGGCCTTCCCATTACCACGCCCGATGGCGAAGGCGCGCAGCCGAACACGAACTTCACTGGCGGCAATGCGAACCTGAAACCGGAAACCTCTTACAACGGCGACATCGGCATCGTCTATAGCCCGTCGTGGCTGCCGGGTTTCGACGCCACCGTCGACTGGTGGAGCTACAACATCCGCAACCTGATCACCAATATCAGCAACGACCAGCTGTTGGCCGATTGCTACCAGTACAGCATCCAATCGGCATGCGGCCAGTTCAAGCGCGATCCGGGCACCGGCCAGATCTACGACATGCTGAACCTGGAAACCAACGCCGGCTGGCTGAAGGAGCGCGGCTACGATTTCTCGTTCAACTACCGCTTCCCGGAAACGCGCCTGGGCAAGTTCAAGCTGGGCATGAACGGCACCTACATCACTGCCTTCAACATGCTGCCGACGATCGGCTCGAACATTATCTACATGGCGGGCAACACACAGAACTATTACACCTCCTGGCGCCTGCGCAACAACCTCACCTTGAGCTGGAGCTGGCATGACTTCGGTGCCAGTTGGACGGCGCGCTATTTCTCCCCCTACAAGGTGGATTGTGCGCTGGATCCGTCGAACGGTCCCACGCCGTTCCCCTGCACGCTGCCCAATTACTACGCGCCGGGCGTGGGTCCGATGCCGCAGACGCAGATTCCGTCGATCACCTTCAACGACGTACAGGTGTATTGGAACGCACCTTGGAACGCCACTTTTTCGTTGGGCGCGAACGACATTTTCAATCGCGTGAGCCCCAACGTGTACGGCGGTTACCAGAGCGGCGATACGCCGTTCGATTTCAACCCGTCGTATGACCTGGGCCGCTTCGTCTACATGCGTTACCAGCAGCGCTTCTGATGAGCGGGATGCGCGGCATGCCGATAACGATCAGCGTGCCGCTCGTTTCGTTTGCAACGAATGTGCGGCGGGAGGGTCGTGCAATGACCGGCGAGTGTCACCGATTGAACGAGCCGGCAGGAGGGACGGCCGGGCAGGTAGCACAAGTCCGGTCGGCGGTAAGGACGGTCAAGCGCACGGGGCCCGCGTTGCAGGGTTTGCGTGCGGTTGCTGGCGGGGAGCCGGCGACACCGTCTCACGATCGCGATGACCGCTGCGGCCATCGCGCATTGAAGGGACTTGCGGGTACAGCGACGGCCGCCTTGGCCGGCTTTCAAACATACGTTACTCGGAAAGGGGTGAGTCCATGACATGCAAAGGGTTGTTGAAGCACAAAGGTCTGGTGGTCGCCATCGGCTCGCTGCTGATGGCGGCTGGCGCATACGGTCAATCGACTACCGGCAATATTTACGGCCAGGTTCCGCCCGAACAGGATTTGAGCGTGCTCATCCGCAGCACGACGGGCGTGACGCGCGAGATCGCGATCGACAAGGAAGGCCGCTATAACGCCACGCAACTGCCGGTAGGTACTTATACCGTGTCATTGCGGCGCCACGGCGCCACGTTGCAGACGCACGACAACGTGAGCTTGCGCGTGGGCGTGGGCGTCAACGTTTCGTTCTCCGCGCCGGTAGCGGCCAAGGAGCTCTCGGGCGTGACGGTGTCGGCCAACAGCTCGCCGCCGATCGATGTCAGCTCGGTGGATTCGCGCACCGTGATCACCGCCCAGCAACTGGCCGCGTTGCCGCTGGCGCGCACGGCGGAAGCGGCCGCATTGCTTGCCCCTGGCGCGGTAGGCGACAGCGGTGGTTTCGTCAGTACCACGGGCGTGCCGCTGGTCAGCTTTGGTGGTTCGTCGGTGGAAGAGAACGCTTACTACATCAATGGTTTCAACACGACCGATCCCTATCTCGGCCAGGGCGGCATCACGCTGCCTTACGCATCGATCGACCAGGAAGAGGTCTATACCGGCGGATACAGTGCCCAGTACGGCCGCTCCGATGGCGGCGTGCTCAACATGATCGGCAAGAGCGGCACCAACGAATGGCATTTCGGCGGCCAGATGCTGTACGAGCCGGATGGGCTGCGTGCCAGCCAGGACGACACCTATTACGCGAACGGCCTGCCGCCTGTCCCGGTGGCCGGCCGCCTGTTCGATCCCAACAGCAAGGACGAGCATTGGACGTCCGTCTACGATGCCTACGTTGGCGGCCCGATCATCAAGGACAAGCTGTTTTTCTTCGTGTCGGCGGAAATGAGCGACCAGGGCGGGCAAGCCGTCAACAGCGTGACCGGCGGATCGGCTACCAATCCCAATCCGGGCACGGCGGAGAATTTCAAGACCCGCCTGCCCAAGTGGTACGCCAAGATCAACTGGAACATTACCGACAAGAACCTGCTGGAGCTGACCGGGGCTTCCAGCAAGCAGGAGGGCATGGGGTCGATCTATAACTACGACTACAACACCCTGCAGGAAACCACGTTCAAGGGCTACGCCAACGACACCAAGAGCGGCGGCGACATGTTGTCGGCCAAGTTCACCAGCTACATCACCGACGACCTCACCTTCACCGCCTTGTACGGCAAGATGAAGACCTTCAATTACAGCGTTCCGGTGAACTACGATCCCAGCGCCACGTATATCGAAGGATCCACGTACCAGAACCCGACGTACAACGGTGGCGTGCCGAACAACGGCATCCAGACGGTCAGCTCCCTGTACAACCCGCACTATCTCACCAGCAATCTGCGCGTCAGCCTGAGCTATGTACTCGGCGATCACACGATCACTGCCGGCATCGACAATCTCACGTCCGCCGCCTATGACCAGGGCGACACGTCATCCGGGCCGGGCTATGTATGGAACTACGGCTATACGCCCGATCCGACGGTAGCGCTGGTTCCGGCCCTGGGCGTTGGTGCGCTGGCCAATTATCCCAATGGCGGCTCGGGCTACTACGTCAGCAAAAATATCTTTATCGGCGGCGCGAACCTGCTGACCAAACAGCGCGCGGAATACATCGAAGATCAGTGGCAGGTCAGCGATCGCTGGCTGGTCTCGCTGGGCTTGCGCGACGACGGCTTTGCCAACTACAACGCGGCGGGCCAGTCGTACATGGCGCAGACCAAGCCGCAATGGGCGCCACGGCTGGGCTTCAGCTGGGACGTCAACGGCGATGGCAGCTTCAAGGTGTACGGCAACGCGGGCCGCTATTACCTCGGCACGCCACTGGCGCCGGGCGGTCCGGCCAACGGTTACATCAGCACGCAGCAGTACTACACCTACAGCGGCATCGCCGCCGACGGCACGCCGACCGGGCTGACCCAGGTATCCAGTCCGGTATCGGCCAACAATGCCTTCGGGCAGACGCCCGATCCGCGCACGATCACCGTGCAAAACCTCAAGGCCGAGGACCAGGACGAATTCATCCTTGGCTTCACCAAGACGTTGGGGCCGTCGTGGATTTACGGGGCGAAATTCACCCGGCGCATCCTGCGCCACGACATCGACGATTACTGCGATATCCAGGCGGTGATCAACAAGGCCGCGTCGATGGGCATCGACGATGTCAACAATGCCAGTTGCTATTACATCAATCCTGGGCAGGCGAACACGTTTGCGGTGCAGGACCCCACCGGCGCGTTCCATAACGTGACGCTGACCAACGCGGAAATGGGCTTCCCGACGATGGTGCGCAAGTACTACGGCCTCGAAGGATTCCTGGAGCATCCCTTCGACGGGCGCTGGTACGGCAAGGTCGATTACGTGTTCTCGCGCAGCTATGGCAACAACGAGGGCATGGGGCAGACCAACATCATGGCGCTGGCCGAAACCCAGAATACCTACTGGGATTTTCCGCAGTTGATGGAATACGGCATCGGTCCGCAAGGCGAAGACCACACGCACCAGCTCAAAGCCTATGGTTACTACCAGTTGACGCCCGAATGGCAGGTATCGGCAAACCTGACCCTGGTCTCGGGCGGACCCAGGTACTGCCTTGGCCTTTACGGTCCGAACCAGACCGATCCGGTTGGCTACGGTTCTTCCTACCAGTGGTGCAACGGCCAGCCGTCCCCGCCCGGCGCGGCCGGCCGCCTGCCGTGGATGAAGCAGCTCGACCTGGGCGTTCGCTATCGCCCCGCTTTCGCCGGACACAAACTGGGTTTCAGCCTGGATGTGGTGAATGTGTTCAACGGCCAGGCGGCGCTCAATGAGTATCCCGAATACAACATGAGCACCTTGCCGGCGGCTCCCAACCCGCAATACGGAACGCCGATGTTGCTGCAGCAGCCACGCTATGTCCGTTTCGGCGTGACTTACGACTACTGACCCGCTTCACGACCTCGTGGCCGCCGGCTGCGAGGTCCAGCCCGAGAGACTGGATCGATATGCGCAATTCCCTGCAACGCTTTTCTCATCATTACCTGGCTGTGCGGCGCCCGCTCGCTGTCCTTGCACTGGCTGCCGCATTGGCTGGCAGCGCGCTGGCGGTTTCGCCATCGTCCGCGACCGCGACTGCCGCGTTCGATACGTTCGGCAGTGCAGCGATCTCCGCGCGCTGGCAATGGAACGACGGTCACCTCAATGCCGTGATGTTGACCGATCACGTCAATCAGCGCGATATCGCGGTAACGTCGCCATTCGCCCTGACATTCCGCAACGGCGAGAAGCTGGATGCTTCGCAGCTCAAACGGCTTGGACCGGTCAGCGAGATCACGCTTGAGGCCAATCCGGCCGCATCGCGCGCTGCCGAGCGACTGCCGGGACGCGCCGTCAAGGCGAGTTTTGGCGATGCGAACGGCCGTGTTCGGGTGGATTGGGAATGGCTGCAGCGCGAAGGCAGCGATTATTTGCGCGAAGTTGTTACCGTGACGGCACTGAAGCAGGACCAGGATATTTCGCGCGTGGACTTGTTGCAGCTGAAGGCCGACCATGCCGAAGTACTGGGCACGGTGCAAGGCTCGCCGGTGGTGGCCGGCAATGATTATTTCGGTTTCGAGCAGCCGCTATCCAGCAGCGAGGTGCGCGGCCAGCACGTCTATTTGTGGATGGATGAAGGCCTGCCGCTGTCCAAAGGGCAATCGATCACCTACTCGGCAGTCGTGGGTGTTACTCACGGCAATCAATTGCGGCGCGACTTCGCCGCTTATATCGAACGCGAGCGGGCGCATCCTTATCGACCGTTCCTGCATTACAACTCCTGGTACGACATCGGCTATTTCACGCCCTATACCGAAGCCGAAGCGCTGGATCGCATCAATACCTTCGGCCAGGAACTGCACGTAAAGCGCGGTGTGAAGCTGGATTCGTTCCTGTTCGACGACGGTTGGGACGATCGCAGCGGCAGCTGGCATTTCAGCAAGGATTTCCCGCATGGCTTCGTGCCGTTGCGCCAGGCGGCGGCCAAGTACGGCGCCGCGCCCGGCGTGTGGCTGTCGCCGTGGGGCGGTTACGGCCCGCCCAAGCAGGAGCGGATCAGCCACGGCAAGGCGGCCGGCTACGAGATCATCGACGGCGGCTTCGCCCTGTCGGGGCCCAAGTATTACCAGCGCTTCCATGACGCCGTGATGGAACTGCTCGACAAGGACGGCATCAACCAGTTCAAGTTCGACGGGACCGGCAACGTCAGCAGCGTATTTCCCGGCAGCCGCTTCACCAGCGATTTTGCCGCGGCGATCCAGCTGATCGAAGACATCCGCAAAGCCAGGCCGGATATCTACATCAATCTCACCACCGGCACCTGGGCTTCGCCGTTCTGGCTGCGCTACGCCGATTCGATCTGGCGCGGCGGCGAGGACGATTGGCACGCCGGCGTAGGTACCGAGCGCGAACAATGGATCACTTACCGCGACCAGCAGACCTACGAGAACATCGTGATCCAGGGGCCGCTGTTCCCGCTCAACTCGCTGATGCTCCACGGCATCATTTACGCGCAGCAGAACAAACGACTCAACACCGATCCAGGCCATGATTTCGCCAACGAAGTGCATTCCTACTTCGCCACCGGCACGCAATTGCAGGAGATGTACATCACGCCTTCGCTGCTAAGCAAGGCCGATTGGGACACGCTGGCGGACGCGGCCAAATGGTCGCGCGCGAACGCCGATGTACTGCGCGATACACACTGGATCGGTGGCGATCCGGGGCGGCTGGACGTCTATGGCTGGGCCGCGTGGTCGCCACGCAAGGCGATCATCACCTTGCGCAATCCGGATGCGAAGCCGCAATCGGCGGTGATCGACCTGCAACGCCAATTGGAACTGCCGCCAGGGGCGGCCAGCAAATTCATGGTGCGCGACGTATGGAACAGCGGCGGCAACGGTGTGCCCGCGCAGTTGGACGCCAACGATACGAGCACGGTGCGGCTGGCGCCGTTCGAGGTGTTGACGCTGGAATTGACGCCACATCCGTAACACGTAGCGAGCGCGCCTGTCGCAGGTTGCGGCAGGCGCAGTTGGCAAGGCCGGAGTACTGCATGTTCGATCCGTCACGACGCAAACTCTTGAAAGCCGCGGCGCTGCTGCCGATAGCAGGTTCCTTCGCGCACGCGGCCGCTGCACGGGAGCGATGGCCCGGCGGGCCGGCCCAGGCGTCGTTTGTCCTGCAACGGGAGCAAGCAGGACGCCCAGTCAGCGAAACACTGGCCGGGCTCAGCTATGAAACCTTGCAGCTGGCCGATCCGGCTTTTTTTTCCAAGGACAACCATGCGCTGGTGCAGTTGTTCCGCCAGCTGAGTCCGCACGGCGTATTGCGGATTGGCGGCAATACCAGCGACTACACGGTTTGGAGCGGCTATCGCGGTGCGCTGCCGGTGCAGCATTCCAACAGGAACGGCCCGCAGCGCACGTTCGTCTTGCATCCGCAAGCGCTGCACGCGCTGGCCGGTTTCCTGCGCGCTACCGGCTGGAAGCTGATCTTCGGCGTCAACCTCAAGATCGGCGTGCCGGCGCTGGGCCTGGAACTGTCGCGCGCGGTGCAGCGGATTGTCGGTGATGCGTTGCTGGCGGTGCAGATCGGCAACGAGGCCAACAATTACGAAAAGGATTACGCCGCGTTCGATGCCGCGTGGATGCCTTACGCCAGCGCGATCCATGCGGCAGGGGTGCCGATCGGCGGTCCCGACACTGGTGCCAATACCGACTGGGTGATCGACTACGCCAAGCGGCATGCGGCGGAGAACGTCTTTCTCAGCCGGCATTACTACCGTGATGGCGCGCCGAACGGTTCGATAGCGAACCTGCTCGCCAGCGACGCCGCGTTCTATGCGCAAGTGGAGCAGATCATGCGCACGGCGGAGGCCGTGCACTTGCCGTTCCGGCTCAGCGAAGCCAATTCCTATTATTCCGGCGGCCGCGATGGCGTCAGCAACGTCTTCGCCTCGGCCCTGTGGGGCGCGGATTTCATGCTCGCGCTGGCGCAACGGGGCGTGGCCGGGATCCATTTCCATGGCGGCACGCTGGCATCCGTCGAAGCTTCGCTGGGGCAGGGGACGGACACCGCGGCCTCGACGGCCGATCCGTCCGCTCGCCGCGATGCGGTCACGTCGCGTTACTCGGCGATCGCCGGCAATGTCGGACTCGGCTTCCAGCCACGGCCGTTGTACTACGGCATGTTGCTGGCGCAGCAGTTCGCCGGCGCGCGGATGGTGCCGGGCCAGCTTGATGAAGGCGGCGCCAATTTGACGGCTTATGCGGCGTTGCGCGAGGACACCTTGCACGTGGCGCTGATTAATAAGGACGTCTCGCGCGATGCGTCGATGGTTGTAAGCGGCTTGCAGGGTTTCGGCGCAGGCCGGCTCATGCGCTTGTCGGCGCCAGCGCTGGACAGTCGGCGCGATATTGTCTGGGAGGGCTCGGATAACGCTGGGGCCGGCTGCGCCATAGCTGTCGATCCGCATGGCAGCTGTCGCATCAGCTTGCCGCGCGCAAGCGCCGCGTGGATCCGGTTGGCGCGGCTTGCTTGAAACAGGGCCGCGTCGGAATGACGACAATGATTCATGACAGCATGACAACCTTCATCCTTCGCCGGCCTGTGGCGCGTGCATATACGGCGGCGCGACGGCGGCATGCCAACCGGCCATCTTTCCGCACTGCCAAGGAGCCATGATGCTGCGACGGGATTTTTTGCGCTTGAGCGCGCTGACGCCACTGGCTGCCTTGAGCGGGCGCATCGTCGCCGCTCCGCGCGCCAAAAGCGGTTTCGTCGAACGCGAGGCGGATGGCCGTCCGCATCGGTTCGAGCTTTCCGCGCAGCATTTCCTGCTTGATGGCCTGCCGTTCCAGATTCGCAGCGGCGAAATGCATCCCGCGCGCATTCCCGCCGAATATTGGTCGCATCGCATCCGCATGGCCAAGGCGATGGGGCTCAATACCATCGCCGTCTACCTGATGTGGAATTTCCTGGAAAGCGAGCCGGGCGTGTTCGACCTCCTTGGCGGTCGCCGGAATTTCGTGCACTTCATCGAGCTATGTCGGCGAGAAGGCATGTGGGTGTACCTGCGCCCCGGTCCTTATGTCTGTGCCGAATGGGATATGGGCGGCTTGCCGCCGTATCTGCTGCGCGATCCCAGCATCCGCGTGCGCACCAAGGACGATGCGCGCTATATGCAGGCGGTGCAGCGTTATATGGATGCGATCGGCCCGAAACTGGCGCCGCTGATGGCCAGTCGCGGCGGTCCGATCCTGATGGTGCAGATCGAGAACGAATACGCTTCGTTCGGCCATGACCTGGATTACCTGCTGCGCCTGCGCGCGATGTGGCAGGCGCACGGCATCGATGGACCGTTTTCGATTTCCGATGGCTTGACACAGCTCCAGCAGGCGAAAACCTATGTGTCGGGTGCGGCGCTGGGCCTGGACGGCGACACCGATTTCGTCGCCGCCCAGGCGATCGCCGGCGAGGCGCCGGTCTGGGTGGGCGAAGGGTATCCCGGCTGGCTTACGCACTGGGGCGATCCGGATTTCCAGCGCGGCGATTACGCCGCGACCTTGCGCCAGCTGCTGGCGCAGGACCGTTCGTTCAATCTTTATGTCGTGCATGGCGGCACCAATTTCGGTTTCACGGCCGGGGCCAACGCGCACAACGATTACTCCGGTTTCGAACCGGTGATCACCAGCTACGACTACGGCGCGCCGATCAACGAGCGCGGCGCGGCCACGCCGGATTACTACGCTTTCCGCGCGCTGATCGCCGCGCGCGTGCCGCATGCCATACCGACGCCGCCGGCAGCACCGCCTACGATCACTTTTGCCGAGGTGACAGCAACACCGTTCGCTTCGATCTGGGACAACCTGCCGCCCGCCAAACAGGTCGGTAAACCCGATCCCAATGAAATGCTGTTCGCGCAGGACCACGGCATGGTGCTGTATCGAAAAACGCTGTCTACCGGCGGCATGCTGCATATCGAGGGCTTGCGCGATTACGGTACGGTGTTCAGCGCCGGCCGGTACCTGGATTATCTGTCGCGGGTAAACAAGCCCGGCCTGCACGTCACCCAGCATGTGGATATTCCAGCGCCGGCGAACGGTGCGGGCGCGCTGCTGGACATCCTGGTCGACAGCTTCGGCCACGTCGGCTACGGCCAGGCGATGTACGATTTCAAGGGCATCGTCGGCGAGGTGACACTCGACGGCGACGCGCTCCGCGACTGGCAAGCGCACAGCCTGCCGCTGGACGATGCCTATATCGCCGGGCTCCGTCCGCTGGTGGACAAGTCGGCGCTTCGTCCCGGCCTGTTCTTCAAAGCCGAGGTGGTGCTTGACCGGCTGGGCGATTGCTATCTGGACATGAGCGCATGGGACAAGGGCTACCTGTGGGTAAACGGCCAGCTGCTCGGCCGCTACTGGCGCATCGGTCCGCAGCAACGGCTGTACTGCCCCGCATCCTGGTTCCGACATGGCCGCAATGAATTGCTGGTCTTGGATATGCACCGGATCAACGCGGGATCGATCCGCAGCAGTGATCGCTTGGAAGGTTAAAATTATTTGGATCGGAACGCAGGAACGCGGAGCGACGCGCAACTCAGGGCTATCACGCCAATCCATGCTGCAATCACCCGGTCTGCCTGTACGGTGATCGGGACGCAGTTATGCGCCGTAGCCTAGAACTCGACGTGCGCGCGCAACCCTGCAAATCGCGCCGGACCGCGGTCGCGGTTGTAGCCCGGATTGCGGATGAATTGCAGGTCCGGGCTGAGGGTGAGGTGATGGATCACCGCGATGCTGTAGTAGACCTCGGCGATCTGTTCCGGGCCATAGCGCAACGCGCCATCGCCCAGCAGGAAGCCGTCGCCGCCCATGGCGAGGTATTCGCTGTGGATGCGGGAGAGTCCATCGATGGCGACGCCCACGCCGAGGCGATCGTCGGAACGGTTCCAATGCGCGCCGGATAACTGGAATCCACCGCTGAGCAGGCGATCGACTTCGGTGAAAATGAAGGATTCGGTGTGGCCGTCGTTCCAGCCCGCGCGCATGAAGAAACCCGTGTCGCCGTTGTCCGCCACGGGCAGTTCGCCATTGATGCCGACACCGAATTTGTGGCGGCCGGGCGCATCGTCGGCATGGATATCGGGCGTTTGTCCGGTGTACTCGGCAATGGTGATCGCTTGCTGGTAGATGCCCATGTTTCCCTTGTTGTAGAAACCAAGCAAACGCAGCGCCCAGCCATCCGGATGCGGCTGCAGCGTCAGTTCGAGTTGCTGGCCGCTCGACTCACCCAGCGATTCGATCAGGCGTTGACCGTTGGCTTCGTCGGGCATGCGGTAGATGCCGTAGCGCAGGCTCCAGCGAGGCATGACCCAGGCGATCATTACGCCATCGGTATAGCCGCGCGTATCGGAAGCGAAGTCCCATGCGGTGTTATTCCACAACGACCAATTCATGAACTGCGTGCGGGTGGCGTTGGCGTAGCGGTTCTTGTCGAAGTCGTCGTTGACCGCCATCAGGCCGGCCTTCACCTCGATGCGGCGGTCGGCCTGCTCGCCGGGAAGCTGGTCCTGCTGGCGATCGAGGTGCGTGGTCTGGCCGCCCAGCGGGAGCGTCCAGCGCAGGTAGCTGCGCGCTACGTAGGGTCCTTTGCCCAGGCTGGCGACGCCGGAACGGATGATGTCGCCGTTGCTGAGGCCGCCCAGTCCGGTGCCTTGGCTGACGCCTTCGCCCTTGAACATTTCCACGTCCAGATAGAACTGCAAGTGGACCGGCAACTGGATGCCGAAATAAGCGCCGAAGGTATGCGAGCGCGCTGTCGAGCCGCGCGGATCGAGGCTGAGCGGACCGCTATAGGGCGAACGCACGCGCGATTGGTGCTGGTCGACGAAGGTATATTGCGCGCCCAGCCATTGGGGTACGAATAGCGGAGCATCGTCGGCGTGCGATAACCACGGCAGCGCGACGAGCAGTAGCAGAACAGGACCTCGTGACAGACGCGGCATCGTGGCGTTTCATCATGAAAGGCAATGAGATCCCTGTCGCGATTGCGTCGGAGATGCTGCCGGGCTGTATACCGGACCGGCAATAAACGTAATGTGCAGGCTGCACGAGTCCGTCTGCTGCCGTTGGACGTGGCAGCGTCAGTGCCTGCGATGCCAGTTGTAGTTCCGCGGGCTCCCCGCCCGGGAGGCAGCGCGGCAAGCGCCGCGATGCGTTCGATCTTCTCCACGCCCTGCGAGTCGGCTGGATGACACGCCAGCCTGCGATTCGCAGGGCGGGTTCCGTCAGGCCGCCTTAAAGCGGCTTGATGTTGGAAGCTTGCATGCCCTTCTCGCCACGCTTGGCTTCGTAGCTGACTTTCTGGCCTTCGGCCAGGGTCTTGAAACCGGTGCCGGTCTGGATTTCCTTAAAATGGGCAAAGAGATCTTCGCCGCCCGCATCGGGGGTGATAAAGCCAAAGCCTTTTGCATCGTTGAACCACTTCACTGTACCGGTTGCCATATTGCGCCTATTTGCTGGTTTGGTTGCTGGAGTATCGGCGAGCGTTATACCTCGAAAACCCGTGCGATGCAGAGATTTATTGAGTAAGCGTTGCCGAAAATATGATTTGCTTGGTGATTTGGCCGCTTTTAGGCGGCCTGCGCCAGCCTGGAGTTTCGGCTGGAGGGTGTGGGGGAGAGTGTGAAGATCCGGTCACGAAAGACTTGGCCGGAACAGGGAGACAGCGCCGGCATCAGGCCGGCCGCTGTCTTGCGGGAACGCGGACAGCCGAGGGTCAACCGCCGCGCGAAGCCTTCTTGCGATCGTTTTCCGTCAAATGTTTCTTGCGCAGGCGGATTTCCTTCGGCGTGATTTCCACCAATTCGTCGTCGTCGATGAAATCCAGGGCCTGTTCCAGCGAAAACTTGATCGCCGGGGTCAGCTGGATCGCATCGTCCTTGCCCGACGCGCGCATGTTGGTCAGCGGCTTGGGCTTGATCGCATTGACGGTGAGGTCGTTGTCCTTGGCGTGGATGCCTACGAGCTGGCCTTCGTACACCGAGTCGCCCTCGGCCGCGAACAGCTTGCCGCGTTCCTGCAAGGGCCCCAGCGAGTAGGCGGGCGTGGTGCCGGCCGCGTTGGCGATCATCACGCCGTTCTTGCGCTTGGCGATCGGACCGTCTTCCTTCGGGCCGTAATGGTCGAAGACGTGGAACAGCAGGCCCGAGCCCTGGGTCAGGGTGCGGAATTCGTTCTGGAAGCCGATCAGGCCGCGCGCCGGAATCATGTAGTCGAGGCGCACGCGGCCCTTGCCGTCCGGTTCCATGTTCTTCAGCTGCGCCTTGCGCATGCCGAGCTTTTCCATCACGCCGCCCTGGTGGACTTCCTCCACGTCGACGACGAGCTGTTCGATCGGTTCCATCTTCTGGCCGTCGATTTCCTTGATGATCACTTCCGGACGCGACACGGCCAATTCGTAGCCTTCGCGGCGCATGTTCTCGATCAGCACCGACAGATGCAGCTCGCCGCGGCCGGAGACCAGGAACTTGTCGGCGTCCGAGCCTTCCTCGACCTTCAGCGCCACGTTGTGCAGCGTTTCGCGCTCGAGGCGATCGCGCAGCTGGCGGCTGGTGAGGAACTTGCCGCCGCTGAGGTCCTTGTTGCCGGCGAACGGCGAATTGTTGACCTGGAAAGTCATGCTGATGGTCGGCTCGTCCACCGTGAGCGCGGGCAGCGCTTCGGGGGTGTCCAGCGCGCACACGGTGTCGGAGATGCTCAGGTCCTGCACGCCGGAGATGGCGATGATGTCGCCGGCCTCGGCCTCATCCACCTCGATGCGCTCCAGGCCCATGAAGCCCAGTACCTGCAGCACCTTGCCCTGGCGCTTCTTGCCTTCGCGGTCGACGATGCTGACCTGCATGTTCTTGCGCACCTTGCCGCGCTGGATGCGGCCGATGCCGATCAGGCCGACGAAGCTGTTGTAGTCGAGCTGGCTGATGCGCATCTGGAACGGACCGTCCGGATTGACGTCCGGCTTGCTCACGTGCTTCATGATCGCTTCGTACAGCGGGGTCATGTCGCCTTCGCGCACGTTCTGGTCGAGGCTGGCGTAGCCGTTCAGCGCCGAGGCGTAGACGATCGGGAAGTCCATCTGCTCGGGCGTGGCGCCCAGGCGGTCGAACAGGTCCCACACCTGTTCCACGACCCAGTCCGGCCGTGCGCCGGGGCGGTCGATCTTGTTCACCACCACGATCGGCTTAAAGCCCATCGCGAACGCTTTCTGCGTGACGAAGCGGGTCTGCGGCATCGGGCCGTCCATCGCGTCCACCAGCAGCAGCACCGAATCGACCATCGACAGCACGCGCTCCACCTCGCCGCCGAAGTCGGCGTGGCCTGGCGTGTCGACGATGTTGATGCGGTTGTCCTTCCATTTGATGGCGGTGTTCTTGGCCAGGATGGTGATGCCGCGCTCCTTTTCCTGGTCGTTGCTGTCCATCACGCGATCGGCCAGCACGGTGCGCTCGGCAAGGGTGCCCGATTGCTTCAGCAGCTGGTCGACGAGGGTGGTCTTGCCATGGTCGACGTGGGCGACGATGGCGATATTGCGCAGGTTTTCGATGGACATGGATAAAGGGCTTGGGCCGGCCGCAAGACCGCCACGCAGGTTTCGGTAGGGATTAACCTGCGGATTATACGGGGTTATGTGACAGCTTGCTTGATGTGGTTCCTCGCCACGCCTTTGCGGTGCGCCGATGCTTGCTTTTCACTGCTCTGGCGTGCCGGAATCCAGGGCGCGGCTTCGTGTGTTCGGCATCAAGCGCATGTCCCGCCTCTCCACGCTCCCCCTGCACGCGGCAGGGGGAGGTGGTAAGCGGCCAGGTCAGGGGTTGGCGGCCTGCCAGGCGGCGGTCTGCTGCTGCAACAGGGGAAGCAGCGAACCTTCGGTGAGGTTGGCATCGGCCACGTGCAGGCCCAGGTCGGGAACGATGCCGGTGCTATCCAGCAGTTCGTCGATGGCGGTTTTGGTTTTTGTTTCGATATTCTGGGTGCTCTCGATAACCTGGTAGTTGTCCACTTCCAGGTACGTGACGTTGTTCTGGCTGTTGCCCGTTTGCACGCATTCGCCACTCAACCAATGGACCGGGTCGTTGTAGTTGGTGAAGCCGGTGGGGTAGGTGGTGTCGCCAAGGTCGGTGGTCAGCAGCGTCACCAGGAGCGGGCCGCTCGGATCGATACTGTTGCCTTCGAACAGTGTTTCGGTGCCCATGTAGGCGTTAAGCACGGTATTCGTGCCCGGGCTGGTTCCTTGCAGCAGGGCCTGCGGATTGTTGCAGGCGATCTGCTCGCCGGCCGTGAGGTTGCCGGCCAGGTTTTTGCTGCCGCTCTGCGGGCCGCCGGGCGGATAGGACGAGTAGGCGATCACGCATCCATACGGAATGGTCTCCGCCGTGGAGGAACGCTGGCACAGCGGCAGGGTGGCGAAGGTCGAGCTGTTGTCGTTGCCATACGGATTGCCATACGGTACCTGCACCAATCCGCCCAGGATCACGGCGCTCACCATGTAACGGCGAACGTCGGCGTTGGGATTCGCATTGCCGTCGAGGTAGGTTTGCATCATCGCCTCAAGCGCGTTCGAGCCCTGCGAGTGCCCAAGCAGGATGAAGGGACGATGCTTGCCGGTGACCGGGTCGGCGTTGAGATTGTTCCAGTAATACTGGAACGCCTGCTGCACATCGTAGAAGCCCGGACCGCTGTAGGTTTCGAGACCACCCAGCGTGTCCTGGATCGCCAGCGTTCCCAGCGGCTCCTGCCGGTACAACGGCACGAACAGGCGGCAGATGCTTTCCAGGCGGCCGACCTGCGACAAGGTGGTCGCCATCTCGGCGTCTTGCGGACTGGGAGGGAAGTTTTCTATCTGCAATAACGGATTGGCGACCGTATCGACGGTGGGATAGATGTAGAAGCAATCGACCGGCGGGTTGGCGGTAACGGCAAGGCCTTGCGTGGCGGTGGTTCCATCCGGGTCGACCACGGTGGCATTCAGCGGAACCGTGGTGCCGCTTTGCGGATAGGTGGAACTGGGTGTGCCGCTGTCGGTGCGATTGCCGTGGATGTCCTGGTGGCACAGATTGCCTGTCGCACCCGGCAGGCACAGCCACACCGGCTGCGCCAGCGGCGCAGTGAGCAGCGGCAACGCAGCATTGGGTGCCGGAAGGGTCTGTGCCTGCGTGCTGCATGGCGTGGCGCTCAATGCCATGCCCATCGCAATGGCGGATGTGCAGGCCCAAGCCTTGATTCGTTTCAAGTGGAAGAGGGTGGTGTGGCAAGGAATCGAAACGGGTGTCGAATACATGATCGTGTTGCTCCTCTGCAAAAGTTGGACAACGGTTGCAGGACAACTAGCCGGCAAGCATCGCTAGATGGCCTGCCTCACATGCAAAAGCGTTTCGGGTTCAATCAAAAAATAGCTGAGGAAAAACCGTGCGGTTACCCACATCGCCATCGACGTATCGATCGCGTGAAGCAGCGCGAACGTAAAGCGAGGATTGTTCTGGCGACGTGAAAATCCGGCGCCTTGCCGAGAAAGAGCGAAGCGCGTCGCGCTAATCGTTATCTGACCCGCTTTTTGATGATCCGCCTGGATAAATCGCCGTCGTGATCACGGTGAAGCGTGCACCGTTTTCGCGGCTTCAACCTGACGCCGCTGTCGCCGGTGAAATGGCCGAGGCGCGCAGGGCCGGGACCAGCACGGCGAACTGGCCGGTCGCCCAGAGCGCCAGCGCGCTGGCCGGAAAATAAAACCACGGCAGGCGCGGCAATTCGTAGTAGTGCATCAGCAACATGCTCAAGCCATACGCCAGCGCCATGCCCAGCGCGACGCCAAGGCTGGTAAGCACGAAATTCTCGGTCATGAAATGGCGCAGGATGTCGGCGCGGGTAGCGCCCAATGCTCGCCGCACGCCAATCTGGCGGCGGCGCTGCTGCACCCAGTAGCTGCTCAAGCCGACGATGCCCAGGCCGGTGACCAGCAGCAACGCGACGCACAAGCCGCCCAGCATGCTGGCCATGGCCAGGTCCTTGCCGAGTTGCTCGGTGCGTGCATCCGCCAGCGGTCGCTGCTCGATGATCGCCTCGTGCGGATCGAGCTTGTGCAACGCGGCGACCGCTGCATGCAATACGCGGGCACGCTGGTCGGCATCTGTACGGATCAGATAGTAGGCGCCATCGTCCAGCCAGACGCGCATCGGCAGGATCACGCTGTAATCGCTGCCGCCGTCGGTAAAGATCACTGATCGCACCAGATGCCTGACTACGCCCACGACCGTTGTCGGCGGGTGGCCAGCGCGGAAATAGAACTGTTTGCCGAGCGGATTCTGCCCAGGCCACATGCGTTGCGCCAGGGCCTGCGTGATCAGCGCCTCCGGAGGAGAGACGGCGGCATCGGGTTTGAAAACGTTTGCGTAATCGACAAAGCTGGCAGGATCCAGCCAGCGGCCAGCCACCAGCCGCAGTCCCACGGTCTGGGCAAAGCCCTCGCCGCCATAGAGGTCGGCAATCGGGCCGGACATGGATTCGGCATCCTTGGCGGTCAAGGCAATGAATCCCGGCGTGAATGCGGTGGCATCCAGGGGCGCCACGTTGCTCAGGGTCACGGCTTGCACGCCAGGAATCTGCCGCAATGCCGCCAAGGCTTCGCGCGTGTGCGCCCTGGCTTGCGCGCTGCCGGACGCAAGCAGATTGTCCGCATCGATTTCCAGCAAGCGGTTTTCGTCGAAGCCGGCGGGCAGGTGCAAACGTTGCAAGTGCAACGCGATCAGGAACACGCTGTTGCTGACGACGGCGCAACTGAGCGCAATCACCAGGATCAACAAGGTCAGGATTACTTTATGGCGCAGCAGCGCGCTAAGGATGGGCCGCAGGTTCATGCTGGACTCATTGCGTTTTCAATTGCAGCGCAGGCGACACCTGGCAGGCGCGCCATGCCGGCAACAGGCCGACCAGCAAGCTGGCGATCAGGGCGAATACAAAGCTGGCGATCAGCATGCGAATGTCCATATAAGCCAGCGAGGTGTAGTCGATATCGCCATCGGGTTGGCAGCGCACCAGCCACAGGCCACCGTAGGCGACCAGCACGCCACCCAGTCCACCGGCAAGGCCAATCATTCCCGCCTCGACCAGCAGCTGTGCGAATACGGCACGGCGCGAGGCGCCCAGCGCGCGCCGCACCCCCAATGCGCCGGTGCTGCGCATGAACTTGGCCAGCATCAGGCCCGTGGCATTGATCAGGCAGACCAGCAAGAAGCCAAAGGACAGCCACGCTTGCAGGCGCGATTCCGCCGGTACTGCCTGGTAGTAGTCCAGCCACTGGTACACGTTGCGAAGACGGATGTTCGGCGGTCGCTGGAAACGTCCCAGCGCATTCTGCTGCGAGGAATAGTGCGCGAGGAAGTCGCGGTAGGCCGATACCTTGGCCGCGCTATCCAGTTGCACCCACATCTGCAGCCAGGCACACGGCGCCGTTTTCTTTTGCTGGTTATCCCGCGGAAGCGTGAGCTTGCCGCTCCAGCATTGCGATGCACCGGCTATGCGCAGGCCCGAATCGATGGCCGCGGCCAGCGGCACGTAGGCTTCATGGGTATCGGTGAATTCGATCGGCGAGTAGGACCCGTAGATACGCGGCAGGACGCGCCATGGCGCGAGCACGCCGATAACGCGGAATGGCACGCTGTTCAACAGCAGCGTGCGGCCGGTGCTGTCGGCACCGCCGAACAACCGGTCGTTGAGCGTGTCGCTGATCACTACCACGCGCGCTTCGTCCTGGTCGTCTGCTTCGCTCCAGCCATGGCCATAGCGAAAGGGGGCGCCAAACATGCCGAAAAAGTCGGCGGTAGTGAAAAGCCCGAACGGATGCGTGGGCTCGACCTGGGCGTCGGGCAGCTCCGCCCGAAAGGAAGCGGTCGACATCAGCGCCTGCCGATCGGCGCGCTTGGCGTGCAGCAGGTTCATGCCGTCGATCCAGCTCAGCTGCGCGTAAGGTTCATCGCTATCGCCGCTGAAATTAGGGCTGCGATCGGCAAGCTCGCGCGGATCCAGCTGCGGCCGATACAGCATGCCGCTGCGGCCGGGATACGGATCCTGCGCCAGCACGTGATACACCGTCAGCGCGGTCATGCTGGCGCCGATGCCTATCGCAATGGTGACGATCATCAGCAGCGTAAGCACGCTGTCGCGCCGCAAGCTGCGCACGGCCAGATCAAAGTAGTACCCGAGCACGTTCCCTATCCCTTGTGCTGTTGTCGAGCGGCGTTCAATGCCTCCCCAGACCCCATATAACGCCCAGGCGAGGGGTATAGGAAATGTGAAGATGCCGGTGCATGTGTGCACCTGCGCGCACGCCGGCGGCAAATGTCGTTGCGCGCGGCGCCGTCGAACCGGCAAGCCGGTGGACCGGTCGTACTTCCCTGGGAACCGGTCGCAGCAACTTGCTAAGGTGGTCGGATGAATCACCGTAAAATTCTGGCGGCCGCTCCTGCAGGGGCGTTTTCGGCGGAATCTTCGATGCAGGAAATCGAATTCGTGCAAGGCGACGTGCGCGTTACCGCGCATCGCGACCATGATGATCTGCTCAGTGCCGGGCTTGGCCTGGATGGCCTGAAAGGATTGCCGCCGCCCTTTGCGGACGCGCGGCATCCTGCGCCGGAAGCGTTGCGCCGCCGCGCGATCTACACGAGCTGGAAGGGCATTGCCGATCTCGGGCCGCTTGGCGGATACGGCACCGTGTACGGAGCGGTGCCGGACGTGCCTGGCCGCGAATACCAGGCGTTCGCAAAAATTCCCGGTGCGCATGCGCCGCATCGCGTCCTGCTGCAAGTACCCGATAACTTCGATCCTGCGCGTCGGTGCCTGGTGGTGACGGCATCTTCCGGTTCGCGTGGCATTTACGGCGCGATCGCGCTGGCCGGCGCCTGGGGCTTGCCGCGCGGCTGCGCGGTCGCCTATACCGACAAGGGCGCCGGTTCAGGCTACTTCGATTTTTCCGACGACAGCGGCGTGACGCTCGATGGCGCGCGCGTCAGGCGCGGCACGGCGATGCTGGAATTCGAGCCCGTTGCCATGCGCGGCGCGGGCGTGGCGGTCAAGCATGCGAACTCGGGCGATCATCCCGAGGCCGACTGGGACCGGCACGTCATGCAGGCGGCGCGGTTCGGCCTGGCGATGCTCGATCGTGCGTTCCCGGAGCAGGCACCGTTCACGCCGCAGAATACCAAGATCATCGCGACCGGCCTCTCCAATGGCGGCGGCGCAGTATTGCAGGCGGCGGGTCTCGACCACCAGCACCTGCTGGCCGGCGTGGTCGCGCTGGCACCGAACGTGCACACGCCGGGCCACGGACGTGCGCTGTTCGACTACATGACCGAAGCGGCGATCTGGCTGCCGTGTGCGCTGGCCGATGCGAGCTTCGCGTCCATCCCGTTCGCACGTGATGCGTGCGGCGCGCCGCATGCCGCGGGAGTCGCGCGCTGTGCGAGCCTGCATGCCACGGGCTTGTTGAAAACCGCCACGCTCGATGCGCAGGCGGCGGAAGCTTGCCGGTATTTGCGCGCTAGCGGCTGGACCGACCAGGCGATGGCGACCGCGGCGTTGTCCACGATGCTCGACCTGTGGCGCGTCATCGGTGCGGCCTATGCATCGGCGTACCTGCGCCGTGGCGCGGGCGACATGCCATGCGGCTATCGCTACGCGGCCATGGTCGACGACCTGGCCGGCGCCGCGGACGAAGCGATCCGCGCAAGCTGGTGGGCCGACGCATCCGGCGTTCCGCCAGGCAACGGCGTGGGGTTGTCCGGTGGCATGGATGCCAGTGCCGATCCGTCGCTGGCCGGCATCCAATGCCTGCGCGCGTTGTGGATGGGCAGCGGCGCCGATGCACAGGCGCTGCATGCGTCGGTCGCGGCACTGGCGGCGCACTTGCCGCGCGCCGAACTGCCGATAGCCGTGTTGCATGGTGCGGACGACGGCTTGCTGCCGGCCGTGTTCACTTCCGAGCCCTATATCCATTGGCTGCGCACCCATGGCCGACAGCCGCTGTATTGGAAGGTGCCGCATGCGCAGCACTTCGATGCATTGCTTGCGCTGCCTGGATTCGGCGACCGGCACCTGCCCTTGCTGCCTTACGGCTACGCGGCATTGGACCGGCTCTGGGATCATTTGTATCGGGACCAGCCGTGGCCGACGCACCTGCCGGTTCCGGTGAGTGCGCCACGTGGCGCAGGGGCGTTGCAGTCATCCATGCTGGGCTTGTGAACTCGGTGAAGACATTCCCCTCAATAACTTTCGCCGCTGTGAGGTTATCCTTACCGATTGGCCGCCCGATCCGGGCGCACCGTTAGCACCTACGAGGAACATCCATGGCCATCACTGTCACGATCACCACCAACCGCGGCCCGATCCACCTGCGCCTGCATGACGACAAAACCCCGGTAACGGTGGCGAGCTTCGTCAACCTGGCGCGCCGTGGTTATTACGATGGCCTGGCCTTCCATCGCGTGATCGCCGACTTCATGGTCCAGGGCGGCTGTCCGGAAGGCAGCGGCCGCGGTGGCCCGGGCTATCGCTTCGAGGACGAGTTCCATCCCTCGCTACGCCACGATAAGCCGGGCATCCTGTCCATGGCCAACGCTGGCCCGCGCACCAACGGCAGCCAGTTCTTCATCACCCATGGCGCCACGCCCTGGCTGGATGGCAAGCACAGTGTGTTCGGCGAAGTGGTCAGTGCCGAAGACCAGGCTGTGGTGGACGCGATCCAGCAGGGCGACACGATCGAGAAAATCACGGTCGAAGGCGACGTTGACGCCTTGCTGGCCGAGCAGGCCCAGCGCTTGAAGGAATGGAACGCAGTCCTGGACCAGCGCGGCTAAGTCATCTGCATAAGCCAGGGCCAGGAGCCGTCGCGGTGCTTTGCGCGGCGGCTTTTCATTGCCGGAAAACGCGGCTGCGTTGAACGCCGGGTACCGAACGCGAGCATTGTTTTTTCACGTCCTCGTTACGATTGTGTAGCCGGCGTGGACATAGAATCCAGCGGTTGGACCCCTCAAGCAAAAGGAGCGCAGCGATGTCGTTACTTAGCGGTTTGAGCAGTCTATTAGGCGGCAACCAGGGCGAAGGAACCAACTCGCTGGTGTCGGTGGCCGGGCAGCTGATCCAGCAAGCCGGTGGCGTGCAAGGTCTTGCCAGTACCTTGCAGCAGCACGGACTGGGCGATGCGGTGCAGTCCTGGATCGGCAGTGGCGCCAACCAGGCGATCTCGGGCGACCAGCTCAATCAGGCATTGCAGAAATCCGGCCTGGATTCGGTCGTTTCCGGTGCGGCGGGCAAGCTCGGCGTCGATCCCGCGCAGCTGGTCGGCCAGCTGGCGCAAGTGCTGCCGCATGCGGTGGATCACCTGACGCCAGGCGGGCAGGCTCCGGCAAGCGGCGGCGGTGGTTTCGACCTGTCGATGCTCGGCGGCCTGGCGGAAAAATTACTGGCAACCAAGACCGCCTAGGTACCGTTCCGGTAAAAGCAAATAAAGCACGACGGGACGAACCTGCCGTGCTTTTTGTTTGCCTGGCGGCAGCGAGCCGCAACGCTCGAAGTGCCATAGCCACCGCGCATGGCCTCGGCGGGGCTGCGGGTGACGCGCCGCCGCATGCTAAAATCCGAGGGTTTGTTGTTTCCGTTCCCCACCGAGGAAGCCATGCCCCAGCTCGCCCAGCGTGTCGGCCGCGCCAAACCCAGCGCGATCATGGTCATTGCCGAAACGGCGAAGCAGCTGAAGGCTGCCGGCCGCGACATCATCAGTTTCTCCATTGGCGTACCGAATTTCCTTCCTGGCGAACATGTCTACGCGGCAGCCCGCGAGGCGCTTTCGCACGATAGCGGCCAATACGGCAGCAATCGCGGTTCGGACGCGCTGCTGGATGCCTTTCTCAAGCACATCCAGGCGCTGGGTTTCACCGGCTACGGTCGCATGAACCTTTCGATCGGCATCGGCGCCAAGCAGGTGCTGTACAACTTGGCCGAGGCGCTGCTCAACGAAGGCGATGAAATCTGCTTTGCCGCGCCGTACTGGACCACGTATCGCGATATCGCCGATATCGTGGGCGCGCAAGCCAACGTGCTGCACTGTGGCCCGTCGCAGCATTACAAGCTCACGCCCGAACAGCTCGACGGCGCACTGGCGCGCAGGCCGAAAGTGTTCTTGTTCAACAATCCGTCCAACCCCACCGGCATGGTCTACACGCGCGAGGAAATCGCCGCGCTGGCCGAGGTGTTGGCAAAGTATCCGGATACCTGGATCGTCACCGACGATATCTACAACTCGATGGTGTTCGACGGCCTGGGTTATCACAACTTCGTGTTTGCCAGGCCGGAACTGCGCGAGCGGCTGATCTTCGTCGACTCGGTATCCAAGACCTATGGCATGCCGGGTTGGCGCGTGGGCCTGATTGCAGGGCCGGAATCGGTCGCCAAGGCGGTGACTACGCTCAACTCCAACCACATCACCAGCGTGCCGGAAGTGATCACCGCCGCGGCGGTGGCCGCGTTCAGTGGCCCGCAGGAGATTCCCCAGGCCAAGTGCAGGGAATTTGCCGGCAAGCGCGACATCGTGGTTGCTGCGCTCGCCAACATCCCGGGTTTGGTGTGCCCGCGTCCGCAGGGGGCGTTCTACGCTTTCCCGGATATCTCGGCCGCGTTCGGCAAAAGCCACAACGGCGCGCGTATCGAGAACGACGTCGATTTCTGCGCCGCGCTGCTCGGGGCCAAGGGCGTGGCCTGCGTGCCGGGCTCGGCTTTCGGCGAGCCGCGCGCGATGCGTATTTCCTATACCTGTCCAACCGCACAGCTCGAACCCGGCCTGGCCCGCATTGCCGAGTTCTTTGCTGAGTTGAGTTGATTACCTGCTGGCCCGCGTCGCAGGATGCGGGCCTTGTTTATGTGCCTGAAGGAGTTCCCACGATGAAAGCCCCCGTTCGTGTTGCCGTGACCGGCGCTGCCGGCCAGATCGGTTACGCCCTGCTGTTCCGCATCGCCGCCGGCGACATGCTCGGTCCGGACCAGCCGGTGATCCTGCACCTGCTCGAAATCACCCCGGCGTTGCCCGCGCTGCAGGGCGTGGTGATGGAGCTCAACGACTGCGCGTTCCCGACCCTGGCTGGCGTGGTCGCCACCGACGACGTGAACGTGGCCTTCAAGGATGTGGACTACGCCCTGCTGGTCGGCGCGCGTCCGCGCGGCCCAGGCATGGAGCGCAAGGATTTGCTGGAAGCCAATGGCGCGATCTTCTCGCCGCAGGGCAAGGCCCTGAACGATCACGCCAAGCGCGACGTGCGCGTGCTGGTGGTCGGCAACCCGGCCAATACCAATGCGCTGATCGCGCAACAGAACGCGCCGGACCTCGATCCGAAGTGCTTCACCGCGATGGTGCGCCTGGACCACAACCGTGCCTTGTCGCAGCTAGCCGAGAAGACCGGCAAGCACACCACCGACATCAAGAAAGTCACCATCTGGGGCAACCACAGCTCCACGCAGTATCCGGACCTGCACCACACCACCGTCGACGGCAAGGCCGCGCTGAGCCTGATCGACCAGGGCTGGTATGAAAAGGATTTCATCCCGACCGTGCAGCAGCGCGGCGCCGCGATCATCAAGGCGCGCGGCGCTTCCTCCGCCGCGTCGGCCGCGTCGGCCGCGATCGATCACATGCGCAACTGGACGCTTGGCACGACGGAAGGCGACTGGGTATCGATGGGTATTCCGTCCGACGGCTCCTATGGCATCGAGCCGGGCGTGATCTACGGCTATCCGGTAACCGTGAAGAACGGCAAGTACGAGATCGTACAAGGCTTGGCCATCAACGATTTCTCGCGCGCCCGCATGGACGCCACCAACAAGGAGCTGCGCGAGGAGCGCGCCGGCGTCGAGCATTTGTTTGCAAAGAAGTAAGGGTTAGGGTTTTTCCTGATCGCCATGGCAAACGGCCATCCGCAAGGATGGCCGTTTGCTTTGAGAGCCTCCCTGGGCGCGGCAACGTGTCATGCGCCCTGCGTCACCGCCATTCCGGCCGTGGCCAAAATGGAAATGCCCGCGTCCGATTCGACATGGCCGCGGTTACCGATGATGCTTGGCGACTTATTCCCGCAGCCTGCGTAATTCGCGGTCTTGGGCAGTGACGCGCAGCACCGAACCTTGTTCGTACCAGTCGCCGAGCACGATACGCTCGGCCTTCTGGCCGTCCAGATCGAAGTGGTGGATGGCTGGCCGGTGGGTATGTCCGTGCACGAGGTGCGTGGCGCCGGCGCCACGCATGGCTTGCGCCACGGCATCGGCGTTGACGTCCATGATCGTTTCCTGGGTGCTGGCGGTATGCGCGCGGCTGTCTTCGCGCGCCTTGGCGGCAAAAGCGCGGCGTGCGTCCAGCGACATCGACAATACCTGCGCCTTCCATTGCGGAGCGCGTACCGTGCGGCGTACCGCCTGGTAGGCAACATCATCCGTACAGAGCACATCGCCGTGCATCAGCAGGGTGGGCGTGCCGTAGAGATCGTGCACCACGCCATCGTCGAGCAAGGTGAGCCCGGCGCGTTCGGCGAACGCCTCGCCGAGCATGAAGTCGCGGTTGCCGGCCATGAAGTACACCGGTACGCCCGCATCGCGCACGGCGCGTGTCGCGCGAGCGATGCGGCGCGGAAGTTCGGCATCGTCGTCGTCGCCGATCCAGGCTTCGACCAGGTCGCCGAGGATGTACAGCGCATCGGCGGAACGTACTTCGTCGCCGGCCAGGAAGTGTTCGAACAGCGCGGTAATCTGCGGTCGGCTGTCGTCCAGGTGCAGGTCGGCAATGAACAGCTTGCCCATGGTCACTTGCGCTTGGCAGCCGGCGTGCCCGCGGCCGAAGCCGCGGCGGCCGGCGTTTCCTCGCCGGCCACGTTCGCGCCTTCGATCACCACCAGCGGGTTGGGCACGTCGGCGGCGAAAGGGCCTTGGGCGTGCGTGGGCAGGCTGGCGATCTTGTCGACCACGTCCATGCCTTTGACCACCTTGCCGAACACCGTATACCCCCAGGTCAGGCCGCTCTGGTTGCCGACATAATCGAGGCGGCGGTCGTCGACCAGGTTGATAAAGAACTGCGATGTGCCGGAATTGGGGTCGGCGCCGCGAGCCACGGCGATCGTGCCGCGCACGTTGGAAAGGCCATTGTCCGCTTCGCTGGGCACCGGCGAATGCGTGCGGCGCGGCTGCAGTTCCCGGGTGTACAGGCCGCCCTGGATCAGGTAGCCCGGGATGGCGCGATGGAACACGGTGCCGGCGTAGAACCCTTCATGCACGTAGCGCAGGAAATTGGCGACGCTCTTGGGCGATTTGTCCGCGAACAATTCCAGCGTGATATCACCCTGCGAGGTATGCAGCACCACCGTGGGATCGGCCACGGCCGGTGCCGCGGTAACGGCCGCCGGTTTGGCCGTCTGCGCCACGGCGAGCGGAGCGGCCAGCAGGAAGAGGACAGTCAGCAGATGCTTGGGCATGACGGGTGAGCGTGGCGGAAACATCCGGGCATGATACGCGGCCGCGAGCGCCTATGGCTTCATTGTGCTGAATGCCGATGTCCTATTGCCGTGGAAGAGGGGCGGTGAGGGACGCTCTCGTGGAGGGTGGTTTGTTCAAGGCCGCAAAAGGCAATTTCTTGCCGGGTTGCCGCTCACCTCGGCATACCCGCAGGTGAGAGAAAGAAACAGCTATTTATTGCGTACTGAGCGACAACGTCAGCCCCAGTTCCGCCATCGGCGTGATTTCCTGTTCCAGGTCGGCCTGGCTGAGCGGGTGCTGCTCCAGCCAGGCGGCGGGAAGCTGCACGCCCAGGCGCTGGGCGGTGGCGGTCAGGCGCATCGACGGCAGCGATTCGGCCCGCCGCGCGCGACGGAACAGCACGGCCAGGCGCAGCAGGGCGGTAATGTGTTTGGCCAGTTGGCGATAGCGCTGCGGCAGGGCGGAGAAGACGGTCTTGTCCGGCTTGCGGCGATGGGCCTGGGTAATGGCGGCCAGCAGGTGCTGTTCTTGTCGCGAAAAGCCGGCCAGGTCCGCGTTGCGCAGGATGTAAGCGCCGTGGTGATGGTATTGGCTGTGTGCGATAGCCAGGCCGATTTCATGCACGCGGGCGGACCAGGACAGCCATTCGCGCGCTTCGGCATCGAGTTTCCAACTGGCCGCGACCTGGTCGAACAGCATCATCGCGGTGGATTCGACGCGGCGCGCCTGGGCGCGGTCGACCCCATAGCGGTTAGCGAGGGCATCGATGCTGGCGGTGCGCGGATCGCTGCCGCCGGCGCGGCCGATCAGGTCCCATAGCAGGCCTTCGCGCATCGAGCTTTCGCATACCTGCAGGCGCTGGATGCCGAGCGCGGCAAACGCGGCTTCGAAAATCACTACGGCGCCGGCAAACACCTGGGCGCGTTCCTCGGCCAGGCCCGGCAGCTTCAGCGCGCCGATCTGGCCCTGGTCGAGCAGGGCATCGCGCAGCGCAGCCAGCGATGCGGGCGTGACACCGTGATCGGACAGCTTCATGGCCTGCACCACCGCGCCGATCGCCTTGGCGCTGCCGGAAGAACCGTAGGCATCGGTCCAGCCGGCTTCCAGGTATTCCTCGGAGAACTGCTGCAGCAAGACGCCGACTTCGCTGCGCGCGCGTTGCCAGCGCTTGCGCGTGAGCTTGCCGCCAGGAAAGAAACGCTGGGTGGAGGCGATGCAGCCGACCTGCACGCTTTCCGTATGCAGCGGCGCCAGCCCGCGGCCGATGATGAATTCGGTACTGCCGCCGCCGATGTCGATCACCAGCCGTGGATCGCGCGAAGCGGACAGGTCGTGCGCTACGCCAAGAAAGATCAGGCGGCCTTCCTCGCGTCCTGAGACCACTTCCACCGGATGCCCGAGCGCTATTTCCGCCGCGGTGAGAAACGCTTGTGGCGAGGCGAGGCGCCGCACGGTATTGGTGGCCACGGCGCGCACGCGCATGGTGGGAATGCCGGCAATGCGCTGCCCGAACTTGGCCAGGCAATTGAGCGCGCGTGCGCGATGCCCGGCGTCCAGCGTGCCATCGGCACGCAGGCCCGCGGCCATGCGCACGGTTTCGCGCAGGCGATCGATCACGCGCGGTTCTCCGTGCTCCATGCGTGCAACGACCATATGGAAACTGTTCGAGCCGATGTCGACGGCGGCCATCAGCTCGCCATCCTTGATCTGCATCTGGTCGCCGAGACTCACGCCGGGGCTCCTGGTTGGTGCGGGATAGTAGTTGCGCCGGCGCGCGCCGGCATCAAGCGAAGCGAGCCATGGCAGCGCTTCAGCCCATGTGGACCGCTTCGCCATCGGGTTTTACTGGATTCCGGCCGGAGCTGGAATGGCGGTTTGGAACTTGGGGACAATCCAGGCATCGGCGAATCTTCGCATGTATCGGCAGGCACCCAGCAAGCCCGGATGATTGACGCGCCTGTTTTCGGGCCGACGTCCCCGGCGTGGCGCTGGAGCATCCACGGACACGCGAAGCCCTGCGCCCGGCGCCGGCTGGCCTGCCGCCCTTGCCTGTGGCCTTTGGAAAGCACGGGCATCCGGAGCACATGGCGCGATTGCGCCGATGGCAGCCTGCTACCGGGCTGCGGGAAAAAAACGTTCCAGAAGCTTGCTTCCGGCAAGCGGCATGGTTCGGACGTCCGATGTTGTCCGCGGACAGCGGCGTCGAATCGTGGGCGACATGCAAGCTCTTGAAATGACTCGATCGGTTCGCGGGTTTTCGCTGGCACACGCTTTGCTCGGGATTGATGCAAACAACACTGCTTTTTTTTGCAAGTTGTCGTCATTCCATCGTGGCCGGCTTCATTGCGCCCCGCAGGTTGCCAAATAGCTGGTTTCAGGAGATTTCCATTGAGCATGTTACGCATTCCCTTTCTTTTTCTACTGGCATTGACCCTCGGCATGAGCGCGGTGGGTATCGCCAGCGCCGCGGCGCCCGCGGATGTATCCCGTGCGGCGGCTGCGCCTGCCCGGGACAAGGCGTCGTCAATGTCGCGCGACGAGGTCACCCGGATTCTCGACGACAATCGCAAGATCGTCTCGCCCAACGGCATCGATGACATGGTCCAGGTGCGCATCAATGGCATCAATCAGTGGCTATCGATCCGCGGCAAGGACCGGCGCAACCCGATCATGCTGTTCCTGCACGGCGGCCCCGCTTCTCCGGCCATGCCCGAAGCCTATACGTTCCAGACGCCCTGGGAGGATTACTTCACTGTGGTGCAATGGGACCAGCGCGGCGCCGGCAAAACCTATCGCTCCAACGCGGAGCGGGCGATGGCGCCGGGAATGACTGTCGATGGCATGACTGATGACGCCGCGCAGGTAGTGCAATACCTGCGCCAGCGTTTTGGCAAGCAGAAAATATTCCTGCTTGGGCATTCCTGGGGCACGGTGCTTGGCGTGCAGCTGGCGCAAAGGCATCCGGACTGGTTCTACGCCTACATCTCGGTGGGACAGGTTGTGAACGGACGCCGCAATGAGGCGCTGGGCTACGACTTCGCCTTGCGCGAAGCGAAGGCGCACGACAACGAAAAGGCCGTGCGCGAGCTGCAAGCCATCGCGCCCTATCCCGGCAACGCGCTGACTATCGATCGCATCGGCGTGCGCAGCAAATGGGAAATGTATTACGGCGGCCTTGCTTATGGTCGCCAGGATTACCAGTTCGAAGAGGACGCCGAATCGCTGTCGCCCGATTACAGCACGGCCGATCTCGATGCGATCGGCAAGGGCAGCCTGTTCTCGCTGGATCACCTGCTGCAGCCGCTGCTGGCGGTCGATTTCGATCATGTCACGCATTTCGGCTGCCCGGTGCTCGTGTACGTGGGGCAGCACGACTACACCACGCCGCACGAACTGGCGGAGGAATGGTTCGCGTCCATCCAGGCGCCGTCAAAGCGACTAGTGGTGTTCGCTGACTCCGCGCACATGATGATGCAGGAGCAGCCGGGACGTTTCCTGGTGCACCTGGTAGCCGATGCCCTGCCATTGGCGCAAAAGGCAGGCGATGCTGCTCCGGCCGAAGTCACGCGCGATCAATAGCGTTATCGGGCCGCCGCGACTGGCGACGTAATTGGCTCCAGGCGCAGCGGTGCTGCGTATGCATGGACTTGGTCTTGCTGCGCGCACCATCGCGCAATGACCATGAGGCCGGTCAGGCGGGCATCGCCGTGGAAAAGGGGGTGTTGCAAAGGCGTGCCAGCAAGGTTTCCTGCGCCGAATGCGGCGCTGCATCGCCCGGTGTGGCGCGCGTGTAATGCCCATCGCTGCCCAGCAGCCAGGCCTGCGTGTTGTCGGCGAGATAGTTGGCGAGCGTCTCGTCGTAGACGCGCGCGGCCAGCTGTGGATCGAGGATCGGAAACGCCACTTCGATGCGACGCATGAGATTGCGTTCCATCCAGTCGGCGCTGGCGCAGTAGATCTCCGGCGTGCCATCGTTGGCAAACCAATACACGCGACTGTGTTCAAGGAAGCGGCCTACGATGGAGCGCACCCGGATGCGCTCGGAAACCCCTGGAAGCCCTGGCCGCAGGGCGCAAGCGCCACGCACGATCAGGTCGATTTCCACGCCGGCCTGCGCCGCCGCGTACAACGCCTCGATCACATGCGATTCGTTCAGCGCATTGAGCTTGGCGACGATGCGAGCCGGTCGGCCGTTGCGCGCGTGTGTCGCCTCGCGCTCGATTTTCTCGACCACGCTTTTGTACAGCGTGAAAGGCGAGTGCAGCAGCCGCTTGAGGTTGATCATCGGTCCCAGCCCGGATAGTTGCTGGAACACCTTGTGCAAGTCTTCGCCGATATCCGGGTGCGAGGTCATCAAGCCGATGTCGGTGTAGAGGCGGCTGTTGGCCTGGTGGTAATTGCCGGTCGACAAGTGCACGTAGCGGCGCAGGTGGCCGTTCTCGCGGCGCACGATCAACATCATCTTGGCGTGCGTCTTGAAGCCGACCACGCCGTAGACCACCTGCACGCCGGCTTCCTGCAGGCGCGTGGCCAGACGGATGTTGGCCTCCTCGTCGAAACGCGCGCGCAGCTCGATCACGACGGTGACGTCCTTGCCGTTGCGCGCGGCTTCCACCAGCAGGTCGACCAGCGGCGTGTCCTTGCCGGCGCGGTACAGCGTCTGCTTGATCGCCAGCACGTCCGGATCCTGCACCGCTTCGCGCAGCAGGTCGATCACGGTGCCGAACGATTCATACGGATGGTGCAGCAGGATGTCGCGCTGGCCGAGTACATCGAACATGTTCTTGGCGCTGACCAGGGCGGCAGGCTTGGTCGGTGTGAAGCGCGGGAATTTCAGGGCGGGGCGGTCGAGCTCGTCGTACACCAGGCCGACGCGGATGATGTTGACCGGACCATCGCAGCGATAGACGTCGGTTTCTTCCAGTTCGAAGTTCCCGATCAGCATCGAGACGATCGATTGCGGGCAGTCGCTGCCGATCTCCAGTCGCACCGGGCGCGCGTAGCCGCGCCCGAGCAATTCCTCGCTGAGCGCCAGCGCCAGGTTCTCGACTTCCTCTTCGACGATCAATTCGCTGTTGCGGGTGACGCGGAACTGATACGAGCCGGCGACCTTGAAGCCGGGAAACATCAGGTCGACGAACGCCTGCAACAGCTCGGCCAGGAATACGTAGTGATCGCCTTTGCCGCATACTTCGTCCGGAATGCGGATGATGCGCGGCAGCGAGCGCGGTGCACGCACCAGGGCCATATGCCCTTCGTGGCCGAATGCATCGCGGCCTTGCAGCACTACCGCGATGTTCAGGGTCTTGTTGAGGATGCGCGGGAATGGATGCGCCGGATCGAGCCCGAGCGGCGAAAGCACCGGTAGTACTTCATTCTCGAAATAGCCTTGCAGCCAACGCCGTTGGCGCGGTGTCCATTGCTTGCGGGTAAGGAAATGGATGTCTTCGGCGGCGAGTGCGGGCTTTAGCTCGTCCTGCCAGGTGGCGTGCTGCGCACGCACCAGGTCGAGTACGCGCTCACGAATGTGCGCCAGCAATTCGCCGGAAGCCATGCCGTCGGGGCCGGGCGCGTCGGAGCCAAAATGATGGTGATGCTTGAGCATCGCCACGCGCACTTCGAAGAATTCGTCCAGGTTGTTGGCGACGATGCTGAGGAAGCGCAATCGCTCCAGCAGCGGCACGCCTGGATCGCAGGCTTGCGCCAGGACGCGGAAATTGAATTCCAGCGCGCCCAGCTCGCGATTCAGGAACAGCTCGGGCTGGGGCGTTTCGTGGACGATGGGTTGAATGGCTTGGCGGCGCGGCATCCGGCCATTCTCACTCATGAGCCGGTATCGCGCCTACGTATCGGTAAGAACCTGTTCAAGGTTCTGTAATCAGGGCGGCAGTTCAGTTGCCTTCGAGCGGCTTATCGTGCACCTCTGGTGCGAGCAGCCGCTCGCGGCCGAAACAGCAGGTGAAGGTGGAGCCTTGGCCGGGCGTGCTGCGGATGTCCAGGCGCGCCTGATGCAATCCCAGCACATGCTTGACGATCGACAGGCCCAGTCCGGTGCCGCCACTGTCACGCGAGCGGCTCGACGACACGCGGTAGAAACGTTCGGTCAGGCGCGCCAGGTGATCGGTGGGAATGCCGTAGCCGGTGTCGGTCACCGAGTAGTTGGCGCCCTCGGCGGTACGTTCCCAGCGCACGGTGATGCGGCCGCCGGTCGGGGTATAGCGCACTGCGTTGCTGACCAGGTTGGACAGCGCGCTGTGCAAATCCTTGGGTGAGCCCAGCAGGTCGAGTTCGGCGATCGATTCCAGCGTGATGCTGTGGCGGCCTTGGCTCAGCGCTTCGGCCTCCTTGCGCAGGGTGGCGAGCAGTGGCGCCATCGGTACGCGCTCCTCGCTGACGTGATCCTGCGTTTCCAGCCGTGACAGCGTTAGCAGGTCTTCCACGATCTGGCCCATGCGCTTGGACTGCGTGCGCATCTCGCCGAGCACCGGCGCAAGCTGCGGCACGTCTTCCGGATCGAGCAGCTCGAGGTAGCCGTGGATAACCGTCAATGGTGTGCGCAATTCGTGCGACACGTTGGCGACGAAGTCGCGGCGGATCTGTTCCAGCCGCGACATATGACTGATATCGCGCGCCAGCAACAGGCGCTGGCGCTGGCCGAATGGCAGCAGGGTGACATTGATGTGGCGGCTTGGCTGGCCTGGCGCGCTCACATCGTTCAGCGGCTCTGGTGAGGCTTCCTGCAGCCAGCCGGCCAATTCGGAGTTGTGCAGCTTGTCTTTCAACACCACCCCGCGGTCCTGCGGACGACGCAGGCCGAGCAGGCTTTCCGCGGCATGGTTGAACCAGCGCACGTGCTGGTCCTGGTCGAGCAGCACGATGGCGTCCGGCAGGTTGCCGGCGGCGCGGCGCAGGTCGTGCAGATTGGCGGCTAGGCGTCGGGAGCGCATCATGAATCGGTCATGCCGGGATTGATCGGGATTCTTGTTCGGCGAGGCAGTCGGCAAGCTCATCATGGGCTTGGCGATGTGACGCAAGTGCGTCAATAGCAAGACAATCTCGGCCACCGCGACAATCGCCACGCCGCTTGCCACATGGCCGCCGGCCAGCCAGCCGGCGAGTGCGCCCACGACCAGCCCGGCGCTTGAAGCAAGGGAGAATTTCCAGACGCTCCAGGCTGGAGTCATGACGTGTTGCCGTGAAGAGGAACGGACAAGGGTAAACGTTGAAAGAGCGCAGCGCGCGATGCTGCTTCGATGGGTCCGCTGTTCCCCGTCGCTGTCGTCACGGGCTGGCCGAGAAGCGGTAGCCCGCGCCGCGCACCGTCTGCACCATGTCCTCGAGCTTCCATGGTTCGAGCGTCTTGCGCAGGCGACGGATATGGACGTCCACGGTGCGCTCTTCCACATAGACGCTGCCGCCCCATACGTGGTCGAGCAACTGCGCGCGCGAGTACACCCGTTCCGGGTGGGTCATGAAGAAATACAGCAATCGGTATTCGGTGGGGCCGATCGGCACCGGCTCGTCACCCGCGAACACGCGGTGCGCCGGACCGTCGATGCGCAGTCGGCCCAGCTCGACCATGCCCGAACCGTCATCGCCCTGGCTGCGGCGCAGCACGGCTTTGATCCGGGCGATCAGTTCGCGGGTGGAGAACGGCTTGACCACGTAATCGTCGACCCCGGCCTCCAGGCCGTTGACGCGATCCATTTCCTCGCCGCGCGCGGTGAGCATGATGATCGGCACTTCGCGGCTGAGTTCTTCCTTGCGCAGGCGGCGGGCCAGGTCCAGGCCGCTGGTGCCGGGCAACATCCAGTCCAGCAGGATCAGGTCAGGCACCTGCTCGGCAATGGACATCTGCGCCGCGCGCGCATCGGCGGCCTGCGCGGTATCCATGCCGGCCTTGCGCAGGGCGAAGGCGACCATGTCGCGAATGGAGGCTTCGTCTTCGACAATAAGGATGCGTTTGTGCACGCTGGATCCGATGGGGTGGCCTATGACGCAAATATTGCAGCGGTGCAATGTTACGCGCTCATGACAAAGCGGCGGGAACAGGCTGCCGGAACCTTCGATAGCACAGGAAACGCCCTTTAGGGGCCTGTTCGCGTGGCCCGCGTCAGCGTTGCGTGGCTGTCAGGCGGCAGTGCGCGGCGCAGGCGCGGCCGGCCTCCTGCCAAGGCCAGCCGCGCTAGCTGGCACGCCAACGGTAACCCGAAGGGCCGGGTCTGCTGGCCCGCCAGATGGCGTCGCTCTTCCTTAGTCTGGCGAGCAAATGGCTCTCGGCGCGGGCCACGCGAATGGTTCCAGCAGGCCTAAGGTTCGCTTTCGCCGCGGACCATGCCCATCCGGGTACCGGACGGCGACGCAAACTGCCCGCTGCCATCCGGATTGTCGTCGGTGGAAATGCGCCGCTTGCGCAGCTCCATCACCAGCGGGGTGAGGTCGGCGATGTGGGCCTGGATGCGGGCCCGGGCGTAGTAGTCCAGGTCGTTGCGCTTGAGCAGGGTTTTCAGCTGCTCCATGGCGTCAAAAGGCCGGCCCGACAGGTAACTGGCCTGGGCGTAGGCTTCGCCGGCGCGCACGGCATCCCCGGCGCGTTCGCTGGCGCGAGCGTAGGCGGTGAACAGGTCCGGTTCGTCGGTGTCTTCCAGCATCGGGCGCAGCATGTCGGCGGCCTGTGCGGCCTGCGCCTTGCTGCCGCCCAGGGTCAGTGCGTTGGCGTAAGCCACGCCGATGGCCTTGTTGCGTGGTGATTGCGTATTGAGCGCGGCGTAGATATCCAGCGCCGCGGCGCGCTGGCCGGCCTGCAGGCGCGCGTCGGCCATCGCCAGGCGCAATACCAGGCTGCCCGGATATTTGCCGAGCAGCGGTTGCAACTGTTCGATCGCCTTGCTGCCCTGGTCGCTGCGCGTCAGCGCCAGCGCATAGCCATAGTGGTTTTCGAGCGTGTCATAGCTGCCGTCCGAACGTGCCAGCAGGCTGCTGTAGTACGTGCTCATGCGGTAGGCGTCGTCGGAGAGCACGCGCACGCGCTCGCGCATCAGCAAGTAGGTACTGGGTTCCTGGCCGGCCTGGTGGCTGGGGGCGAGCAGGGTGGTTGGGTCTTTCACATAGGCGATCGGGGCCGTCTGCCGGGACCAACTGGATTTGTCGAGCAGATTGCCGCTGGGCTGCTCCTTCTGTGCGGCGATCAGCGCAGTCGCCCTGGCTTTCGCATCGCTGATGCGCTGCGCGGTGACCGGATGGTCCAGCAGCAGCGAGGGTACGTCCACGCCGCCGGCATCGGCGCTCATCACATCTTCCATGCGCTGGAAGAAACCCGCCATGGCGTTCGGGTCGAAACCGGATTTGGCGAGGGTCTGGATGCCGGTGCGGTCGGCTTCCGCTTCATCCTTGCGGGTGAAGTTGATCTCTTTCTGCATCAGCACGCCCTGGCCGCCGATCAGGGCCGCTGCGGCGGCCTGCCCACCGGCCACGCCGCCGGCGGCGATCGCGCCCAGCGCGACCAGCGCCATCAGTGGCGTATCCTTCTTCGCCGACTCGTAGGCGCGTTGCAGGTGGTTCTGCGTGATATGGCCGATTTCGTGGGCCATGACCGCAGCCAGCTCATCTTCGCTGCGTGTAATGGTGATCAGCCCGGAATTGATGCCGATGTAGCCGCCCGGGGCGGAGAAGGCGTTGATCACCGGATCCCTGGCGATAAAGAACGCGAAGTGGTCCTTCGGCTTGGCCGAGTTGGCGACCAGCCGGAAGCCCAGGTCATTGATGTAGTCGTCCAGCAGCGGATCGTTCACCACCATGTCGAGCGCGCGCATCTGCTGCAGCATCATCGCGCCGTAGTCCTGCGCTTCCTGCGGGGAGATCAAGGCATTGGCCGAGCTGCCCAGGTCGGGCAGGCGGATGTCGTCCGGCTTGTCCTGGGCGCCGGCGGCAAAAGTCAGCCCGGCCAGTAACAGCGCGGTCAGCAGACGATCAGGGAGCTGTCGTGGTGCCATGTTCATAGATCGATGACAATACCATCAGGGACCCTGCCAGCAGGTCGTAGTTCAGCTTGTTTTTAAAGTTGCCGCCGCCATTTACGGCGCAAGTCATTCCGGAGTTTTCGTGATGCCCAAGATCGAAGTTTATTCCACCGCGGTATGTCCTTATTGCGTGGCGGCCAAGAATCTGCTGAAGGCCAAGGGCTTGACGTGGCAGGAGGTGCGCGTGGACACCGACCCGGCACAACGCGAAAGCATGCTCCAGCGCAGCGGCGGCCGCCGCACCGTGCCGCAGATTTTCATCAATGACCAACTCGTCGGCGGCTATGATGATCTGGTTGCGGCAGATCGCAGCGGCAAACTCGCGCAACTGCTGGAATCGGCGGCATGAGCGGCGAAAAGGATCGCATCGCCGAGTTCACCGCTTTTCGCCAGCGCATGAACGAACGCATCCTGGGCGAAGACAATCAGGTGGTCCGCCGGTTCTTCGCGCTCGACACCCAGACCTACAAGGCGGGCGCCCTGGACGTGAAGACCAAGGAGATGCTCGGCCTGGTCGCTTCCATGGTGCTGCGCTGTGACGACTGCATCAGTTATCACGTCGCCCAATGCAAGGAAGCGGGCGTCAATCGCGAAGAATTCTTCGAGATATTCAGCGTCGGGCTGGTGGTCGGTGGCTCGATCGTGATTCCGCACCTGCGCCGCGCGGTGGATTTCCTCGACCAACTGGAGTCGGGTGGCGCGGCGGGGCAGGCGGAAAGCTGCGGCGATCACGCCTGATGGTCTTTTCTCCAAGGAAGATGGCCGAGTAAAGGCATAGCCCGCGCCGTGGGCCAGATTGGAGCGACGCTCCGGCGTGGCCAGGCAAGCCTCTTCACGCGCCTCGCTCCCGCCTGTCCCTCCTGCGGAGAAAGAGGCGAAGCAAGGGCTGGTTACCCGGGTTGAAACGGCTCGCCATTCGATCCCAGGCAACGCTCCGTACAAGTATTTGCAACGTCCGCGAGCGCCTCCGGGCTGTTCGCCGACAACCGCATCGGCGATAATTGAGCAGATTTCAACCAGGCGCCTTCCCCCTGCGCGCCGGTCCCCCTGCTTCATTCCAAGGAGTTCCCCCATGAGCAAGACCATCGCGGTGATCCCGGGCGACGGCATCGGCCCGGAGATCATGACGGCCACGCTGCGCGTGCTCGATGCGCTCGATTGCGGTCTGAGCTATGACACCGTCGAAGCTGGCATGATCGCGCTGGAAAAGCACGGCGACCTGTTGCCCAAGGCCACGCTCGATACCATCGCCAGGCACAAGGTGGCGCTGAAGGGGCCGCTGACCACGCCGGTCGGCGGCGGATTCACTTCGATCAACGTTACCTTGCGCCGCCACTTCGACCTGTACGCCAATGTGCGTCCGGCCATCAGTTTTCCCGGCACCAAGGCGCGCTACGAGAACATCGACCTGATCACCGTGCGCGAGAACACCGAAGGTGCGTACCTGGCTGAGGGCCAGACGCTGTCCGAGGATGGCGAGGTGGCAACCTCGATGATCCGTAACACGCGCAGGGGCAGTGCGCGCATTGTGCGTTATGCGTTCGAAATGGCGGTAAAGAAAGGCCGCAAGAAAGTCACCGCGGTGCACAAGGCCAACATCATCAAGACCGCCTCGGGCCTGTTCCTCAATGTGGCGCGTGAAATCGCCAAGGAATACCCGCAGATCGAGTTCAACGAGATGATCGTGGACAACGCCTGCATGCAACTGGTGATGCGTCCCGAGCAGTTCGACGTCATCGTCACCACCAATCTGTTCGGCGACATTCTTTCGGACTTGTGCGCCGGCCTGGTCGGCGGATTGGGCCTGGCGCCGGGCGACAATATCGGCGAGCACGCGGCAATCTTCGAGGCGGTGCACGGCTCTGCCCCGGATATCGCAGGCAAGGGCATCGCCAATCCCTGCGCGTTGCTGCTGGCGGCGGCTGACATGCTCGATCATCTGGGCATGGTCGACAAGGGAACCAGGCTGCGTCAGGCGATTCGCGACACAATGGCGAACGATCGCGACCACGTCACGCCGGATCTTGGCGGCAAGGGCAGCACGCAGAGCTTTGGCGAAGCGATCGCCCGGCGCCTGGCGGCGGCTTGACGGCTCCTATATAGGCGGATGGCCTCGCATGCACTGAGCTGTCGCAGTGCGAGGCATTCCGTTTGCCATGGCACTTGAGAAGGAGCATCCCCGGAGTGTCCGCAAGCGATTTTCCGAGCGGGAAAGTGGATGGGTTTTGCTGTCCGTGCCTATCTGCAAGCAGTCCGTTTCTTTAACGAGCGGATGGATCGCCACACGTGACAACGTTCAACTCACGGACAAAGTGGTTGCGATCGCGCACGCTCGAGGATGGGCTGTCGAGCGGGAATGATAATTTTCTACTTTTGCGGTTGCTCGCGGCCAGCCTGGTTATCTATGGTCATGGGCCTGCATTCACCCGGGTAACAGGCTGGCCAGACATTTTTGCGTGGATGGGATGGGGAACCTACGCAGGCGAGCTGGCTGTCAATATTTTTTTCGTGGTAAGCGGCTTCATGATCGCGGGCAGCTATTTGCGCCGCAGGCATCTAGCGGATTTCCTGTGGGCCAGGGTGATCCGGATCTACCCGGCGTATGTATTTTGTTTGCTCGGGACGGCATTCGTACTGGGGGCCGTCTATACAGTGCTGCCACTCGGGGCTTATTACAGCAATCATGAGGTGGTGCGCTATGTCGCCAAGAATTTCCAGCTTGGCCCTGGGCTGGTCTGGACGCTTCCCGGCGTCTTCGCCCAGAACCCAGGAATGGATGTTGTAAATGGCTCTATATGGACATTGCCGGCCGAAATAAGGATGTACCTTTGGGTGGCCTTTGCTGGCGTGACAGGTATCCTGATCCGGCGAGGCTGGTGCAACGTCCTGGTTTTATTGCTTGTCGCGTGCGGTCTTTTTTTCCCTGCGCATATTCCCCTCGTTCCGCTCAAATCCTACCTTGGCCTTGCCGGCTATTTTGCGTTTGGCGTGTTTTGCTACGTCAATCGCAGCCATGTACCCGTAGGCTGGTCCTGGGTGATTTGCTTTGGCCTGATGGCGTGGCTGCTGCGGGCCACACCGGTGTACTCGTTTGCATTCGCCTTGGCCTTGTCGGCGTTTGCGTTCGCCTTTGCCTATGCAACGCCAGGCGGAAGATTTTTCAATCGATTTGGCGATTATTCGTATGGGCTCTATTTATGGGGCTTTCCGATACAGCAGGTAATAGCCCATCATGCGCCAAACGTCGGGCCGTTGCAGAATGCGCTGGCGGCTTGGCCGATAGCCATGCTGTTGGCGGTGTTTTCCTGGCATGCCGTTGAAAAGCCTTCTTTGAAGCTCAAGCAACTCCCAAGCAAGCTTTATATGAAGCTGAGGCTGCTTGCCGGCGCAGAACAGCGAATGCTTTAACTATGGTCGCCTTAAGGCTTGACCAAATTTCCGGCTCGCCAATTCGCGCTTATGCCGCCTTCCCCTGCGCGGGCTTTGTAGCTGCCGGCTTGCATCTTCGATGGGACGGCGATGCGGTTCCAACTGTTGATCATGATCAACGGCGGGTACGCGCGAATCGCCCGGAAAACGTGACCGCTTCAGCGCACGAATGGCCAGGGAGCCAGGAACACCAGCCAGATGAAGACCAGCATGCCGAGGTATTTCACTGCGCGGAACAGCCTCGGGTATTTCTTCTTGAAGACGCGATTGCGTTCGCGGTTGCGCTGGTTCAGCGCGAACACGCGATTGACGAAGCCGGTCTTTTCTTCCGGCGACTCGGTATTGGGGGAAGCGGTGATCTTACCCATGAAGGCACCCACCCGATGGTTGACTGCGTTCATCCAGCGTGTCCGCAACGGACGTTCGACGTCGGCGAACAGGATCACCCGGGTCTGGTCGGTCTTGTTCTCCACCCAGTGCACGTAGGTTTCGTCGAACACCACATCCTTGCCGTCGCCCCAGGCGTGTTCCTCGCCGTCGACGAAAATGCGGCAGTCGCGCGAGTTTGGCGTGATCAGGCCCAGGTGGTAGCGCAGGGAACCGGCAAAGGGATCGCGATGCGGATTGAGCTTGCTGTGTGGTGCAAGCGTGGCAAACATTGCCGCTTTCACGCTGGGAATCGCTTGCAGCAGCGCCACGGTTTTCGGACACAGCGCTTCGGCCGAGGTAAGCGGCTCGCCGTACCATTTCAGGTAGAAACGCTTCCAGCCCTGCTTGAAGAAACTGTTGAAGCTGGCGTCGTTATTGTTTTGGGCCGCGCGGATATGGCCTTCATCGAACAGCTGCAACGCCTCGTCGCGAATGGTCTGCCAGTTCGCCTGCAACAGGTCCAATTGCGGAAAGCCGCGACGGTCGAGAATCGGCCGGGCGGGAACCGCGGAGAAGGCGTACACCAGCAGGTTGTACGGCGCGAACACCGCCGAATGGTCGACCAGCTGGCGATCGAAACGTAGCCGCGCGCGGCCGCGCAGGTGCACCAGCCATACGCACAGTACGAAGGCCAGCAGCACATAGAGAACGATGAAGCGGGGAGTGAGGAAATCCATCGTGGATGCGGCTCGGTGACGCCGGGATACTGCGGCAGTAGGTGGCCGGATGGCCACATATCGGCGATTTTACGGCAAATACGGCTCAGTGGCGGAGCACGTGCACGCTGCCGCCACCGGGGCGATAGCCATGCTTCAGCGCGCGCTGGACATAGGCCGTGGCCCGGCGTACCGCCGATCGTGGCCGCTGGCCCCTGGCGAGCCCGGCGGCGATGGCCGAGGCCAGCGTGCAGCCCGTGCCATGGCCTTCGCGTGGCAGGCGTGGATGGCGAAGTTCCATTGATCCGCTTTCATCGAAATAGCGATCGACCACTTCGTTGCCGCGTGCGTGGCCGCCTTTCAGCAATACGCCGCCAGCTCCCAGTTCAAGCAATGCCTGGCCGGCATCGTGCAATTGTCGCGATGTGCGTAGTGGATGGCCGAGCAAAGCTTCCGCTTCCGGCAGGTTGGGAGTGAGCACGTCGGCCAGCGGGATCAGTTCGTTGATCAATGCATCCATGGCGTCTTCGTCGAGCAAGCGCGCGCCGCTGGTGGCGATCATCACCGGGTCGACCACCAGCCATGCCGGCTTGCGCTTGCGCAACTCCCTGGCGACCAGGCGCACCGTGGCCGCATTGCCGAGCATGCCGGTCTTGACGGCGGCGATGGGAAAATCGTCGAACACGGCGGCGATCTGGCTGCGGATGTGCGTGAGCGGCACGGCGTGCACCGCCGTGACGCCGCGCGTGTTCTGGGAGGTGACCGCGGCAATCGCCGATAAACCATGCACGCCGTGCGCATGGAAGGTTTTCAGGTCGGCCTGGATGCCGGCGCCGCCGCCGGAGTCGGCGCCGGCGATAGTGAGGACGTTGGGCGGCGTGGGGGTGTCTGTCATGCTCTTTGCTCGTCATTCCGGCCTGCGCCGGAATGGCGACGCGCCTGGATACGTTCCGGCCAACAGCAGGCTACAACGCTTCGGATGCAAAATCCGCCAGGCGCGAGCGTTCGCCACGCCGTAGCGTGATGTGCGCCGAATGCGCCCAGTACTTGAATCGATCGACGGCGTAGGTGAGGCCGGAAGTCGTTTCAGTGAGGTAAGGCGTGTCAATCTGCTCCACATTGCCAAGGCAGACGATCTTGGTGCCCGGACCGGCGCGCGTGATCAGCGTTTTCATCTGTTTCGGCGTCAGGTTCTGCGCCTCGTCGATGATCAGGTAGCGTGACAGGAAGGTGCGTCCGCGCATGAAGTTGAGCGAGCGGATCTTGATGCGCGAGGCGAGCAGGTCGTTGGTGGCCTGGCGGCCCCAGCTGCCGCCTTCCTCGGGATTGGCGAGCACTTCGAGGTTGTCGGTGAGCGCTCCCATCCATGGCGTCATTTTTTCTTCCTCGGTGCCGGGCAGGAAGCCGATGTCTTCGCCAACCGATACGGTGGCGCGGGTCATGATGATCTCGCGGTAGCGCTGCTGGTCCATCACTTGCGCCAAGCCTGCCGCCAGCGCGAGCAGGGTCTTGCCGGTGCCGGCGGTGCCGAGCAGGGTGACGAAATCGACGTCCGGGTCCATCAATACGTTGAGCGCGAAGTTCTGCTCGCGATTGCGCGCGGCGATACCCCATACACTGTGGTTGGTATGGCTATGGTCATCGAGCAGGACCAGGGTGGCGCGCTGTTCATCCACGTTCAGCACGCGAAGTTCCACGGCGTTTTCGCCCGGCAGGAACAGGCACTGCTGCGGGTACCAGTCTTCGTCCTCACGGCGATCCAGCTTGTAAAAGGTGCGGCCGCGCTCGTTCCACGACTGCACTTCGGGATGCCTGTCCCAGAAATCGTCCGGCAGCTCGGTGGAGCCCGTATAGAGCAGGGCGAAATCGTCGAGGGCGCGATCGTTCTCGTAGTCTTCCGCATCGATGCCATAGATCTTGGCCTTGATGCGCAGGTTGATATCCTTGCTGACCAGGAAGACCGCGCGATCCGGATTCTGGTCGCGCAGTTCGATCACGGCCGAGAGGATCTGGTTGTCGGCCTTGCCGTGGCCGCTCTCGGTGCGCTGCTGGAAGTACAGGCGCCCCACCGCGCCGCCACGCTTGAGCGTCACGCCCTGCGGATTTTCCAGCTCCAGCCCATTGCTGATGCCATGGCCGTTGCCGCGCACGATCAGTTCGTTGAGGAAGCGGCTGACCTGGCGGCCATTGCGAGAGACTTCCGATGCGCCTTTCTTCTTTTCGTCCAGTTCCTCCAGCACGGTCATCGGTATGAAGACGTCATGTTCCTCGAAGCGGAACAGCGACGTGGGATCATGCAATAGCACGTTGGTATCGAGAGCGTAGATGCGCTTGCTTCCGGTCATGCGGAAGGGACCTCGCGAAGGTGGCGGGAAGGCGGCTGGGTCATGCCGGTGCGTGACGTGGAAATCGGAGCATCCCTAGGCTATGGCGTCGAGCACCGCCTGAGCGTGGCCGGGCACTTTCACACCCCGCCATTCCGCGGCGAGCTTGCCGTCCGGATCGATCAGGAAGGTACTGCGTACCACGCCCATGTGACGCTTCCCGTACAGCACCTTTTCGTGGATCACGTCGAAGGCGCTGCACCAGGTTTCATCCGGATCGGAAACCAGCGGGAACGGCAGTTCCTGCTTGCTGGCGAAGTTGGCGTGGGATTTCACCGAATCGCGCGAGACGCCGATGATCTCGGCATGGCGCTTGAGGAATTTTGGATACAGATCGCGGAAGTCCTGCGCTTCGCTGGTGCAGCCGGGGGTACTGTCCTTCGGGTAGAAATAGACGACCACCCATTGGCCTTTCAATGCATCGAGCTTGAGTGTGCTGCCGTCGCCGGTGACGCCCTGCAGCTTGGGGACTTTCTTGCCGAGTTCGGGCATGGGTTCTCCGGAAGCCAGACTGATATTGCTTGCGTGCCGGGAAGGAGACTAGCGCGGGCAGGGCAATGGAAAACAGCCTTGTCAGGCAGGCTCCATCGGAGCATTCTAGAATTTCACCGGATCCATGATGGCGTCCAGATTCAGGCCATCGCAGAATTCCAGGAAATCGTCGCGCAAGGCGGCGATATGCAACTTGTCCGGCACCCCGATCGTGAATTGTGCCTGGAACATCGAGGCGCCCGTCTGCATCGCCTGGTAGCGCATGGAGCTGAGCTGTTCCACGCTGATGTCGTGACGGCTGAAGAAATCCACGATCTTCACCAGGATGCCGGGACGGTCGGCGGAAACGACTTCCACCAGGTACGGCAGCAGGTGGCCGCTCGGTTCGCGAGGACTGGTGCGGTAGTGCGTGAGGCGCAGTTCTTCTTCGCGCGCCAGTTTGGTCAAGGCCGTTTCGAGCTTGGCGACCGCGTCCCACGCGCCGGTGGCGAGCAGGGTGAGCGAGGTGTCCGTGCCGATGGTGGAGACGCGCGCATCGGAAAGATTGCAGCCGGCATCGGCGATGCGCCGGGCCAGCGTAAGCAGCGGCGTGCGCGCTGCGGGGGTCAGCGTCTGGATCAGCAACTGGTGGTCATTGCTGGATCGCGCGGAAAAAGGGCTCGTGGACATGGACAGTGGCGATCCCGCGTCGTGCGGGATGACGACGAACGATACGCCAGCTTACTTGCCCGTCCCGCGAACCCGCAAGTAATATGCCGGGTCTAGTTTTGTGCGGATTGCGCCATGAACATTCACGGAAGCGTCTGCGCGCTGGTTACTCCGTTCGGCTCGGACGGGGCGCTCGACCTGGCGGCCTTCGGCCGCCTGCTCGACTTCCAGATCGCGGGCGGTACCCAGGCGGTGGTCGTCGCCGGCTCCACCGGCGAAGCCCACATGCTCGAACATGATGAATATGATCGCCTGCTCGCCTTTGCAGTGGAGCACGTCGCGGGTCGTATTCCGGTGCTTGCGGGCACCGGCGAGGCGGGTACCGCCAAGACGGTAGCGGCCACGCAGCGGGCTTGCGCACTCGGCGCCGATGCGGCCTTGGTGGTGGCGCCGTACTATGTGCGGCCGACCCAGGAGGGCCTGCGCCGTCATTTCCTCGAAGTGGCCGACCACGGCGGCCTGCCGGTGCTGCTTTACAACGTTCCCGGCCGTACCGCCTGCGATCTCGCCCCGGAGACCACCGCGGGGTTGCGCGACCATCCGTCGATCATCGGCATCAAGGAAGCGCGCGGCGATGCCGAGCGCATCGCTCGCACCGCGGAACTTGTGCGCCCGGATTTCGTCTATCTGTCCGGCGACGACGCCAGCGCGGCGCAGGCCATGCTGGCTGGCGCCGCCGGCGTTATCTCGGTGGTGGCCAACCTCGTACCCAGGGCTTTCCGTGCATTGTGCGATGCGGCTGTCGCGGGTGACCGCGCGGCTGCCGCACGCTGCAACACGGCGCTCGATCCGCTGGTGCAGGCGCTCAATTGCGCGCCCAATCCGATCGCGGTGAAGGCCGGCCTGCCGGACCTGGGGCTGGGAACGGCAGTGCCCCGATTGCCGCTGGTGGAACTGGAACAAGGGGCGGCACGCGATCAATTGCGCAAGGCCTTGGCGACTCTGGCATCCTTGGCGGATGCCGCCTGACTCAACTTCGGAACATCTACGGAATCCCATTACATGAAGAAATCTTCTCTCGCCGTTGCCCTGCCGGCCCTGGCTCTCACTGGCCTGCTGCTTTCGGGTTGCGGCATGTTCCGTTCCGAACGGGCATGGCAGAACGCCAAGCAGGAATCGCCGCTGGAAATCCCGCCGGGCCTGGATACGCCCTCGGCGAGCGCGGCCTTGGTGATTCCGCCGGAAGGCAGCAACCAGCCGAGTCCGAATGGAGCAACGGCGCGCGTAGGTAACAATCCGGGCACGATTACCGACGGCTTCATCCTGGCCGACAGCGTGGACGAGACTTACCGCCGCGTTGGCGAAGCGCTGAGCAACGGCGAGATCGGCACGTTGCAAGGGCACGACGATGCCGCGCATACCTACAACCTCAACGTGCTCGCCTCCGATCAGCCGGTGGAGAAGGCCGGCTTCTTCGGCCGCATGTTCGGCAAGGGCAGCAGCTCGAATGCCCCGAACGTCGCCCCGCGCCCGGTGGTGGTCAGCATCAACAGCAGCGGGCAGGGTTCGAGCGAAGTACGCGCGCAAGGCGAGGCGGCTGCGGTTGCGAAGGTGGTCGACAGCCTGAAGTCGCGCCTGGGCGGCAAGGGCTGAAAGCTTTCCGGATTCCCTGAAGCGAAAAAGGCACCGCGTTGAAGCGCGGTGCCTTTTTCCTGTTCGATGCTGCGGTAGCGAAATGCAATCAAAGCCGGGCGGCTTCAGCGCTCCAGCAGCTTCAGCTTGTCGGTCTTGTTTTCCCATTCCTTGGCGTCGGGCAAGGCGTCCTTGCGCACCGTGATCACCGGCCAGGCCTTGGCCAGTTCCTTGTTCAAGGGCGTAAAGCCTTCCTGGCCGGCAGGAACGTCATCTTCCGGATAGATCGCGTTGATCGGGCACTCCGGCTCGCACAAGGTGCAGTCGATGCACTCGTCGGGGTCGATGACCAGGAAGTTGGGGCCTTCATGGAAAGCGTCGACAGGACAGACTTCGACACAATCGGTGTATTTGCATTTGATGCAGTTATCGGTGACGACAAAGGTCATGCTGCCGTGTGCCTGCTCTGGACCGGGAAGCCGGTCATAATGGGACGGTGGCGCTCCCAACGAGGTTCGAACTCGTGTTCCCGCCTTGAGAGGGCGGTGTCCTGGGCCACTAGACGATGGGAGCGTATTCTTGCGAGGCGCGGTAGTATAGCTGAATTGTCTCGTCCGGCAATGTCCGCGGATGGCAGTCCAGCACGGCCTAAAACGCCCGCAGGACAATATTCGCGGCTGATCTTTCGTAACGCCTGGCATGGCCCGGCGTGTCGACCATGCCACCGGAAGTTGGATACCCCGCAAGGATTTCGATCGCTTGAATCCCAAAGCCAGGAACGACGCCAAACTTGCGCTGCGCATCATTTCGCGCGAGCAGCATACGATCTCCCGCAAGAACATCAGCAAGGGCGCCTTGCGTGTGCTCTATCGCCTGAACGAGGCCGGCTACAACGCCTACCTGGTCGGCGGCGCCGTGCGCGACCTGCTGCTGGGCGGCCACCCCAAGGATTTCGATGTCGCCACCAGCGCGACCCCCGATGAAGTCAAGAAGCTGTTCCGCAATTGCCGCCTGATCGGCCGCCGTTTCCGGCTGGCGCACGTGGTGTACGGCAACGAGATCATCGAGGTTGCCACCTTCCGCGGTACCAGCGAGGAGGAAGGCGAGGGCGACCGTCACATCGTCGATGGCCGCATCGTGCGCGACAACGTGTGGGGCACCATCGAGGAAGACGCCTTGCGGCGCGACTTCCGCGTCAATGCGATGTATTACGACATCAGCGATTTTTCGGTGCGCGACTACGTGGGCGGCATGCAGGACCTGCACGATCGCGTGCTGCGTCTGATCGGCGATCCGGCCACGCGCTATCGCGAAGATCCGGTTCGCATGCTGCGCGCGGCGCGGTTGGCGGCGAAGCTGGATTTCCGTATCGATGAAGCAGCGGCCGCACCTTTTGCCGAGCTGGGGCCGTTGCTGGCGGGCGTGGCGCCGGCGCGCCTGTTCGACGAATCGCTGAAAATGTTCCTGACCGGGCATGGCTTGAAAAGCTTTCGCATGCTCGAGCAATGCGGCCTGCTGAAATTCATGTTCCCGGCCACGGCGCGTGCGCTCAAGCGCGGCGACCAGGCGCTGCGCTCGTTGATCGAAGAGGGCCTGGGCAATACCGACATGCGCGTGGCCGAGGGCAAATCGGTGACGCCCGCCTTCCTGTTTGCGGTGTTGCTGTGGGGCGAGGTGCGTGATCTGGCGCATACCTGGACCACGCACGGCAAGGACGCCAACGAAGCATGGGCGCGCGCGGCCATGCATGTAGTGGCCGAGCAATGCCAGCGCGTGGCGATCCCACGCCGCTTTACCATCACCATGGAAGAGATCTGGTCGCTGCAGCCGCGCTTTGAGCAGATCCAGCGCAAGAAAGTCTTTCGCCTGCTCGTGCATCCACGCTTCCGTGCAGCGTTCGATTTCCTGTTGCTGCGCGCTGCTGAATCGCCGGCTATCGGCGAGCTTGGCCAATGGTGGGCGCATGCACAGCAGTTGCCGCACGAAACGCTGGCCGCGGCGTTGCCTTTGCATCATGCGAGCCCGGCGGGCGATGCGGAGCCGGTGCGCGCGAGTGCGCCGCGCAAACGCAAGCGTCGGCGCAAGCCCGCTGGTAAATCCGGGACAAGTTGATGCGCGCATACGTTGCGCTGGGCAGTAATCTTGGCAACCCGCGGCGGCAATTACTCGATGCGATCGATGCACTGGCCGCGCTACCGCAAACCCGGGTGCTGTTGCGTTCGCGTTTCTATCGCACGCCACCCTGGGGCGTGCTTGACCAGCCCGCTTTCCTCAATGCCGCGGTCGCGCTGGAAACGGCATTGGAAGCCCACGCGCTGCTTGACGCCTTGCTGTCGATCGAACGCGACGCGGGACGCCAGCGCAGCGGCGAGCGCTGGGGGCCGCGCACGCTCGATCTGGACCTGCTGCATGTCGAGGGCAAGACCATCAGCGACGAGCGCCTGACCCTGCCGCATCCCCATATCGCGAACCGTGCGTTCGTGCTGCTGCCGTTGCGTGATCTCGCGCCCGATCTGGAGATTCCTGGTCAAGGGCGAGTGACTGATCTTCTGCGAGCCGTTGATACACAAGGCTGTGAGGCATTGGCTTGAGCCTTTGCCATCCCAGGCCTGATAATTGTTCACCGCAGCATTGAAGGAACAGCCGTGTACGTGGAAAACGCCAGCGCTCCCGTCCGCAGGCCGGTGACCGTACCGGGCTTGCATGTGATGAAGGCGGAAGGGCGCAAGATCGTCATGCTCACCGCTTATGACGCGAGCTTCGCTGCGCAGATAGAACATGCGGGAGTGGACGTCGCCCTGGTTGGCGATTCACTGGGCATGGTGGTACAGGGCCAGCGCAGCACCTTGCCGGTGACGCTGGACCAGATGGTCTACCACACCACATTGGTGGCGCGCGGCCTGACCGCGACCCTGCTGGTGGCTGACATGCCATTCATGGCCGACCGCGATGTGGCGCACGCGCTGGAAGCCGGGGCGCGACTGATCGGCGAGGCCGGCGCCGCGATGATCAAGATCGAAGGCGCCGCGCCGCATATCCTTGCGTCGATTCACGCGCTGACCGAGCGCGCCATCCCGGTTTGTGCGCATCTGGGCCTCACGCCGCAGTCGGTGCACAAATTCGGCGGCTACAAGGTCCAGGGGCGCGCGCAGGAAGCAGCCGAGCGGGTACTGGGCGAGGCCCATGCCGTGCAGCAGGCAGGCGCCAGCATCCTGGTCCTGGAGGGCGTACCCATGGCATTGGGCGAACGGATCACCAAGGCGCTGGAGATTCCCGTGATCGGGATCGGCGCCGGACCGCAATGCGACGGCCAGGTGCTGGTGGTCTATGACATGCTTGGCATTACGCCGGGCAAGCGTCCCAAATTCAGCAAGGACTTCCTCGCCGGACGCGGATCGATCGGCGAGGCTATCGCGGCTTATGCCGACGACGTGCGCAGCGGCGCATTTCCGGCAGCCGAGCACAGTTACAACTGACGCGGTTTACGCAGAGCGAAATTCATGCAAACGGTGCAAGACGCAGCAGGGCTGCGCGCCACGATTCGTGGCTGGCGCTCGCAAGGGCATACGATCGGCTTCGTGCCGACCATGGGCAACCTGCACGCGGGCCATCATTCGCTGGTCAAGCTGGCGAGGGCACGCACCGACCGCGTGGTGGCGAGCATATTCGTCAATCCGACCCAGTTCGGCCCTAACGAGGATTTCGAGCGCTATCCGCGCACGCTGACGCAGGACCAGGCGGGCCTGGCCGAATCCGGTTGCGATCTGCTGTTCGCGCCCGATGTGACCACGCTCTATCCCTACGGCGCCGCCGGCAGCGTAAGCCTGCATGTTCCGGAGATCACCGATACCCTCGAGGGTGCGCACCGCCCCGGGCATTTCGACGGTGTCGCCACGGTGGTATGCAAGTTGTTCAACCTGGCGCAGCCGGATATCGCGATCTTCGGGCAGAAAGACCTCCAGCAATTGAAGGTGATCGAGCGCATGGTGCGCGATCTCTCCTTGCCGGTAAAAGTGATGGGCGCCCCGACCCAGCGGGCCGAGGACGGCCTGGCGCTCAGTTCCCGCAATCAGTATCTGTCGGAAACGGAACGGGTCGAGGCTGCACAGATCTATCAAACCTTGCAGCAAATGCGCGACCTCACCGCCAAGGGACACGCGCGCAAGGTGGTGGAGCAAGCGGCGGCCTCCAAGCTGGAACGGGCCGGCTTCGTGCCCGATTACGTGGTTATCCGGCGCATGGACGATCTGTCCGAGCCGGCCGAGAACGAGCGTGAGGGCCTGGTGGCGCTGGTCGCCGCCCGGCTGGGAACCACCCGGCTTATCGATAACCTGCCGTTCGACTGACTGGCGCCCAGGCTCACAGGCAGGGCATTGAAGGGCTTCGGCCCATCCCCCATTTAACGGCAAGATGCCGATGTTGCGGCGCAACGGCGGCAGTTCGATAATAGCGAGCTACGCAGGCAGTTCCTGCTGGAATGAAGTCATGCAACTGAACATGCTGAAGGCGAAGATCCACCGTGCCACCGTGACCCACGCGGAGCTGCACTATGAGGGTTCCATCGCCATAGACGGCTTGCTGCTGGATGCATCGGGCATTCGCGAGTACGAGCAGATCCATGCCTGGAACATCAATAACGGCAAGCGCTTCGTCACCTACGCGCTGCGCGCCGAAGAAGGCTCCGGCATTATTTCGGTCAATGGCAGCGCCGCGCATCGTGCGCAGCCTGGCGACCTGATCATCATCGCCGCCTTCGTGCACCTCAACGAAGTAGAGCTGGAGAAGTTCCAGCCCACGCTTGTCTATGTGGGTGAAGGCAACCGCATCAGCCACACCAATCGTTCCATCCCCAAGCAGATGGCGGCGGCGTAACCTGCTTTCCTTCTTTGCGGGGGGCCGGAAGGGATCACGCTTCATCTTGATCCGCATCGGCATCTGCGCCGCGCCTTCCGCCAGCTTGCCTTTATCCCGGCCCTGCCAGGGGTTGGGACGAGGCGTCGCAGCGCGCAAGCGCCCACGCCACGTGCTCGCGCACCATTGCTGAAGCATGATCGGCGCGTGCCTGCAAGGCAGCTCGTATGTCCGCCGACGGCGGTGCATTACCCAGCGCCACGGCGATATTGCGCAGCCAGCCCTCGTAACCGGTGCGGCGGATCGCCATGCCTTCGGTGCGCTGCAGGAATTCTTCCTCGCTCCAGCCAAACAGCTCCACCAGCTTTGCACCGTCCAGGCGATGCCGTGGCGCGAAATCGGGCTCGGTCGCGTCCTGGGCGAATTTGTTCCACGGGCAGATCAGCTGGCAATCGTCGCAGCCGAAGATGCGGTTGCCGATCGGCTCGCGCAGGTCTTCCGGAATCGAGCCTTTCAGCTCGATCGTAAGATAGGAAATGCAGCGCCGCGCATCGAGCCGGTAAGGGCCGACGATGGCCTGCGTGGGGCAGATATCGATGCACTTGCGGCACGTACCGCAATGGGCGGTTGCAGGTTTATCGATGGGCAGTGGCAGGTTGGTGTAAAGCTCGCCGAGGAAAAAATACGATCCGGCCTGACGGTTGATCAGCACCGTATGCTTGCCGATCCAGCCTAGTCCCGCGTTGCGTGCGAGCGCCTTTTCCAGGACCGGTGCCGAGTCGACGTAAGCGCGATGGCCGAAATCACCGATCGCGCCACGGATGCGCTCGGCCAGCTTTTGCAGCCGGTTGCGCATCAGCTTGTGATAGTCGCGGCCCAGCGCATACCGCGCCACATAACCGGCTTCGCCATCACCAATGACCTCCCACGCATGCCGGGTTCCGGGCGGCAGGTAATCCATGCGCACCGAAATCACACGTTGCGTGCCCGGCTCCAGCTCGTCCGGCCGGCTGCGGCGGGTGCCATGGCGGGCCATGTATTCCATCTGGCCGTGATAACCGTCTGCCAGCCACCCTTGCAGATGCTGTTCGTCCTGCTGCAACCCCACGCCGCTGATGCCGGCCTCGGCGAAGCCAAGTTCACGCGCCCAGCGCTTGATATCGCTGGCCAGTGCGGCGTAATCGGGGGCTGCGTGCGGGGACATGACTTATTGTAATCGCCCCTATAATCGCCCGATGCATGCCGCCACGCATTCCCGCGATCTCTACACCGTCGAGCAGGTCCGCACACTGGACCGGCGCGCCATCGACGAGCTTGGCATCACTGCCTTCGAACTGATGAGCCGGGCCGCTGCCACGGCCTTGACCTGCCTGTGCCAGAGGTGGCCGCAGGCAAGGCGCATCGTGGTGTTCTGCGGTCCTGGCAACAACGGTGGCGACGGTTACCTGCTTGCCAGCTTCGCCCAGGGTGCCGGGATGGGCGTGGAAGTCGTCGAGCTCAGCGAGGCATTGCATGGCGATGCCAATGGCGCGCGCGCAACCTGGCAACGCAGCGAGGGGCTTTCCCATCGCTGGCATCAGGATGCATCGCTGCCCAAGGCCGATGTTTATGTGGACGCGCTTTACGGCACCGGCTTGAACCGCGCGCCGGACCCGTCGGGCGCCGCCCTGATCGAGCGCATCAATGCCTCGGGTATCCCGGTGCTGGCGCTGGATGTTCCGTCCGGCTTGAATGCGGATACCGGCAATTGCCCTGGCGCGGCGATCCAGGCGCAATGCACGGTCAGTTTCATCGCGGCGAAGCGTGGCTTGTATACCGGGCAGGCGCCAACGCGCGTTGGTGGATTGCAGATCGACAAGCTGGGCTTGCCGGACCTGCTATGGCAAGGCATGCAGGCCGATGCGTGCCTGCTGGAAAGCATGCACCTGCCTGCGCGCGCGCGCGATGCGCACAAGGGCGACAACGGGCATGTCCTGGCGATCGGCGGCGACCACGGCACCGCGGGCGCGATACGTCTTTGCGGCGAAGCGGCGTTGCGCTGTGGGGCGGGCCTGGTCAGCGTGGCTACACGTGGTGAAAACCTGTTCGCGTTGAATAGCGCGCGACCGGAATTGATGGCCCACGCCGTGCATGGGCCACAGGAGCTGCAATCGCTGCTGGAGCGCGCCAGCGTGCTCGCCGTAGGGCCGGGACTGGGCCAGGGAGCATGGGGACACGCGCTATGGCTGACCGCGCTCGATAGCGGCAAGCCGCTGGTGCTGGATGCCGATGGCCTCAACCTGCTTGCGCACGAACCTCATCGCTTTGCGGCTCCCGCAGTACTGACGCCGCATCCGGGCGAGGCGGCACGCCTGCTCGCAACGACCACGCCAGACGTGCAACGGGATCGCTTCGCCGCGGCGCGCGAGCTGGCGCGGCGCTATGGCGCGGTGATCGTGTTGAAAGGGTCGGGGAGCCTGATCGCAAATCCGGATGGACGTATAGACGTCTGTACCTGGGGCAACCCCGGCATGGCCAGCGGCGGCATGGGTGATCTGCTGACCGGCGTCATTGCCGCGCTGCTTGCGCAGGGGTGCACGGCATGGGATGCGGCGCGCATGGGCGTGGGCCTGCATGCGCGCGCCGGTGATATGGCTGCCCGCGGCGGCGAACGGGGCCTGCTGGCCAGTGATCTGCTGGCCCCCCTGCGCGCGCTCGGAAACGGACTCGGGCATGACTGAACGGCACTGGGAACTGGCCGATGAGGAGGCGACTCGTGCGATCGGCGCCCGTCTTGCCGGTGTGCTGGACGATGGGCTGGTGGTTTATTTGCACGGTGAACTCGGCGCCGGCAAGACCAGCTTTGCCCGCGCCCTGCTGACCGCTTTGGAAGTCGGTGAGCGAATCAAGAGCCCTACGTACAGCCTGGTCGAGGGTTATCAGGCGAAAGACCGGTCTGCGTGGCACCTGGATCTTTATCGCATTGCCGATCCCGCTGAACTCGAATGGCTCGGCCTGGACGCGCTTGCCGATCCATCCGCGATCGTGCTGGTGGAATGGCCGGAACGCGGGCAGGGCGCATTGCCGGCGCCAGATCTTGAGATGCATCTGACTTATAGCGGCCCGGGGCGTCACGCCCGGCTGCGGGCGATGACGGCTCGTGGCGAACGCCTGCTGGCCTGCCTCGCCTAGCCTTTGCCGCCTCAAGTGTCCATTCCCAGTAAGAAAACTGGACCGTCGATGGCTGCGATCCGCCTGCGGAATGCGCAGCTTAAGGCCCATAGCTTGAGCTGATCTGACAAATATCGTGCAGGTTATGGAAAAGCAAAGGAAAAAGTTCTTGCATTCAGGAAGCGGCTGCGCTTCAATGCTGCGCCATGAGGGGATATCTGACCCGTGCCATCAGCCTCGCAGGTGCCGCGATCCTTAGCGCGGCGCCCGGTGCCGCGCTGCACGCCTCGGATGTCATGAAAGCCCGTGTCTGGGCCGGCCCCGCCTACACGCGCGTAGTCTTCGATCTTTCCGGCCCGGCGACCTACACACTCAGCCGGCAAGGCAACCAGATCGTGCTGGACTTGAGCGACAGCCGTCTCAACGGCAGCCTCAATGCATCGGCCCAAGGTCTCTTCAGAGGCTTGAGCAGTACATCCCAGGGCAGCTCGTTACGCCTGACCGCATCCGTAGCGCCCAATAGCCAACCCAGGAGCTTCGTGCTCGGGCCTTCCGGCCAGTCCGGCTATCGGCTCGTGCTCGATCTCTATCCCGGCGCGGCGGGCGGCCCTCAGGTTGCCGCTTCCGGCAAGAACGGCGTACCGGCGACGGAAAACCTGCCAGCCCCGGTAACGGCGGTCGCCGATAAGGGTGTTGATACGCCGGCCCCCGATCCGGTGGTGGTCAATGCGAGCAGCAAGTTCAGCTCGCGCAAGGGCGTGACGACGCGCCAGGCCGCCGTGCTGCTAGGCAGCCAGCGCCAGGTGATCGTTGCCGTCGATGCCGGCCATGGCGGCAAGGACCAGGGCGCGCATGGGCCCGACGGCACCCTGGAAAAGAACGTAACCCTGGCGGTAGCGCGCGCGCTGGCCGCGCAGATCAACCGCCAGCCCGGCATGAAAGCCATCCTGACGCGCGACGGCGATTACTTCATCCCGCTCAAGCAGCGCTACGAGATCGCCCGCCAGAACCAGGCGGACCTGTTCGTGGCGATCCATGCCGATTCGTATACCAGCAGCGATGCTCGTGGCTCATCGGTCTGGGTTTTGTCCTCGCGCGGCAAGAGCTCGGTCGCGGCGCAGATGCTGGCCGATCGCGAAAACAGCTCCGACCTGATCGGTGGAGTGTCCCTGGCATCGGAGAACGATGGCCTTGCCTCGGTACTGCTGGACATGCAGCAAGGCTGGGCGGTACAGGCCAGCGAAACAGTGGCGCAAAACGTATTGAACGCCTTGTCGGCGCTGGGTCCCACCCACCGCGGTTATGTGGAACATGCCAATTTCGTGGTGCTGCGTTCTCCGGACGTACCGTCGATCCTGGTCGAGACGGCCTTCATCAGCAACCCGATGGAAGAGCACAAGCTGCGCGATCCCGCGCATCAGCAGCAATTGGCGACCGCGATCATGGACGGCGTGAAGGGTTATTTCTTGAACGACCCGCCGCCAGGAACCTGGTTTGCCATGGAGGCCGCGCGCCGCAAGGGCGTGTTGCTTGGCAGCGGCAGTGAAGTGGCGAGCAACGGCAAATCGGTGGACAAGGTCGCCACCGCATCCACGCCCGCGGATGCGGACGTGCGCGACATGCATCGGGTAGCCAATGGCGAAACCTTGCGCAGCATCGCCAAGCAATATGGTGTGAGCGTGGATTCGCTCAAGAACGTCAACGGCATCAACAGCAATAGCGTGCGCGTGGGCACGATGCTGGCCATCCCCGAGAGTTGATTGCGGATAGTTGATGGATGCGGGCGCTGCTAAGCTTGCGCCATGTCCAGGATTCGTCCGCTGCCCCCCGACCTCATCAACCAGATCGCCGCCGGCGAGGTGATCGAGCGGCCGTCGTCGGTCGTCAAGGAGTTGGTGGAAAACAGTCTCGATGCGGGTGCTGGCCGCATCGAAGTCGATATCGAGTTGGGCGGCGCCCGGCTGATCCGCGTGCGCGACGATGGCGACGGCATCGCCGCCGACGACCTGCCACTGGCGGTTGCCTCGCATGCCACCAGCAAGATCGGCAGCTTCGACGATCTCGAACACGTGGCGAGCATGGGTTTTCGTGGCGAGGCGCTGGCGTCGATGTCTTCGGTAGCGCGATTTGCGATGACCTCGCGGCTGCGCGGCGAAGATAGCGCCTTCCGCATCGAGGTAGACAGCGGTCGCATGCAGGCGGCGCGCCCGGCGCAGCATCCTCCGGGCACCAGCGTGGAAGTGCGCGACCTGTTCTACAACGTGCCCGCGCGCCGCAAGTTCCTCCGTGCCGAACGTACCGAATTCGCGCATATCGACGATCTGCTCAAGTCGCTTGCCCTGGCGCGCAGCAATGTCGAGTTCCGGCTCAGCCACAATGGCAAGTCCGCGCGCGTGTGGAAGGCGGCGCGCGATGAGCAGGCCATGTTGCTGCGCGTGGCTGACGTGCTCGGCGAGGCGTTCCCGCAGCAAAGCCTGCGCATCGATCATGCGACGGCCGGCATGCGGCTATCCGGATGGGTGGGATTGCCCACGGCATCGCGGCCGCAGGCGGATGCGCAGTATTTCTACGTCAACGGCCGCCTGGTACGCGATCGCGTGGTGGCGCATGCCGTGCGCCAGGCCTATGCCGACGTGCTGTTCCATGGCCGTCATCCTGCCTTCGTGCTGTACCTGGAACTGGATCCGGTGGGCGTGGATGTGAACGTGCACCCGGCCAAGAGCGAAGTGCGTTTTCGCGAGCAGCGGCTGGTCCACGACTTCCTGTTCCGCACCTTGCATGAAGCACTGGCGGAAACACGCGCCGGCCAAGGTGTCGCCTCCGAGAGTGCAGCATGGACAGCCACCCCGCAGATGGTGTCGACCGGCGCGCCGGCCATGAGTCGGCCGACGGCCCATTGGCCGACTGCGACTGCGCAAAATCGCTTGCAGTTGGGTGTGCGCGAGGAACCGCTGGCCGGTTATGCCGCTCTGCTCGGCGAAGTGACCAGCGTGCGCGCGGAACCGATGCAGCAACCGATGCCGCCAGCCAATGATGGCGATGTTCCGCCGCTTGGTTATGCCATCGCCCAACTGAAGGCGATCTACATTCTTGCGGAGAATGCACACGGCCTGGTGCTGGTGGACATGCATGCCGCGCACGAACGCATCACTTACGAAAAACTCAAGTCAGGTCGCGCATGCAGCAATCTTCGATCGCAGATCCTGCTGGTGCCGCTGTCGGTGGCGGTGAGCGCGAAAGAAGCCGCTGCGGCCGAAGAACACGGCGAGGCCTTGTCGGATTGGGGGCTGGAACTTTCGCGTAGCGGCCCGTCTGGCGTGGTGGTGCGTCGTATCCCGGCATTGCTGGAAGGTGCCGATGTCGCCGAACTTACCCGCAACGTGCTGGGCGAGCTGGCCCAGCATGGCAGTTCGCGCCAACTGCAAGAGCTGGAAAACGAACTGCTGTCGACCATGGCCTGCCATGGTTCGGTGCGTGCGGGACGGCGCCTTACCTTGCCTGAGATGAATGCGTTGTTGCGCGAGATGGAAGCGACCGAACGCTCCGGCCAGTGCAACCATGGCCGTCCCACCTGGGTACAGATGGGCATGACCGATCTGGATAAGCTTTTTCTTCGTGGTCGTTAGCTGGCGCTTGTGCCGCTCGCAAATGGATGGCCATACTGGTCTTATCTTGCATCGAGCGGAGCGAGCCTCATGTGGCGTAATGTCCTGGCCGGACTGATCCTTGGCACTGGAGTGACCCTCGTGCATGCTCAATCTCCCCAATCCTCCGCCACGCCGGAGGCCTACCAGCACAGCATCGAGCAATGGCGTGCCGCGCGTGTCGCACGACTCACCGCTCCGGATGGCTGGCTCAGCCTGACCGGACTGGAATGGTTGCAGGAAGGCAGCAATAAAGTCGGCAGCGCTGCCGACAACGATGTGGTGCTGCAGGCCGGTCCGGCGCATCTGGGTGTGATCAACCTGGATAAGTCCGGGCAGCTGCACATCACGTTGGCCGATGGCAGCGGCGCGACCGTGGATGGCAAACCCGCGCATGAGGCCACGCTGGTCGACGATGCGCACGTTAGCGGCGATGCGTCGCCGACCACGGTCGCTTTCGGCACGACGAATTTCTACGTGATCGATCGCGATGGCCGCAAGGCGTTGCGCGTCAAGGATGCCAAGGCGTCCACGCGCGAGCATTTCCTGGGCATCGACTATTTTCCGATCGATCCGTCCTGGCGCATCGTCGCGGATTGGGTGCCGTTCACGCCGCCGCACGAACTGCAGATGGGTTCGGTGATCGGCACCATCGATACAGTGAAGGTGCCTGGCAAGGCCGTCTTCACGCGCGACGGCCACACCTACGAGTTGCTGCCTTACCAGGAAGAGCCCGGTGGCGAACTGTTCTTCGTGCTGGCCGACCGCACTTCCGGCCACGAAACCTATGGCGCCGCGCGCTTTCTCTATGCGGCGCTACCGGAGAACGGCAAGGTCGTGCTGGATTTCAACAAAGCCTACAACCCGCCGTGCGCATTCACGTCCTTTGCGACCTGTCCGCTGGCTCCGCCTGAAAACCGGTTGGACTTGCGCATCGCCGCGGGCGAGAAAAAATATCGGGGAGCGCATTGACCGGAGACGGCGAAAAACGGGCGGACCGCAGGCAAGGGCTGGCGCAGCGCAATTTCCGCGCAACTGCTCCTTGCCCCAAGGTCTCATCGGCGTGCCCAGCCCTCACCGACCTTTGAACGCAGCCTTGCGTTTCTCCAGGAACGCGCTGGTTCCCTCCCGCATGTCCTCCGTGGCGAAAGCCAATGCGAATGCCTGCGTTTCGAACTCCAGGCCCTGGTCGATGCTGGTTTCGCCGCCTTGCAACACAGCATCGAGAATGCCCGCCGCAGCCAGTGGCGCTGCCGAGGCCAGTTGCTCGGCGAGTGCATCGACGGCTTCATCCAGCGCCTCCGGCGCGACCACGCGGCTGACCACGCCCAGTTCGTAGGCGCGCTGCGCGGTCATGGTGCTGCCGGTCAGGCAAAGTTCCAGCGCCGCGCTACGGCCTGCGAGGCGCAGCAGACGCTGGGTGCCGCCAAAGCCGGGAATCAGGCCGAGGTTGATTTCCGGCTGGCCGAACTTGGCCTTTTCGCTGGCAACGCGCAGATGGCAGGCCATTGCCAGCTCCATGCCGCCACCTAGCGCGAAACCCTGGATGCGCGCGATCACCGGCTTGCCGAGCCGCTCGATGCTGCTCATCAGCCGCTGGCCGGTGCGCGAAAAGCCTTGCGCCTGTACCGGCGTATAGCCGTGCATCTCGCTGATATCCGCGCCGGCGACAAACGCTTTCTCGCCCGCGCCGGCCAGCACGGCCACGCGCACGGCATCGTCCTGTGCGGCTTGCGCGAACGCAAGAGTCAGTTCATTCAATGTCTCGCGATTGAGCGCATTGAGCTTGTCCGGCCGGTTGACGGTGATGGTGCGCACCGCGCCGCGATTGCCGATCTCAAGATTGCGGTAAGCCACGTTGGACTCCGTATTGGACATGAAGCGCGATTTTAGCAGCGGGAACCTTTGCCGCCCCGATACGTTCTCAGAGCCTGCCCAATGCTTACGCATGACCAGGCCATGCTTGTCCCAGGAGTGCCGGTGGTAGCCGTTCAGCCTCGCCGATCCGGGCGGTTCCGGCCGCACGAGACTGCCGGACTACTCAGGATGGTGGCTTTCGCTATGCTAAGGGCCGGATCGGCTTCTCCGTGCAGCCCGCGCCGGTTCCGTTTGCTCGCAGGGCAAGGACGAATGAGTCAGTTATATGCCGATATCCAAACCAGCGATGCCGCCGTCATGTAAACAAACCGGACCGACCCGGAAGTTTGTCGCCGGGCAGGCAGCGCGGCGGCACCGGTTCTGCTCCGCACCATGGAGAAACTAATGGCACACACGCGCTGGCTGGTCGCGGGTTTCCTGCTGCTTGCCGCGTTCGCGGTGCAGGCGCAGGGCCCTGCCGCTCCCGGCCCATCGCAACCGGCGCCGGCAAAGCTCGACAAGCACAAACTTTCCTACGCCATCGGCTACCGCATCGGCACGCAATTCGCCGAGGGCGATTTCCCGGTGGACATGGCGGTGCTGCAAAAGGCGATCGAGGATGCCTATGCCAAGCGCCCGCCAGCGGTGCCCAAGCAGGAGATGTACGAGCAACTGGTCGGCCTGGGCGAACGCATGCACGATCAGGCGATGGCCGAGTACAAGCACATCGCCGCCGACAACGCGCGCAAGAGCACCGAATACATGACGCACAACGCCACCCTGCCGGGTGTCGTGCAGTTACCCTCGGGCATCCAGTATTCGGTGATCAAGAAGGGCGACGGCACGGTCAGCCCGGGCATCGACAGCCGGGTGACGGTGAACTATCGCGGCATGCTGATCGATGGCACCGAGTTCGACAGCACCTGGGCACGTGGTTCGCCGGTGAGCTTCACCGTGGACAAAGTCATCCGCGGCTGGCAGTACGTGATACCGCGCATGCATGTCGGCGATCGCTGGAAGGTGGTCATTCCGCCGCAACTGGCCTATGGCGAACATGGCGCATTGCCGCGTATTGGCCCCAACCAGACGCTGGTATTCGATATCGAGTTGCTCGACATCAAACCGCCGGATCCGCGGGCTCCCAATCCTTGAGAGCGAAGCGGGTCTAACCTCCCCGGTAGCGTCTGCGTTAGCATGGCGGGTGCATGTCGAACGATCCCCACCTCCCGCTGCAAGCCATCTTGAGTCCGTGTGTCGGCATCTGCCGGCTCGATCCGCACGGCTATTGCCTGGGCTGCTACCGCACCGGCGATGAAATCGCCCGTTGGCGCGGCATGAGCGAGGCCGAGCGAACGCACTATATGGACGTGGTATTGCCCGCACGCGAGTCCGCGTGATGCATGCCTTGCTGCGCGCGTTGCGCCCGCTGTCGCAGCCGCCTGCGGCGCCGGGATGGAACCATGCGCAAATGACCGAACTGGTTGGCAGAACCGAGCGTCGGCCCGCGGCCGTGCTGATCGGCCTGCGTGACGGTGAGCAGCCGCGACTGATTTTTACCGTGCGCACTGACCATCTCAGCTCGCACGCGGGGCAGGTAGCGTTCCCCGGCGGCAGTTCCGATCCGGACGATGCCGACGCACTGACCACGGCGTTACGCGAGAGTGAAGAAGAAATCGGCCTGGACCGTTCGCTGGTCACCCCGCTGGGTTATCTCGATTGTTTCGAAACCATCAGCGGGTTCTGCATCACGCCCGTAGTTGCCAGCATTGCCGCCGGGGCACGGTTTTGCGCCGCTCCCGACGAGGTGGCCGAGGTGTTCGAGGTGCCGTTTGCGTTCTTCCTTGAATCGGCGAACCTGAAACGTTACGTCATGGAATACCGCGGCCATCGACGCGAAATGGTTGAATTCGAGTACGACGGGCACCGTATCTGGGGGGCTACGGCGGCGATATTGCAGAATTTATTGCAGAGGATGGAACGATCATGAAAAGCACGCTGATTTCCGCGGAAGAACTCGCCGCGTTGTCGCCGGAAGGCGTCCTGATCGTGGATTGCCGTTACGACCAGTTCGACTCCGGCAAGGGCGAGCGCGATTACCAGACCGAGCATATTCCTGGTGCCGTATTCGCCAGCCTGGACCGTGATCTTTCCGACCTCAGCCGCGTGGAACTCGGCTTGGGGCGGCATCCGCTGCCCTCGGAGACCTCTTTTTCCGCACTGCTGGCCCGCTGGGGCTGGCGTCCAGGCTTGCAGGTGGTGAGCTATGACGCGAGCCATGGCGCCTTGGCGGCAGCACGCCTGTGGTGGTTGCTGCAGGTGTGCGGCGTGCCCGAGGCGGCCGTACTCGATGGCGGCTATGCCGCGTGGAAGGCGGCCAGGCTGCCAGTGTCGCAGGAAGTGACGCCTCGCGCGCCGACGCCGGTGAGCCTGCGTTACGACACAAACCAGATCGTGCTCGAGCACCTTGCTGTCGCAAACATGTCAGGCGATCTATTGTTGGATGCACGCGCGACGCCACGCTATCGGGGTGAAGTCGAGCCGCTCGATCGCGCCGCCGGCCACGTGCCGGGCGCGGCGAACCGTCCTTTCTCGGACAACCTGCAGGCTGACGGCCACTTCAAATCGCCGGCCATGCTTCGCCAGGAATTCCTTGCCGTCATCGGCGACCATGCCCCCGGGCAAGTCGTGCACATGTGTGGCTCTGGCGTCACCGCGTGCCACAACCTGCTGGCGATGGAACATGCCGGTCTTTCGGGATCGCGGCTTTATGCGCCATCGTGGAGTGGATGGGTGAGCGATGCCTCGCGGCCGGTGGCGACAGAGCATCCCTAGGTTTCGATATCGCACAGAAGTGCGGTTATACCCTTGCGTACAGGCAAGCATCGATGCCTGTTGCGCGATATCTGGGCCAGACACCGTTTTTACTGGGTCACCGAGCGGCAACACGGCATTAATGACGGCTGTGTTGCCATCTGCGCTCGTCGGTGGGCCATAGAGCTTGGCCGGCATTTGCTAGTCGTCCGTATGACGCAACGTCGCATGCATAAGGCCGCGCAATCGCATGGCAGGTGCTTTGGCCAGGGGAATGAAAACAAAGCTTTCGATAGCGCTTCGCCCGAAGCCTCCGTGACGCACGTCAATGTCGTCGAGTTGCCTGCCGCAGGCAGTTAACTCTTACCCAGTGGCCGAAGCCAGGAGAATGGACATGATTACGACACAGAGCAGTTGCATTCGTCGGTATTTGTCGTTGATGGCGTGGATGATGGTGCTGTTGGGATGCGCCTTTTTACCCAGGAATTCCCACGCGCAATCGATAACGACTTGCCAGATGGTCGAGCGCGCGGTTTATAGCCAGCCGCTCACCAGCAAGCCGGCAAACATCACCGTCAACTACGACGACTTGGGCGCATGCCCGGGCCTGACGTCGCTGCTGAATCCCGAGAATGGCGTCTACGACAACGCAACCCAGCCTGTCATCGGCACCAGTTGCGCCGACAACGAGGCCAATCTCGTGCCACAACCGGTTACCCGTTATTTCACATGGAGCGACGGATCGTCCAGCGTGTTCCAGGGTAGCTTCAGCCCGGTCTATATCGCCGCGGGACTACAAGTAACGTTCACCGGAACGATGGTGTCGGGCACCTTTGCCGGCAGCCCTGCCGTGATGACCCTGACGTTTCCGAATTTGAACGTATTGGCGTGCCAACTCGGTGGTGCGGGCGTCTCTCAAATCTACGGTTATGGAACGCTGGAGATCATTACGCTCTAAGCGCCCGCGAAACGATGCTGTGCGCGACACATCACATGCCGCGCGCAGCACTCACCGGGTTTTGTTCTTCAGGCGCGCAACCAGTTCTTGGAGCGTAGCCTGCGTCTGCGGATGGAAAAACGCATCGACAAAGGTATCGATGGGCAAGGCATCGATGTCGGCATAGGTATCGATCAGATCCTTGCGCGCGATATGGCGCGTGGCCAGCATGGCGCGCGATGGGAGTGCGAGCAGTTCGTCCAGCCAGTGCAGCGCACGTGTAAGCACCTGCTCGACTCCGGCCAACTCATCGACAAGACCATAGGCCAGTGCCTGCTGGGCATCGACCAATGCTCCCGATACCAGCAATCGCTCCGCGCGATAGGCGCCGACGACCCGGCGCAGAGCCATCTGGATGCAATCGGGTGCGATCAGTCCCACCTGCACTTCATTCAAGCCGATGCGATAAGGCCCCTGGGCCATGACGCGGTAGTCGCAAAAGAGCGATAGCACCGCGCCCCCAGCCGGACTGTGGCCGGTAATGGCCGCCACTACCGGCACCGGCGAATGCGCAAGCGCCGCGCAGGTGGCGAAGAATTCGCGCCAGAACTCGCGCACGCCCGCACGATCACAGGTGAGCAAGGCCGGAACGTCGACCCCGGCCGAAAACATGCCTTGCGCTCCCGATAGCACGATGCCCTGGGCGCCGCTTTGCGCGGCTTGTGTCAAGCCGGCCTGAATCGCGCGCAGCAACTCGAGATTGAGCGCATTGGCGGGTGGCCGCGCAAGCTGCAGCTCGGCAACGGTTTCGTGCTTGATGAGATTGAGCATGGAAACTCCAGAAGAAGTCAGGATTGCGGCCGATCGCCGGCCGCCCAGGTATAACGCACGGCATAGTCCAGGGTCGCCTTTCCGTTCGCGGGCACATTGACGCGGAACTCCAGCGTGTCGGCCGTTTGCTCGCCCGGTGCCATGGACGAGGAGGTCAGCTTCCATTCCCGCCAGCGATTGGGGTGTTCGCGCACCGTCACGATGCGCGCGCTGTCGCCGGCATTGGTCAGGGTGATGCGAAAGGCTTCGTCCATGCTGCGGCCAGCCGGGTCGACGTGGAAGCGGGTACGTTCCCGCCCACCACGCAGGTCGAATGCGGTACCCAGCGTAATCGTGGCGTCGCTGCCTTTCGGGGTGTCGTTGATGCGGCCTTCGCCGATGAATTGTGGCACGCCTTGGCGATCGGCAGTCAGCACGCGCAGATAGCCGGCCGGCAGGCTGTCGAAGGCGGTAAGTCGCAAGGTGCTGACGATGCTGCTATGGCTGTCGGCGTTGAAATCGCTGTTGAGCATGGGTTGCGGTGGCAACCAGTTGCCGCCGTTCTCGTAAAGGGCGGTACGTTCGCAGTCCAGCATGCGCGTCGCGTACAGCGGCACCTGGCTGATGCTGCCATCGGGCAGGTCGACGGGCGCGGGCAGGGTATAGCTGCGGTAATCGGCCAGCGAGGACTGTTCCGGCAGCGCTTCCGCCGCCGCGGGTGCCGCCATGGCGCGCATCATCATCATCGGGCGTGGCCCGGAGGCTTTGGCGAATTGGGGTTCGCCGGCGATCAGCACCAGCTTGGTATCGCGCCAGTCGCGGCCGCTGCGGTTGGCAATGCTGGCGCGTGATTCAAATTGCATGCTGCAACGGTTGCCCGGTTGCAAAGTGGCAACGTATGCGGCGCGCCAGCCGATGCCAGACATGGGATAGCTCAACACAGCCAATGCCTGGCCGTCGCGCGCTGCATCCACGCGCAGGCGCAGGCTTGAACCGGTGGGAAACGACGCGCCACTGGTGCTCACTGCGGCGTACTGGCGGATCAGCGTAGTGCTGCCGCCGCTGTTGCGGACCACCAGGCCGTCGTCACTCGCACGCAATAGCGTGCCGCTGGCCAGTGGTTGTCCGTTTTCGCCCAGTACGGCGACATAGCTGCCGGTCAGACCGGTAAGCGCGGCATTGGCGCCTTGGCCCAGCAGTAGCCGCTGGGAAACGACCTTGGCTCCGTCGCCGGGAAAGCCAAGCGCGATCGCTTCGGCATCGAGGTTGTTCGGCAGGTCGCCCAGCACCAGATCGTGCACGCCCGCCTGCAAGGTGACGCTGCGCTGTTCGCGCACCACGGCATAACCGTCCGTGACGTTGTTGTCGCCGTTGCTGGCATAGAGCCCGGAGCTGTCGCTGCGATACAACGTTATCGACGCATGGTCGGCCGCCCCTGCCAGCGAGCTGCCGCAGAAAGCGATGCAGGCAAAGGCGAGGGCGGTTCGGGGCGGGATCGTCATGGTGCGCTCCATCGGCAGAAATCCGCTGCCATCATAACGAGCATGGGCGGATGCTGGAGCGCCACGAGGACGCCTGCGTTCAGCCGTTTGTTCCGGCTTCACGCACCGCTGGCGGCAAGGCGACGGATTTGCCGGTGGCCGGATCCATCCAGACCATCACGATGTGTCCATCGCAATACAGCGTGTCCTGATCGGTGGCCTCCAGGATACGGTGCCCGATCGTCATGGAGCTATGGCCCAGGCGCATGCAGTACAGCTCCACGCGCAGTTGCGCCGGCCACGCGATCGGCCGGCGATAGTTGAGCTGGCTGGCCGCCATGACCGGCACGGCGTGATCGCTGAGCCAGGGTCCCTGCAATTGCTGCAGCCATTGCAGGCGCGCCTCTTCCAGGAAGGTGAGATAGCTCGAATTGTTGACGTGATTGAACGCATCCAGATCGCGCCAGCGCGCGCTGATTGAAGCGGTATGCAACCGCACGGCCGTCTGTTCTGGCTCGTTGAAAACCATCGTCATGAAGCAACCTTGCGTTTCTGTTTGGCTTTGCCGTTGCCGCTTTCGGTTTTCGCACGCGCCGGCTTGAGCGGTTTCAAATGCGAAGCCAGGAAGCGGCCGGTATGCGAACCCGGCGTTGCCGCCACGGTTTCCGGCGTGCCGGTCACCAGGATGCGTCCGCCGCCCGCGCCGCCCTCCGGGCCGAGGTCGACAATCCAGTCGGCGGTCTTGATCACATCGAGGTTATGTTCGATCACCACCACCGTATTGCCCTGGTCAACCAGTTGGTGCAGCACGTCGAGCAGTTGCTCGATATCGTGGAAGTGCAGGCCGGTGGTGGGTTCGTCCAGGATGTACAAGGTGCGGCCTGTGTCGCGCTTGGACAGCTCCTTGGACAGCTTGACGCGCTGCGCCTCGCCACCGGACAGCGTGGTCGCGCTCTGGCCGAGCTTGATGTAATCGAGGCCCACGGCGCGCAAGGTGTCGAGCTTGCGTGCGATCACCGGCACGTTTTCGAACAGCCTGGTGGCATCTTCCACGGTCATGCCGAGCACGTCGGCGATGGTGTGGCCCTTGTACAGGATCTCCAGCGTCTCGCGGTTGTAGCGCTTGCCGTGGCAGACGTCGCAGGGCACGTATACGTCCGGCAGGAAGTGCATTTCCACCTTGATCATGCCGTCGCCTTCGCAGGCCTCGCAGCGTCCGCCGCGCACGTTGAAGCTGAAACGGCCCGGCGTGTAGCCGCGCGAACGCGCCTCGGGCACCTGCGCGAACAATTCGCGCAGCGGCGTGAACAGGCCGGTGTAGGTGGCGGGATTGGAGCGCGGCGTGCGCCCGATCGGCGATTGGTCGATATCGACCACCTTGTCGAACAGTTCCAGGCCTTCCACCGACCGGTACGGTGCCGGCTGGATGCTGGAACCGTTCAATTCCGCCGCGGCCAGCGCGAACAGCGTGTCGTTGACCAGCGTGGACTTGCCCGAACCCGATACGCCGGTCACGCAGGTAAAGAGCCCTGCCGGAATCGCCAGGTCGACCTGCTTGAGGTTGTTACCGCTGGCTCCCTTCAGGTACAGCCACGAATCCTTGTCGAGCTGCTCGCGGCGCTCGGCGGGTACTTCGATCCCGCGCTTGCCGGAAAGATACTGGCCGGTAAGCGAGCGCGGCGCGGCAAGGATATCCTTCAAGGTGCCCTGCGCGACCACTTCACCGCCATGCACGCCGGCGCCCGGGCCGATATCCAGCACATGGTCGGCGGCGCGGATCGCATCCTCGTCGTGCTCCACCACGATGACCGTATTGCCGAGATCGCGCAGGCGCGTAAGCGTGCCGAGCAGGCGTTCATTGTCGCGCTGGTGCAGGCCGATCGAGGGTTCGTCCAGCACGTACATCACGCCGACCAGGCCGGCGCCGATCTGCGAGGCGAGGCGGATGCGCTGCGCCTCGCCACCCGACAGCGTATCGGCCTGGCGGTCGAGCGTGAGGTAATTCAGACCCACGTCGTTGAGGAAGCTCAGGCGTTCGCGGATTTCCTTGACGATCTTCACCGCGATCTCGCCACGCCAGCCGGTGAGCTTGAGCTGATCGAAGAAATCCAGCGCATCGTCGATGGAGCGCGCGGTAAGCAGCGGCAGCGCCTGGTCGGCGACGAACACGTTGCGCGCGGAGCGGTTGAGCCGCTGGCCGCCGCATTCAGGGCACGGATGATCGCTGATGTACTTGGCCAGCTCCTCGCGCACTGCCGACGATTCGGTTTCCTTGTAGCGCCGCTCCAGGTTCGGCAGGATGCCTTCGAAGGCATGCTCGCGCGTCACCTTGCCGCCCCGCTCGGTCAGGTAGCGGAAGGCGATCTTTTCCTTGCCGCTGCCATGCAGCACCGCTTGCTGCACGGCGCCGGGCAACTTTTGCCATGGCGTATCGACGTCGAAGCCATAATGCTTGGCCAGCGACAGGATCAACTGGAAGTAATGCGCATTGCGGCGGTCCCAGCCGCGCACCGCGCCGCCGGCCAGCGACAGCTCCGGGTGGCCGACCACGCGCTCGGGCGAGAACACCTGCGTGACCCCCAGGCCATCGCAGCCGGGGCAGGCGCCCACGGGCGAGTTGAACGAGAACAGGCGCGGCTCCAGTTCCGGCAGCGAGTAATCGCAGACCGGACAGGAGTAGCGCGAGGAGAACAGCTGCTCGTTCGCCTTGGGATCGTCCATATCGACCACGATCACCAGGCCATCGCCCAGGCGCAGCGCGGTCTCGAACGATTCGGCCAGGCGCTGCTTGATGTCTTCACGCGGTCGGAAGCGGTCGATCACCGCCTCGATGGTGTGTTTCTGGCGCAAGGTGAGCGGAGGCACGGCATCGAGGTCGTAGACCGCGCCGTCCACGCGGGCGCGCACGAAGCCTTGGGCGCGCAGCTGTTCGAACACCTGCACGTGTTCGCCCTTGCGTTCGCGGATCACCGGTGCCAGCAGCATGAAGCGCTTGTCCGCATCCATGGCCAGGGTGCTGTCGACCATCTGGCTGACCGTCTGCGCTTCCAGCGGAATGCCGTGGTCGGGGCAGCGCGGAGTGCCGACGCGGGCATACAGCAGGCGCAGGTAGTCGTAGACCTCGGTGATGGTGCCCACGGTGGAGCGCGGGTTGTGCGAGGTCGACTTCTGCTCGATCGAAATCGCCGGCGACAGGCCCTCGATATGATCGACGTCCGGCTTCTCCATCATCGACAGGAACTGCCGCGCATAGGCCGACAGCGACTCGACGTAGCGCCGCTGCCCTTCGGCATAGATCGTGTCGAAGGCCAGCGACGACTTGCCCGAGCCGGACAAGCCGGTGATCACGATCAGGCGATCGCGGGGCAGGTCCAGGTCGATATTCTTGAGATTGTGCGTGCGAGCGCCGCGGATGCGTATGGTGTCCATCACGCCGGAATATTGGGGAATCGGGCACTATAACAAGCTGGCCTATGCAGGCCGCGTCAGCTGCGCGGAAACCTGCTGACAACGTTATGTCAGCAGGCGCGTTCTGGTGCTGACTGGGGCTGTTCACACTAAGGCTGGCGCGGACTGCGCCAATAGTGCGAGCAGGCCCAGGGATGCTCTGATCCATGCTACGCAGGCATCACCCCATCGCTTTAAATTCAATATGTTGGGGCCAGCTCTGTCTGTCCGCATCCCTGCGGCCCGTCGTCTCGACAGACGGCCAGTCTGCTTTCCTCGCTCCTCAAAGCCGAGTACATCCATGTACCCTCTCCGCGTGCGCCGACGAACCTATGGTCTGCGAACAGACAGAGCTGGTGACGCCTACGTAGCATTGATCAGAACATCCCTGGCAGCGGGATGGCGAGCCGAATATGCTCGGCTGCTATTTCCCGGTTCCGCAACGCAAGAGGGCACGACATGACAGTTGGCAAATGGGCGGCAGGCGCGGGTCTGTGCATGGTGATGGCGACCGGTTCGGCCCTGGCGGCGCAGCCGAGCGAGGCACAGGTACGGGAATTGATGCAGGTGATGGATGTGCCGGCCCAGTTCACGGTCATGAACAACCAGATGGCGGCGATGATGAGCCAGCAGTTGCCCTGCGTGCCGGCCAGCTATTGGCAAACCTATATCGACAAGACCGGCGTGGAACAGCTGACCACGGCCATGATCCCGGCTTACCAGCACCATTTTTCGGCCGAGGAAGTGCAGGGCCTGATCAAGTTCTATAAATCTCCGCTGGGGCAGAAACTGGTGAGCCAGATGCCGGCGACCATGGCGGAAGCTGCCCAGAGCGGCCAGCAATGGGGGCGTCAGCGCACCGCGGACATGTTCGCGGCCCTGCAAAAGGGCGGCAAGCTGGATGCCCAGGGGCGCTGCCCGGGCACCGCGGCGGACAGCACGCCGGCGCCGGAAGATGGCCAGGGCCAATAAGCAGTCCCGCATGCCGGACGGGCTGGTCAGTTGTTGACCACAAAAGCGCCCAATCGCTATAATCCCTAGTTCGCTGCGCCGGAATCGGTCGCGGCGAACCCAAGAGAATAACGACAGAAGGGCCATTCCCATGAGTTATGCAGTCATCAAGACCGGTGGCAAGCAGTACCGCGTCCAGCAGGGCGATGTCCTGCGCGTGGAGCTGCTGAACGCCGAAGAGGGCGCCAGCGTGAATTTCGACCAGGTGCTGCTGGTCGGCGCCGGCGAGACGATCACCGTCGGTGCCCCGACCGTGGCCGGCGCCACCGTCAGCGCCACCGTCCGCAAGCACGGCCGCGCCGATAAGGTCCGCATCATCAAGTTCCGCCGCCGCAAGCACCACAAGAAGCAGCAGGGACATCGTCAGCATTTCACCGAAGTCGAGATCACGGGCATCAACGCCTGATCAGCCGGAGTAGAGAGTCATGGCACATAAAAAAGGCGTAGGTTCATCCCGCAACGGTCGCGATTCGAACCCGAAATACCTCGGCGTCAAGGTGTACGGTGGCCAGGCCATCGAAGCCGGCAACATCATCGTGCGTCAGCGCGGCACCAAGTTCCATGCCGGTACCGGCGTGGGCCTGGGCCGTGACCACACCTTGTTCGCGCTGGTCGACGGCACCGTCGAGTTCAAGACCCGCGGCGAGAACAACCGCAAGTTCGTCAACGTCGTCAAAGGCTGATTGCCCCCGATGTTGCAGCGCAGGCCCCGCCTTGGCGGGGCCTTTGCTTTTCTGGGGAACAGGAAAACGGGCACGTGCCCGGCTTCCCGATATGATGCCTGCGGCATGCGCTTTATCCGTTCCTCCCTGTTTGCCACTCACTCCTGGTTCTAGTTCATGAAATTCGTCGACGAAGCGATCATCAAAGTTCACGCCGGCGACGGTGGCAACGGCTGCATCAGCTTCCGTCGCGAGAAATTCATCCCGTTCGGCGGTCCGGACGGCGGCGATGGCGGCACCGGTGGCTCGGTCTGGCTGATTGCCGACGAGGGCCTCAATACGCTGATCGATTTCCGTCACCAGCGCAGCTTCAAGGCACACCGCGGCCAGAACGGCATGGGCAGCGACATGTACGGCAAGGGTGGCGAGGACGCTACGATCCGCGTGCCGGTCGGCACGGTCATCACCAACGTGGATACCGACGAAATCATCGGCGACCTTACCGCGCACGGCCAGCGCCTGCTGGTAGCCCAGGGCGGCAAGGGAGGCCTGGGCAATATCCATTTCAAGAGTTCGGTGAACCGCGCCCCGCGCAAATCCACGCCCGGCACGCCCGGCGAAGTACGCGAACTGAAGCTGGAATTGAAGCTGCTGGCCGACGTCGGATTGCTCGGCTTTCCCAATGCGGGCAAGTCCACTTTCATTCGAGCCGTTTCCGCTGCCACGCCGCGCGTGGCGGATTATCCGTTCACCACCCTGCATCCGAACCTGGGCGTGGTCAGCCTCGGTACCGACCAGAGTTTCGTGATTGCCGATATTCCGGGCTTGATCGAAGGCGCTGCCGAAGGCGCCGGCCTGGGTATCCAGTTCCTGCGTCATGTGGCGCGCACGCGCTTGTTGCTGCATTTGGTGGATATCGCGCCGATCGACGGTTCCGACGTAGTCGAACAGGTGCACGCGATCGAGCAGGAACTGGAGAAATTCGATCCCGAGCTGCTGCAGCGCCCGCGCTGGCTGGTCATGAACAAGGCCGACGTGCTGCCCGAAGACGAGCGTCAGGCGGTCGCCGAAGAGGTGGTCAAGCGCCTGGGCTGGACGCAGCCGTGGTTCCTGGTCTCGGCGATCGCACGCGAAAATACCCTGGCGGTATGCCAGCAAGTGCAGCGCTTCTTTGAAGCGCAGCGCGTTGCCCAGGAAGGCCGCACCGACATGTTGCCGGGTGACGTGCGCCTGCGCGGCGAACCGTAAGCTTCCTGCGCCCTCTGCACGTAGGGCGAGGTTGGAGTAAGGGGCAGTTTGCGGACGAGATGATTGATGCGGCTTTGCGATAGAGCTAAGGAAGTTGGTTTGAGGCGAATGACCGAGGTCAGGGCGAGTGCGGTCCCTCATCCCAGCCTTCCCCGCAGAAGGAAGAGGAGGTCAGCCGGATGAAGTTGCAAGCGCGAATCGCCGGCTATCGACGCCTGCGTGATCAGCCGCTTTGGCGTCTGCTCGCCGCCGACCACGCCCCCGAACTGATCGGTCTGTTGCAAACCCTGTTGCTGGATAGCGAGCGGCGCCTGCCGGATTCCATCCTGCATGAGCGCTTGCAGCATCACCTGGATGCCATCAATGCCTCCGACTTGCCGCGCGAGCTGCCGCGGACTGCGCAGGCTTATATCGCCCATTGGCTGGCGCAGGGCTATCTTGAGCGACGTCTGCCCGAAGGTGCCAGCGAGGAGGAATACGAACTTTCCGCCCAGGCCATCCAGGCCATCCGCTTTATCGCCAGCCTCGAAGCATCGCGCAGCGCCGCGACCGAAAGCCGGCTATCGCTGGTCATCCAGCAGCTCGTACAACTGGCCGAACAGACCGAGACCGATCCCGCCGCCCGGCTCAGCGCGCTGTATGCGGAGCGTGAGCGCATCGACGCGGAAATCGCCCGCGCGTCCGCGGGCAAGCTGGCGGCGCTGGATGGCAAGCGCGCGCTTGAACGCACGCGCGAGATCATCCAGCTGGCCGACGACCTCGCGGAAGATTTCCGCCGCGTGCGTGACGATTTCGAACAACTTAATCGTGAGTTCCGCGAACGGATCATCGATGACGAAGGCGAGCGCGGCGATATCCTCGACCGCTTGTTCCAGGGTGTCGACCTGATCGGCGACAGCGAGGCCGGGCGCAGTTTCAATGCATTCTGGAACCTGCTCAACGATGTCGAACAAAGTGCGCAGCTGGACGCGGCGCTCGAAACGGTGCTGGCGCGAGGCTTCGCCCGCAAGCTTCAACGCCACGAGCGTCAGTTCCTGCGCGGTCTCACCGGCGTGATGCTGGAGCGCGGCGGCCAGGTGCACGATGTATTGCAACATTTTGCCAGAAGCCTGCGTGGCTTCGTGCAAAGCCGCGGCTATCTCGAGCAGCGCCGCTTGAACCAGTTGCTCAAGCAAGCGCAGGCCGAAGCGCTGCAATTGCGTGATTCGGTACAGGCTCGCCAGCGCACGCCTTATACCTTGCAGCTCACCACCAGTCGTCTGCGTTCGCTGTCGCAGTGGCGCCTGCACGACCCGCGCCATGCCCGCGTGGATGGCAGCATCGCACGCAGCGATGGCGCCATGATCTCGCTCGACAGCGTGGGCGAACTGGTGGCGCAATCGGAAATCAACTACCGCAGCCTGCGTCGCGACCTGCACGAACTGCTGGCGCAACATGAGCAGCTTTCCATCGGCGGCGTGCTTGCCCGTCGGCCAGCCGAGCAAGGACTGGGCAGCATCATCGGCTATCTGTCGTTGGCGACCCGCCATGGCGTGATCGCCGATGGCGAGCATGAAGCCATCAGCTGGCGTGGCAACGATAGCAACGAACGCCATGCCCGCATTCCGCTCGTGTGGTTCCTGAAAGAGAAGCGAGATGAGCTTGCTTAGCTGTGCTGTTGCATCGCTCGCGTGAGCAACCCATCCACCTTGACTGCGCACGTTGGCCGGCTACGGTTTGCAGCATAACGAAGCGAATCAATTTGGTGAGTTATAAGAGCTCGTGCGCAAGCTTGCTGTGGTCTTGTGCCTTTTCAACCACAAACCCCGTGTCCAAAAACACGGGGTTGGCCACGACAAGCGACCCTGGCGCCCTTAAATTGGCTCGACGAGCTTCGTCTACAGGCAGGGTTCCTTAAGCCAGTCGACCGCATAGCCATGGGTGACGTCCCAATCCTTGCCATTGCTTAAAGCAATGATATGCACTTCGCTGGATTTGGACGGTTTTTGGCCGCTGCCGGTAAGGCTGACATTGTTGACCAGCAGTTGGTGGCCGTCGGGCGACCAGGCGACCGGTATCCATGCCAACCCCTCGCTGGCGGGCGCGCTGGCGGGGCGGGTGGTCAATTGGCGGGAAACGCCACTGCCGTCGGTGTTGACGATGTAGAGGTCTCCCTGGGCGACCGGAGAATCCTGGGCCTCCATGGTGACCGCCACCTTCGATCCATCCGGCGATAGCAGCGCCTGCGGATACCAATGCTGTCCCCACCAGACGCCATCGCCCTGTATGTACCACTGCTCTTGCGGAAACACCGAGGTCACCTTGCCGGTGGTGAGATTCTTGACGCACAGGCTTTGGCCCGTGGACTCGAGATCGTCATCGCCGCAATGAAACAAATCCTGCTGCTGGTACAGCACCACGTTGCCGTCATACGAAATATCGCCGAACGCGGGATCCGGAACGTCCGGAGCGACCAGCGTGGCCGCGCCGGTCTGCACGTTGACGGCATAAAGCGCCACAAAGCCGGTGCCTCCCACCGCGGGAGTCGTAGCAGGTTTCTTGGGCACGGCAAGCGGTACCGGCTGATAGGAGACATAGGCAAGCAGACTCTTGCCATTGCCCGCCCAGCGAATCTGGCTGACGGCCAGGGTGGGAACCGAGCCCTGCACAATAGTGATGGTCGCCGGCGCGCACCACAGCGTATGTTGATCGCTCCCATCCGGATGCATGAGCTTCACGCAAGGCGGCGAAGTCGGTATTTCGCTGGTCGAATTGGTGTACGCAATGTCATTGCTGCCCGCTGGACCCCAGGCGAGGTAGCCATAACCTGGCGGGTCGTTGTCATTGGTTCCGGTAAAAAGCGGATGCGTGGCGCCGGTCAGCAAATCCGCGACGTAATACTTCCCAGGATAGGGGCCGCCAGGCGCAGGGTTGGACGAGTGGCCGGCGAAGTACTGGATGTATTGGCCGTCCGGCGAAAAGTTTTTCGTCAGCCAGGTACCGGTGCCGATGGCAGGCCCTTCCTGATAATAGGCCACTCCGCTAGGCAGGTAATAGGAATTGGCAATCAATGGCGTGAGCTGCCGAAAGCTCGTGCCATTGTCGTGAATGAGAAAGAGCCCCGCGCCGACCTGGGTGGATACACCGTTGTAGCTGCCATTCACCGCTCGGGTGAACAGGATAGTGCCGTTATCCGCATACGCCGCCGCGCAGGGAAGTGCCATCGCCAGGGCGAGGGCAACATAAGAGATAGATCGCATGAAACCCTCCGCGTCGTAGAAAACGTCTCGGGCGTGCCCCGATATCCGACACACACTCGATGACTGAACGTACCCCTTCGATAACCATAGGAAGAGCAGGATTCAGGTGCGGTGAAATTGCTGCGAAACGTTTCCCCGCCAAGCCTGAAGAGATCGCTCCGCGACATGGATCTTCTTCTGAGACAGGATGTGTCCGTCCCGGCGGCGACCCCGCGATACGGCCGCCTATCGCTACGATGCCCCTGCGCATGTAAGGCCGCAGACCTGTCTCCGACGGCCGCACCAGGCATGACCGGCAAGGTCGAGCGCCAGCTTCATCTGCAGGGAGAATGTTGCCTGGACGCGACGCAAAGCCGGCCTCTCGCTATGCTTGTCCGTTCCCGCGCCTGGCGGTTCGCCCCGACGCCCCGTTTGGGCCGCGCAGGCGCGGATGCGAGTCGGGCGGTCATGAATTAATGGCTGCCTCATCAATGAGTTGGACGAGTCGTGCCATGAGTGAAAGAGAAGCGCCATGAATTTGCTTGAGGATGAGCTCCCGGTTATCGAACCTTTGGTGGAGAAACCACAAAACACCGGTCTTTTCGATGGTGACTGCGGCAGTCTGCCATACGATGCCCGGCGCGCCTTGTGCCAGCTGTTGGCCGGTCCCAGCATCGACGCGGGCAGGCATAGCCAGCTGTGGCCTGCGTTGCTGCGGCATGAAACGGCCTTGCGTTCGCGCCTGTGCGATCTGTTCCTGGAATTGGTGATCGACCGCGAGGCTGGCGTGGCCTTTACCCGCCAGGTCGACACCGGCGAGCTGGAAACGCCGGTGCTGCTGCGTTCCTCGCCGCTGACCTTCATCGACTCGGTACTGCTGCTGCATCTGCGCCAGCAGTTGGCCGAGGCCGAGGCGCACGGTCATCGCGCGGTAGTGGAAGAGGCGGCGTTGATCGATGCGCTGTCGGTCTACGAGAAAAGCGTATCCACCGATCGCGCCGGTTTCGCCAAGCGCGTGGCGAGCTCGATCGGCAAGATGAAAGACAATCATGTGCTGGACAAGCTGCGCGGAAGCGATGAGCGCTATGAAGTGTCGCCCGCCCTGAAGCTGCTGTTTTCCGCCGAGGATGTGCAGGCCTTGGCAAAGGTCTATCGCGAACTGCGCGAAGCGGACGAGGAAGAGGTGCCTGCGGATGGCCAGTGAAAAGGCTTCAGGCGGAAAGGCGCGGGGCAAGGCAGTGAGAGCGGCGCGTCCGGTGGCGCCATCCTTGTTCCTTTCCGATCTGCCCGATCCGCGCGACGAGCAATTCCGCATGCGCCGCCTGCAGGTATTCAACTGGGGCACGTTCAGCGGCCTGGTCGAAGTGCCGATCGCCGAACGCGGCTTCCTGTTCGTCGGCCGTTCGGGCTCGGGCAAGTCCACTTTGCTGGATGCCATGTCCGCGTTGCTGGTGCCGCCCAACCTGGTCGACTTCAATGCCGCGGCGCGCGAGGCCGAGCGCAGCGGGCGCGATCGCAATCTCGCCTCCTACGTGCGCGGCGCGTGGGCCGATCAGCAGGACAGCGACTCCGGCGAAATCGCCACACAATACTTGCGCAAGGGCTCGACCTGGTCGGCGCTGGTGCTGGAATACCGCAACGCGCTCGGCGCCACGGTCAGCCTGGTTCGCCTGTTCTGGATCAGCGGCACCGGCTCGTCCGCGGCCGATGTGCAAAAGCACTACATGGTGACGGAGCGCGCTTTCGATATCGCCACCCAATTGCACGGCTTCGACCTGGATCGGCGTCGCCTCAAGACACGCCTTGGCGATGACGTGCACCATTTCGACACCTTCACCGGCTACGCCGAACGGTTTCGTCGCCTGCTCGGCATCCAGAACGAGATGGCGCTGAAGCTGCTGCACAAGACGCAGTCGGCCAAGAACCTGGGTGATCTCAATCAATTTCTGCGCGGCTTCATGCTGGACGAGCCGGAGACCTTCGGCGCCGCCGAGCGTCTGGTGGCCGACTTCGGCGAACTGGATGCCGCGCATAAAGCCGTGGTTATCGCACGCGAACAAGTGAGCACACTGACGCCTGCGCGAACCGCTTATGAGGCGTTGCTGCAAGTACGGCGCGGCACCAGCGAATTGAAGGAACTGCAGCAAGGCGTGGACCTTTATCGCGAGCAGCGCCGCCTGGCGTTGCTCGATGCGTGGCTTGGCGAGTTGCAGGTGCACGACCAGGCGCTGGGCGGCGAGCTGGCGCAGCGCCGCCAGTCGCTGGATAACCACGACCAGCGCGTGGCCGATCTGGAACGACAGCGCCGCGAACAAGGCGGTGACGCCATCGAACAGCTCGAACGCGAGCACGAGCAAGTCAGCCGCGAGCGCGATGACCGCATGCGTCGGCGTAACAAAGTTGAACAGACGTGCCGCGATCTTGGCTGGAGCATGCCGGCTACCGCGCATGGATTTGCCGAGCTGGCAGGACAGGCGCGCGAATTGCTCGATGGCGCGCGCGATCGAGCCGCCGCGCTGGAAGAACGCATGGATGCGCTCAAGCGCGAGCGCGAGCAGGCGACTTCTCGTTTCGGCGAAGTACGGTCGGAAATCGATGCGCTCAAACGCAATCCGTCCAATATCCCCGCGCACGTACAGGCGATCCGCGCGCGACTGTGCCAAGAACTCGGACTGTCGGAGAACGCGCTGCCGTTCGTAGGCGAGCTGCTGCAAGTTAAAAGCGACCATGCGGCGTGGCGTGGCGCGATCGAGCGCGTGCTGCACGGGTTCGCCCTGGCGCTGCTGGTCGATGAGCGGCACTACGGCGAGGTATCCGGCTGGGTCAACAAGACCCACCTGGGCAGCAGGCTGGTGTATTACCGGGTAGGCCGCAGCGATGCCCTGGGCGGGCGCCAGCTGGATTCGCGTTCGATGCTGCATCGACTCGACCTGCGCGATCACGCCCATCGCGATTGGCTGTCGACCGAACTGGCGCGCCGCTTCGATTACAGCTGCGTGGATGCCGCAGCCGCGTTGCGGCACGCCGATCGCGCGATCACGCGCGAGGGACAGGTCAAGCATTCGGGCGATCGCTACGAAAAGGACGACCGCCGCGCCGTCGACGATCGCAAGCATTGGGTGCTGGGCTTCGATAACCGCGACAAGCTGGCGCTGTTCGAAAAAGAAGGACAGCAGCTGGCGCACGTGATCGCTACCGCTGACGAAACCCTCAAGGCCTTGCGCGCCGACAACGCGCGCGAAGGCGACCGTCGCGTACTGGCCGGCACGCTGGCCAATGCGGAATGGGAAGAGATCGATGTGGCGCCTAAGCTGCAGCGGCTGGGCGATATCGAAACCCAGCTCAAACAGTTGCGCGAGGGCGACGCCACTTTGCAAGACATCACCCGGCGCCTGGATACCGAGCGGGAATTGCGCCGACGCGCGCAAGGTGCCTACGAAGATACGGCAGGCGAGCGCAATGCGTTGCAGCGCGAGCGTCAGGGATTGCTGGAAAAGCGTGAAGCATGCGAACAAAAGGCGACCCAGGCTGTACTGACGCCGCTGCAAGCGCGTGGCCTGCCTGAGCGATTGCCACCTCATCCGCTATCGCTGGACAATCTCGCCGATCATTTCCGCACGCTGGAACGCAGTCTCCATGAGGCGCTCGGCAGCCAGTCGGACGAGGATAACCGGTTGGTGCAGGTGACCGAGGAATGTTTCCGCAGTTTCTGCCGGCGCTGGCCGCAGGACAGTGCGGATTTCACGGCCAGCCTGGATTCGGCCGAAGGTTTCCTGGCGCGCCTGCGCCGCCTGGAACTGGATGGCCTGCCCAAGCATGAGGCGCGCTTCTTCGAACTGCTGCAAAGCCAGAGCAAACAGAACCTGCTCGTATTGCAGAAGTATATGACCGAGGCGCGCAAGGCAATCGGCCAGCGCATGGAAGAGGTCAACGAAAGCCTCGAGCGCGTGCCGTTCAATCGCGGTACCTTGCTGCAGATCGAACTGACCGACCGCGGTTTGCAAGAAGTACGCGACTTTCAGCAGCAATTGCGCGATGTGCTCTCGCATCACCAGACCGAGGACCATGAGCTGGCCGAAACGCAGTTCGGCATCTTGCGGCAATTGGTGGCGCGGCTCGCGGCGGACGACCCGGAACACAAGCGTTGGCGCGAACAGGTGCTCGATGTACGCCAGCATGTGGAATTCGTCGGCACGGAATTGGAATCCGATACCCGCCGGCAGGTCGAGGTCTATCGCAGTGGCGCAGGCAAATCCGGCGGCCAGCGGCAGAAACTGGCCACCACCTGCCTGGCTGCCGCGCTGCGCTATCAGCTGGGCGGTGACGATGGCCATCTGCCGCGCTACGCGCCCGTGGTGCTCGATGAAGCCTTCGACAAAGCCGATAACGAATTCACCGCGCTGGCGATGAATATCTTCGAGAACTTCGGCTTCCAGATGGTGGTGGCGACGCCGTTGAAATCGGTCATGACGCTGGAGCCCTTCATTGGTGGCGCCTGTTTTGTCGACATCACCGGCCGCCACGATTCGGGTGTGTTGCTTATCGAATACGACGAAACGCAAAAGCGCTTGGCACTGCCGGAACGCGCCCGTGAGGCCGATGCAATCGCCTGACGCCCTGCGGGTGCGCCTGCACACGGCCTGGTCGCGCAACCGCCATGAGTGGCTGGCGGGCGGCGGCGAGTGGCCGCGTTCGTTCAACACTGAAGCGCCCACCGAGGCGCAGGCGTTGTCGCAATGGGAGGTATTCGATGCATGGCTGGCGCAGTGGCGCGAGGTGTCGAAAGCGGGCGCGGGGCAGGTGGTGGAAGCACTGCGCCAATGGCCTCGGCTTGGTACCCAGCAGCTTCCATGCGCCTGGCGCTTCGATTCGCCGGAGTCGGTGGCCGCCGCGCTCGGACAATCTCCGTTATGGCAGCGCGTGAAGCAGCGCTTCGATCGGCTCATGGCGTGGGGATGCGGCATGACCGATCATGTTGGCGCATGGCGGTTGGCCCTGGCGCGCCACTTCGATGTACTTGCCGATGCTTCCGACGCCGATCTGCGGCGCCTGCAAGATGTGGTGGCGTGGCTTTTAGCCCATCCGGCATCGGGACTGTATCCACGCCAGCTGCCTGTTGCGGGGATCGACAGCAAATGGATGGACGTTCGCCGTGCCGTCGTCACCCGCTGGTTGAGCGTGCTGCGTGGCGACTCGGCGTGCGCCGATTTCTATCAGGCCAGCGGACTGCGCGCGCCGCCGGACCGGCTGCGCATGCGTCTGCTTGATGCGAGCTTGCGTGCCCAGCTAGGCGGCATCGCCGATCTGGAAGCGCCGGTCGAGCAAATTGCGGCGCTATCGTTGTCCGGGATCCGGCAGGTATTGATCGTGGAGAACCTTTATACCTGCATGGCGATGGAAGATTTACCGGGCACCGTGTTGTTCATGGGGCGCGGCAATGCCATCGAAGCGTTTGCGGCCTTGCCGTGGCTGGCCTGCTTGCCGATCCTCTACTGGGGCGATCTGGACACCTATGGCATGGCGATCCTGAGTCGCCTGCGCGGCTATCTGCCGAACGAGTGCGTGCAGTCGTTGTTGATGGATACGGAAACCTTGCATGCGTTCAAGACGCTGTGGGGCGAGGATGCGCGCCATCCCGCCGAGGTATTGCCGAACCTCACCGACGCCGAGCAGCAACTGTATCGCGAGCTTCGCCACGACCAGCATGGCATCCGCGTTCGCCTGGAGCAGGAGCGTATTGCCTGGGACTGGGCGTGGAGTCGCTTGAGCCGCGCCAATCCCGCATGATGCAACCTTTGCGGCCGTGGACCGCTGTTCGGAGGGCTTGATGAGCAATCGTCGTGATTTTCTGAAAACCTCGTTGCTGGCGACATCGGCGCTGGCCTTGCCGCGCCTGTCGCGCGCTGCCGCATCGGTATCAGGCACCGTTGCTGGCGGCGTGGGCGCGCGGGTGGTTTCTACCTGGGACTTTGGCGTGCCGGCCAATCAGGCGGCGTGGGCGGTACTGGGCAAGGGCGGCAAACCGCTCGATGCGGTCGAGACAGGCGTGTTGATACCCGAAGCGGACTTGCACAACCACAGCGTCGGACGTGCCGGTTATCCGGACCGCGACGGCAAGGTCACCCTCGATGCCAGCATCATGGACGGCGATGGCCGCTGTGGCGCGGTGGCGGCGCTCGAACATATCGGGCATCCGATCAAGGTGGCGCGCAAGGTGATGGAGGACACGCCACATGTCCTGCTGGTCGGCGATGGCGCGCTGGAGTTCGCGCTACAAGAAGGTTTCACCAGGGAAAACCTGTTGACGCCCGAGTCGGAACACGCATGGCGCGAGTGGTTGAAACAAGCCAGGTACACACCGGTGGCCAATAGCGAGAACATCGACTACCACCGCAGCTTGCAGCCTCTTGGCATGCCGGGTGGCAAGAACAACCACGACACGATCGGCATGCTGGCGGTCGATGCCAACGGCCGTCTTGCCGGCGCATGCACCACCAGCGGCATGGCGTGGAAGATGCACGGCCGCGTAGGGGATAGCCCGATCATCGGTGCGGGCCTGTATGTGGATAACGACGTGGGCGGCGCCACTTCCACTGGCGTGGGCGAGGAAGTGATCCGCAACGCCGGCAGCTTTCTGGTGGTTGAGCTAATGCGGCAAGGGCGCAGTCCGCAGGAGGCTTGCGAGGAAGCGGTGCGGCGCATCGTGAAGAAGCGGCCCGATGGTGCCAAAGAGTTACAGGTGGGCTTTCTTGCATTGCGTCGCGACGGCGAATGCGGCGCCTACGCGATCCAGAAAGGTTTCACTTTTGCAGTCTGCGATATACATAAGCAGGATCGCCTGCTGGCTTCGCCAAGCGTCTACCAGACGACCTATACCTGATGTCCGCGCCATGCTTGCTGGAGATCGCGGCCGGCTCGCTTGCTTCGGCACTGGCGGCGCAGGAAGGCGGCGCCGACCGCGTCGAATTGTGCGGCAGCCTGGCCGAAGGCGGTATCACGCCGTCCTACGGGACGTTGGCGCTGGTGCGCGATGGCCTGCGCATTCCGTTGTATGTGCTGGTCCGGCCTCGCGGCGGCGATTTTCTCTATGACGATGCCGAGTTCGACATCATGCGGCGTGACATCGAGACCTGTATGCGGTTGGGTTGCGATGGCGTGGTGATCGGCGCGCTTAATGCTGATGGCGCGGTGGATCCGCGTTGCGCCGAACTGGTCGCTGCCGCCGGTCCCTTGGGCGTGACCTTCCATCGTGCCATCGATGCGAGTGCGGACCTGCAAGATGCTTTGGAGCGTGTGATCGCGCTGGGCTGCGAGCGGGTGCTCACATCGGGCGGCTGCGCGAATGCCTTGCTGGGAGCAGGAGCGATTGCCGCGCTGGTCCGGCAGGCGGCGGGGCGCATCTTGGTCATGGCCGGCGCAGGCATTCGTGCGGACAATGTGGCCGACGTGGCCCGGCTTAGCGGTGCGCACGAGTTTCACGGTTCGGCGCGCGCAGCATGGCGTTCGTCCATGCGCTATCGCAATCCTGTCTTGCAGGATCTGTCACCGGATACCGAGCAGACCAATGCGGCGCAGGTCAGGGCGATGAAGAACGCGCTTGCTTCGGCGCGCTCTTTCTTTCATTCGAGGTGAGGAGCACCTTGCCTGGTCGAGCATTGAGAAATGCGCGCCAGCTGGGCGCTGCGCTGTGGGTTTTGCCGTTCATCCCAACTTGCTGTTCGAAGGGGAGGGCAACAACAAAAGCAAACGAAAAAGCCGGCGTTTCCGCCGGCTCTCGCCAACCCGGTCCTGCGTAGAAGCTTAGGCCAGCTCGCGAATCTTCGCGTTCAGGCGGCTCTTGTGGCGGGCAGCCTTGTTCTTGTGGATCAGGCCACGGGCAGCGTAGCGATCCATCACCGGCTGGGCGACGGCAAAAGCGGCCACGGCGCCAGCCTTGTCCTTCGCCTCGATGGCCTTGACGACCTTACGGAGGGCGCTGCGCACCATGGAACGGGCGCTGACGTTGCGCAGGCGGCGCTGCTCGGACTGGCGCGCACGCTTCTTCGCGGACTTGATGTTAGCCAAGATAGAACTCCGGAAATGAATTGCTAGGGTTGGAAAAAGGCGGCAAGTATGACGTCAAACCCCCGATGGGTCAAGCGCTTAAGTTATCGTCCCGAAGGGACTCCCTCTATCTTCTCCCCTCCGGGGAGAAGGTGGCCCGCAGGGCCGGATGAGGGGCCAACCCCCGCGTTGAGAGTCATTTATTCGCGCGCCTTCCTCAGTGCATTTTCGCAAGATTGCCCCCTCACCCCAACCCTCTCCCCGAAGAGGAGAGGGAGCAAAGCCGGCTTTTATCTTCTCCCCTCCGGGGAGAAGATAGCGCGCAGGGCCGGATGCGGGGCCAACCCCCGCGTTGAGAGTCATTTATTCGCGCGTCTTCCTCAGTGCATTTTCGCAAGATCGCCCCTCACCCCAACCCTCTCCCCGAAGGGGAGAGGGAGCAAAGCCGGCTTTTATCTTCTCCCCTCCGGGGAGAAGGTGGCCCGCAGGGTCGGATGAGGGGCCGGCCTTGCGATGAGCTTACTTCCATGCACGGTAGTAACCCCACATTCTGGCAAGATTGCCCTCCACCCGACCCGCTCCCCGGAAACAGGGAAAGCCAGGAGCCCGATCCGCGCATGAAATCCCCCAGCATGCTCCGCGGCTTGCTCTCGTTCAGCAGCATGACCATGGTTTCGCGCGTGCTCGGGCTGCTGCGGGATATCTCGATCAGCCATGTGTTCGGCGCCAATGCCGCCACCGATGCGTTCTGGGTGGCGTTCCGCATTCCGAGCTTCATGCGCCGCATGTTCGCGGAAGGATCGTTTTCCACCGCCTTCGTGCCCGTTTTCATCGAGGTGAAAGAACGGGGTCGCCACGCGGACCTGAAAGAGCTGATGTCGCGGGTGGCCGGCACCTTGGGCGGCGTGTTGCTGGTGGTGGCCGCGGCCTGCGTGCTGTTCGCGCCGCAGGTGGCGGCTTTGTTTACGCCGGGGGCGGTGCACGAGCCGCACAAGTTCGCGCTCACGGTGGAACTGTTGCGCCTTACCTTCCCGTTCCTGCTGTTCGTATCGCTGACCGCGCTTTGCGGCGGCGCACTCAACAGCTTTCATCGGTTTGGTTTGCCGGCGCTGACTCCGGTGATTCTCAACGTATGCATGATCGCGGGGGCGTGGTGGCTGTCGCGGCGATTGCAGACGCCGATCCTGGCGTTGGGCTGGGCGGTTTTCGCGGCAGGTATATTCCAGGTGTTGTTCCAGTTGCCAGCGTTGCGCCGGCTGGATTTGCTGGCGTGGCCGCGCTGGGGCTGGAACCACCCGGACGTGCGCCGGATCATGCGCCAGATGCTGCCGACGCTGTTCGGGTCGTCGGTGGCGCAGATCAATTTGCTGTTCGACACCGTCATCGCCTCGCTGCTGATCTCCGGCTCGCAGACCTGGCTGTCGCAAGCCGACCGGTTCCTGGAATTGCCGCTGGGCGTATTCGGCGTGGCATTGGGTACGGTGATCCTGCCTTCGCTCTCGCGGCATCACGTGGCGACCGATCACGATGGATTTTCCAAGGCCCTGGATTGGGGTTTGCGCACCACCTTGCTGATCGCGCTGCCCGCGATGTTCGGCTTGATGCTGTTGGCCGAGCCGTTGGTCGCCACGTTGTTCCAGAATGGCCAGTTCCGTCCGTTCGATACCCGCATGACGACACTGTCGGTGACCGCGCTGAGTTTCGGCGTGCCGGCCTACGCGCAAGTGAAGGTGCTGCTGCCGGCGTTCTATGCGCGCAAGGACACGCGCACGCCGGTGCGCGCGGGAGTGGCGGCACTGCTTACCAACATGCTGCTCAATGGCCTGTTCCTGTGGCTGCTGTACGCCCTGTGGGCGCCGCCGGCACTGAAGGCAGGAGCGCTGCTCGTTGGCCTGTCCAGGGTGCCGGGCTTGCACCTGGCGCTGGGCATGGCGAGCGCGTTGGCCAGCTACGTCAATCTGCTGTTGCTCTGGCGCTGGCTGGGGCAGGCGGGCATTTACCAGCGGCAGCCGGGTTGGCGCCGGCACCTGCTGCAACTGGCGCTGGCTTGCGCCGCGATGATCGTCGTATTGCTGCTCGGCCGTTGCTGTTGGCCGGATTGGACCCATATGGGATCGATCGCTCGCGTGGGACGGCTGGCCGTGCTGGTTGGCGCGGGCGGCGCCACTTACGTGGCGGTCCTGTTTGCCGCCGGCTTCCGCTTACGCCAATTGCACCACGCATGAACGTTATACTGATCCGATGATGAAACTGTCCCGGGACGTTGCGGGGCCGTGCCTGGCCCCCGGCGGCAGTGTGATCGCGGTCGGTGCCTTCGACGGCCTGCACCGTGGTCACCAAGCCTTGCTCAGCGAAGTGCGCGAACGGGCGCAAGCCCTTGGCTGCTCGCCCATCGTGGTGAGCTTCGAGCCGCTGCCGCGCGCGTACTTCTCGAAGGAGCCGCTGCCGCGCCTGTCGAGCGTGCGCGAAAAGCTGCTCGGCTTCGATGCCGCCGGCATCGAGCATACGCTGCTGCTGCGTTTCAACCAGGCGCTTACCGCCATGTCCGCCGAGGATTTCGTGCAGCGCGTGCTGATCGACCGGCTCGGCGTGCGCGAGGTATGGGTGGGCGCCGATTTCCGCTTCGGCCATAAGCGTGCCGGCGATGTCGCCACGCTGGAGCGGATCGGCGCGGAACGCGGCTTCGTCGCGCACACCATGCCGGCGGTGCTGCTGGAAGGCGAGCGTGTTTCCGCCAGCCGGGTGCGGGCGCTGCTTGCCGCGGGGAACTTCGGTGCCGCCGCGCCGCTGCTCGGCCGGCCGTTCGTGATTGAGGGCAAGGTGGAGTACGGCAACCAGCTGGGCCGCACGCTGGGCTTTCCCACCGCTAACATCCATTTGCGCGAACGGACGACCCCGGTGCATGGCATCTTCGCGGTGCGCGTGGGCCTGGGCGAAGGCGAATGCAGCTGGCCGGGCGTAGCCAGCCTTGGGACGCGGCCCACGGTCAACGAAGTGGCCGTCCCCGTGCTGGAAGTGCATCTGTTCGATTTCGACGGCGATCTCTACGGTCAGCGCATGGCGGTGGAGTTCGTGGCCAAGCTGCGCGATGAGATGAAATTCGACGGACTGGACGCATTGAAGGTACAAATGCGTCATGATGCGCGTTCGGCCCGGGAAATCCTGGGCATGAACCCGGTACTGATCCAGGCGTGATGGCGATGAACATCCTGCAGCACCAGCCGATCCTGTGCACCGCCTCCGCCGTGGCGGCTGCGGCGACCATTATTATTATTTGAAGCATCGCCGAAGCGCGTGCGCTTGCCGCCGCGCGCGGCGAGCAACAGGCACGAGACTTCGGTTCCACCCGGTGGCATCGAAGCGGACCCAAAACACGGTACCCGAGCGATGACCCAGGACTACAAGAGCACCATCAACCTGCCGCAGACGAGTTTCCCGATGCGCGGCGACCTGCCCAAGCGCGAGCCGGGCTGGCTGGCCGAATGGGACAAGGTCGGCCGCTACGCGCAGATCCAGGCCAGAACCGCCGGCCGCCCGATGTTCGTGCTGCACGATGGCCCGCCGTATGCGAACGGGGTCATCCACCTGGGCCATGCGATCAACAAGATCCTCAAGGACACGGTGGTCAAGTCCAAATGGCTGGCCGGCTTCCATGCGCCTTACGTGCCGGGCTGGGATTGCCATGGCATGCCGATCGAGATCCAGATCGAAAAACAATTCGGCAAGAACCTCTCGCCTAGCGAAGTGCAGAGCAAGGCGCGCGCCTACGCGGCGGCGCAAATCGAAAGGCAAAAGGTCGACTTCAAGCGCCTGGGCGTACTGGGCGAGTGGGATCGTCCCTATCTCACGATGGATCACTACAACGAAGCCGCCGAGCTGCGCGCGCTGTCGGAGATGTTGCGCAAGGGCTACATCTATCGCGGCCTGAAGCCGGTGAACTGGTGCTTCGACTGCGGCTCGGCACTGGCCGAAGCGGAAGTCGAGTACGAGGACAAGACCGATATCGCGATCGACGTGGGCTTTGCCTTCGACGATCCGGCCGCCGTCGCGAAGGCTTTCGGTCTGGAGAAGCTACCCAAACCCGCTGGCCAGATCGTGATCTGGACCACCACGCCGTGGACGATTCCCGCCAACCAGGCGCTCAACCTGCATCCGGACTTCAGCTATAGCCTGGTGGATACGCCCAAGGGCCTGCTGATCCTGGCCACCGAGCGCGTGGAAGAATGTCTGAAGACCTACGGGCTGGAAGGCCATATCGTCGCCTCCGTGCCGGGCAGTGCATTGGGTGAGCTGCGCTTCCGTCATCCGCTCTATGCCGTCGATCCGGGCTATGCACGACTCGCTCCGGTGTATTTCGGCGATTACGTAACGCTGGATACCGGTACCGGCGTGGTGCATTCGTCGCCGGCCTACGGCGTGGAAGATTTCCTGTCGTGCAAGGCGCACGGCATGAAGGATGCCGACATCATCAATCCGGTCATGGGTAACGGCCATTACGTATCCACGCTGCCGCTGTTCGGCGGCATGTTCTTGTGGAAGGCCAATCCAAAAATCGTGGAGGCGCTGGAGCAGGCCGGCTCGCTGCTGCACCAGCACAAGTACGCGCATAGCTATATGCATTGCTGGCGCCACAAGACGCCGATCATCTATCGCGCCACGTCGCAATGGTTCGCGGGCATGGATATCGTGCCCAGGGATGGCGGCAAGACCTTGCGTCAAACCGCGCTGGAAGGCATCGAAGCCACGCAGTTCTATCCCGCCTGGGGCAAGCAGCGCCTGCACAACATGATTGCCGAGCGTCCCGACTGGACCTTGTCGCGCCAGCGCCAGTGGGGCGTGCCGATGGCCTTTTTCGTCCATCGCGAAACCGGCGAGTTGCATCCGCGCACGCCGGAGCTGCTGGAGGAAGTCGCCAAGCGTATCGAGAAAGACGGTATCGAAGCATGGCAAAGCATCGAGCCCGGCGATTTGCTCAGCGCGGAAGAGGCCGTCCAGTACGAAAAGAATCGCGACACGCTGGATGTCTGGTTCGATTCGGGCACCACGCACTGGCATGTGCTGCGCGGTTCGCATGCGGACGTGTCCGCGTTCCCGGCCGATTTGTACCTGGAAGGCTCCGACCAGCATCGTGGCTGGTTCCATTCTTCACTGCTCACCGCCTCGATGCTGGATGGCCGTCCGCCATACAAGCAACTGCTCACCCATGGATTCAGCGTGGATGCGCAGGGCCGCAAGATGTCCAAGTCGCTGGGTAACGGCATCGAGCCGCAGGACATCATGAACCGGATGGGCGCGGACATCCTGCGCCTGTGGGTGGCCTCGACCGACTACCGCCAGGAAATGTCGTTGTCGGAGGAAATCCTCAAGCGCGTCGCCGACACCTATCGGCGCATCCGCAATACCGCGCGGTTCCTGCTCGGCAACCTCGATGGTTTCGATCCGGCTACCCATCTCGTACCGCTGGAAACGAGCCTGTTGCTCGATCAATGGGCCATCGGGCAGGCGTATGAGGTGCAGCAGGCGGTGGTCGCTGCCTACGAGCGCTACGACTTTCCCGAAATCGTGCAGCGCGTGCAGAACTTCTGCACCAATGAAATGGGTGCGTTGTATCTGGACATCACCAAGGATCGCCTTTACACCATGCCGACCGAAAGCCTCGGCCGGCGCAGCGCACAAAGTGCGATGTATCGCATCCTGGAAGCGCTGGTGCGCTGGCTGGCGCCGGTGCTGTCGTTCACGGCCGAGGAAATCTGGCAGCACATGCCAGGCGAGCGCAGCGAAAGCGTGTTGTTCGAGACCTGGTACGACGGCCTGGCCAATGCGCAGGGCTCGCCGGAACAGCGCCGTTATTGGTCCGATTTGCTGGCGATCCGTGATACCGCCTCGCGCGTCCTCGAGGATATGCGCAAGGCCGAGCGCATCGGTGCCGCCCTGGAAGCGAAGCTGGTGCTGCACGCCGATCCGGTGACGACGGCGCGGTATGTCGAGAGCGCCGATGAGCTGCGCTTCTTCTTCATTACTTCCGAGTTGAGCTTTGCGCCGTTGCAGCCGCGACCGGCCGATGCGGTGGCATTGCAGCTCGACGGCGGCGAAGTGCATGTGGCGGCCGAGGTGAGCGAGGCGGCCAAATGCATCCGTTGCTGGCATCGGCGCGAAGATGTGGGCAGCAACCCCGCGCATCCGGATATTTGCAGCCGCTGCGTGAGCAATGTAGAAGGACCGGGCGAGCAACGCCGCTGGTTTTAAGCTTGCACGAAGCCCCTCTTTGGGAGGGGCTCGATGAGCCGACCTGAAATGAAACGTTCCGCGATTTTTCATTAACGCCAGTTGGTTCCCGTCACCATGTGCTGCCACAGGCGAGCGCAGGGACGGCCGACCTGTCAGAAAAGGATCACCATGCCTCGTTCGACCCGTCTGCCCAATGCGCTGCCCTGGCTGCTGGTGTCGGCCCTGGTTATCGCGCTGGACCAGCTCACCAAGCTATGGGCGCTCGCCGCGCTGCAACCTGCGGGCATGCCGCATCCGGTGATTCCCGGTTTCCTCAACTGGACCTTGGCCTTCAACACCGGTGCGGCTTTCAGCTTCCTCGCGCAAAGCGGCGGCTGGCAGCGCTGGTTCTTCGTCGTGCTGGCGGTGGCGATCAGCGTGGCCCTGGTCGTATGGCTGGCACGCACGGCGCGCCGCGAATGGCGTACCGCCTTGCCGCTCGCACTGGTGATTGGCGGTGCGCTGGGCAACCTTATCGATCGCCTGCACGCCTCGCAGGTAACCGATTTCATCCAGGTGTATTACCACGACTGGTATTACCCAACGTTCAACGTGGCCGACTGCGGCATCAGCGTTGGCGCCGTACTGCTGATCCTGTTTGGCCTGCGTCCGGCGAAGGCGACGCTTTGAGTTCATCGACAAGCCGGTGAACGCCGCCGTCAAGCTTTGACCGAATGAACCTGGCATAGGTCGAAGTCATGTTGGCGGACGTGGGCAAGAGAACTCTTAAGACGTAAAAAAGCCCGCTGTGATGCGGGCTTCTCGACTTACCTTGAGTTTCGTTGCTACGGCTTGAAACTCGTCACTGGTACGGTGATAGGACTCGAACCTACACGACATCGCTGCCAGTGGATTTTGAGCTTTATCGGGTGCGATAGCCTCGCTCTACGCTGGAACTCGCCAAGCCTTGCCGGGCTTGGTTTTCTGGGAGATTGGTCCCGTTTAGCCTTACGCCATGACAGGACTCATCGCGACGAGCTTGCCGTTCGCCGGGCTCCCGGTCAGTTCCTGATCTCGACATCGAACAGGAGGCGTCATGGCTATCACCAAGCTTACCAAGGCCACTATCGAGAAGGCTCTGTTTACTGGCAAAGACTACGAACTGCGCGACACCATCACTCCTGGCTTTCTATGCAAGGTGACAGCGGGTGGCCGCAAGGTATTCATGCTCCAGTACCGCACGAACTGGGGTGAGCGCCGCAAGCCAGCGATCGGGCGATTCGGTGAGTTGACCGTCGAGCAGGCGCGATCGATTGCACAAGACTGGTTAGCTGATGTGCGCAGAGGTAATGATCCGAGTGCCGCCAAGCTCGCTGCGCGTCAAGCACCGACGGTCAAAGAGTTGTGTTCCCAGTTCATAGAGGAATATTCCATGCCGAGGAACAAGCCTCGTACCGTCGAAACCTACCGGTGGTACATCGAGCACCGCATCATCCCAGAGCTTGGCCGGATGAAGGTACCGGATATCACACGTACGCAGATCACGGAGTTCATGCGTCACATGAGCCGTACGCCCGTGACGGCTAACCGCACACTCAGCTGCGTCCGGAAGATGTTCAACCTGGCCGAGATGTGGGGATACCGACCCGATGGCTCCAATCCATGCAGGCACGTGCCCAAGTTCCCGGAGAAGGGGAGAACGCGCTACATCACCGACGAGGAGCTTGGCCGTATCTATGCTTACCTTGATCGGGCGGATGTCGAAGGATTGGAACATCCGTTGCTGACGCTGGCGATCCGCCTGCAGTTTGAGTTTGCGGCGCGCATGTCTGAGATCCGTCTGCTCGAATGGGCCTGGGTCGATTTCGAGAATCGCCGCGTGGTCTGGCCGGATAGCAAGACCGGCAACATTTCCAAACCGATGAGCCAGGAGGCCTATCGCCTGCTGTCCAACGCCTTCCGTATTGAAGATTCGCCCTACGTGTGCCCAAGCATTTTCGACGGCAGCATTGCTATGCCGGAGGGTACCTACGTCAACGGTTGGAAACGTATTTTGGAACGAGCCAAGGTGCTTCACGTCGGGACGCATGGCATCCGCCATCGGGCCGCAACCGATATCGCCAATTCCGGTGTGTCCGTGAAGATCGGCATGGCACTGACCGCTCACAAGACGGCCGTCATGTTTATGCGCTACGTGCATGCCGAGGACGATCCCGTGCGGGCAGCGGCGGAAAAGGTAGCCAGCCGTCGGAAAGACACCATCGGCAGCAATGTTCCACTCGACGATCCCGGACCTGTGACCGTCGAGCAGGGCGTCGCTGAGCAGACACGCACGAGCTTGGGCAACTATCGTCCATTTCGACACCGCAAGAGCCCGTCGCGCGCCGTGCCACCCGGCACGAAGCGCGTCTCAGCGTAACTTGAGTCTGGTGCGCTGGAGTCGGCTATCGCGTGAGCTCCTCACCCGAATTGTCGTGACAGTGACACGACAATTCGGGGCCAGATCGCTGGGCCCGCTGCTGCTCCTTGTTCCCCTTTGACTTTAATTCGTTTATAAACGAAAATGACTACGTACCGAATCGAGCACTACCTGACGGCCGACGGGCAGAAGGATCTCTACATCGACTGGCTGCGTCGCCTGCGCGATAACCAAGCCAAGGTGGCGATCATCCGGCGCGTGGCCAGGATCGAGCAGGGCAACTTTGGCGACCACAAGTTCTGCCGCGATGGCGTGTGGGAATTGCGCATCGATGTGGGATCGGGCTATCGGGTCTATTATGCCCAGTCGAGCCAACGGTTGGTGCTCTTACTGTGCGGCGGCGACAAGCGCACGCAGGGCACGGACATCGACCGAGCAGTGGACTACTGGCACGACTGGCAACGGAGAACCGACGAATGAGAAGCAGAACCCATGACGAAGCGATGGCCGAGCTATATCACAGCGATCCGGGCCTCGCACTCGACGTCATCAACGGCATTCTAGAGGACGGCGACCAGGCCGAGCTGCTGATCGTGCTGCGCCAGCTCGCCCAGGCGTTTGGTGGCGTGCAGGCGGTGGCCGAACAGGCACACCTGAATCCGACGCAGCTCTACCGTACGCTCTCACCGAAAGGCAATCCGGCGTTGAACAGCCTGACTGCTGTCCTCAAGGCAATGGGCTTGCGGCTGGCGGTACAGCCGCTCGCCTCATCGCCGCCTGCCCACGCCGCCTGATACCTCTCGTATCGACCGTAGAGATGATAACCCGTCAAGCCATCCGCAAGGTACAGACAATGCTGCTTGGCCTCGGCTTCGACGATGGCGAAGTTCTGTCAACAAAGGCGGGCTCGCGCTCAAGCTCAACGAACTGATGGACCAGCGCGGCCTCAATCAGACCAAGTAGCGGTGATCACCGGCATGACCCCGACGAAGGTGTCCCAGGTCCATCGCTACAAACCCCAGGACGTTTCGCTGGAACGACTGATGTAAGCGCTCGTCTCGTTGGATCAGCGCGTCGAGATCATTGTGCAGGCGGCTCGTCGCGCGCATGTGGCGGCATCATGGTATGGCCTGGTATCACCCGCTATGTTGCGGCAGCTGATGAATGGGTCGCCGGCCGGATGTGGAGGCCTATCTGCGTGCCAAGCTCAGCCGGGACAATGCTTCATCGCATCAGCTAGGTTCCCCATCATTCGTGCACGAAATCCTCGTGTATCGACTTGAAATACATCATCCATGGCTTCCAATCCTTTGAGAAGAACCTCGGACGCGCATAAGTAAAGGCCATGCAGGTCGTCTATGATTGCTCCGCTTCGCACGCCCTCGATTTCATCGTCATATTCACTACGGACGAATTGCTGCTCGATGTCGTGAATATTCCCATGTACTGCGTCGCTGAAGACCGTATACGCGGTGAGATACCAGTCGTGAAGACCGGCCACTTTGGCCATCTCTTCGGTTGACATTTTTTTGGCTTTGGTGGATTTCGCGATACCTTCGGCCTTCTTGAAGGTTTCGTTGCCGAAGCGCGATGCCAATGGTGCCCGCAGATTTTTCGACCATAGATGTGATTTAAATATCTTTCGCTTGATCTCGCGATCGCCAGACTGCACGAATGCTTCCGCCATACTTGGATCTTTTGTAATAGCCGCCAAGGCGAACATTGATTCGAGGGCCGTCCGTAGTAGTGCCATGCATTGCACTTTGTACCCGTGCTCAGCTACGAGCATCGCCGCCGATGTATTTGACGTAGTTCTGGCAAAGAGTGCCATTACTAGTAGATGCTGCAAGCTGTCGATGGGGAATGATCGGTCATGTTGCAGTTCTCGGGCCCGAGACTCGATTTCAGCATAAATGGCAATCCAGATCGCGTACCTTTCCCTAACGACCGCCTTCACGGTTCCGTAGTCAATTTGGTAAGTCATCTTTCCATGCTCCTCCTTGGCGAACACAAGATTGTGCTGCCCTCAGCCTCGCACGAATAGTTATTGATGTTCCCGCACGCTCCCAAGGATGCAAACTTTCATATGCAGATTGGTAGATAAGGCGCTTATTGCTCATCGCAAAGATCAGCAAGCAATGTTGCAACTACGGTTTCCTCGGCGATGGCGATGCCATGCTGTTGCATGGTTGGTGCGAGTCGCGAATCCCATGTGGCCGTCACACTCATCTCCTCTAGGTTATGTCGTGAGTGGAAGCTGGCGCGCGTAGCGGCTTCGTAATCGCTTGCGCTCAGACGCCAGGGCGTAGCCTGCCAAGTGCGGATTACGAAGTTGGCAATGCCAATGCCGGGCCAATCAAAGTCGCCGTGGTAGTGCAAGCATGCACCGGCCTTCTGCAGTTGATAGAGCAAGGTGCGTTGCGCTGCGGCTGGCATGCCATCGGTGCATACGAGAGGGGCGCAGTGGGTGCCCAGGTCGTCGGCGGCGATCGCCAAGACGTTGGGATTTTCACAGACAAAGACGGATTTGCCGGCTACGGCCCATGTCGGTGGGGTGCGCAGCAGTTGGCGGAGCGAGAGATACGCCGGTTCGCCACGGATCCAGAAGGCCTGCGCTGGGTCAGCGACGGGCAAGTTGAGTAACAGCGCCGGACGGGCGAGTTCGTTGACGAGGACGCCGGCTCGCGCCCAGACATCCCGCTGGCGTTCCTCGGTGGTGGCCGGGTTAATCAGTTCGGTTTCGGCGTCTTCCACCGCATCCGCGGAGCGGCTACGTTCGCTATGGCGCCACGCCGCAAGTACGAGACTAGCCACAGGGCGGCCTGCATCCAGTGCGTGGGCGTCGCCCATAACGCTGGCGGCGAGTTGCGAGCGCGGTTGGCCTTGCGCTGGCAGGTGGTGGAGTATGGCATCTGCCGCGGAAAGCAGTTGCGCCGCACCCTCGGGGGTGCGGCCCAGGCGTTTGAGGCGGGATAGCACGTCTGGTGCTCCATCCAGCCAAATACGCAGCACGCCTTCCATCGGCGTCGAAGCGGCCAGCTCGGACCACTGTTCCTGCAGCGCTTGGCGCAACCGCGCTTGCGCGATAATCGGACCATCCAACTGTTCCAGCGCATCACGTAGCGAATCGGCCAGACCTGCTCTTCGGAGCTGTTCGTCGAGTTCGATGATATCCAACGTCATCGATCGTGCCATACGCGAGCGCCGGCCAGTCAGCTGACACAATGCGGTATGGGCTGCGGAGGTGAGCTTGTCCAGGCGAATAGAGAGCGGTGGCACGCCTGGTTTGGCATGTTCGAAACGGCGACGAAGCTGCTTGCGAACTGAAGCCATCTCAGATCCACCGAGCAGGCGTTGTAGGCGTGGGTCGGTTTGGCGAGTCATGATGTCGGAAAGCGTCGATTGGGGTCGTGCGACTGCCGTTTGGCGCGGCCATCCCATCTCCAGCGAGAGACGAAGACTGCGTCGATACCCTCACGACGCTGCAGGTCACAGATCGCGACGCCGGGCAGCTCTGCATAGCAGGCCCATTCGCGCTCACTAGTGATGACGAAATCCAGATCGAACTCGCGCACCAAACCCATGCAGTGCGCACGCGCAGTATCGTCGATCCCGGCGAAGGCCTCGTCGAGCAGCATCAGGCGAGGGGCCAATGGGCTACCTCCGTGCCCGTAGAAGCTGGCGATCGCCGCAAACAGTGGTACGGTCAATCCAAGCGCACGTTCGCCACTTGACGCGGGGCCCGATAGCTTGCGCCAGCTGCCGTCCTGCTGGCGTTGGATACGGAAGCGGTGCCAGTGCCGGTAATCCAAGGCACGGGCGAGTTGGTCGATGAGGCTGCTGCCTACGCTGTCGGCATCGGCACGAGCACGTTCGGCGGCTATCTGTTGCTGGAGCATCGTTCCAACCATGGAGCGCTCTTCAGCGGACCACAGGTCGGGACTCGTATTGAGCAGACGCTCTCGTGCTTCTTCCAGCCCGACCGGGGCACCTTCTTCCGGCGTCAGAGGCACCCATTGCAGTCGATAGCGCACGCCGGTGGTAGTCGGGCGCTTGTACAACTCTTCGTTGATCATGTTGACGCGATCGTCCGCCGCACGGATTAGATGCTGGATTTCGGAGGCGATCTCGGCTTGCAGATGGTTCTCCAGTACCTCGCGCTCCTTGGCCGAAAGCAGTTCGCTGCGTTGCGCAATGTCCTCTGCCAATACTCGCGCGACCAGATCTGGCCGCTCTGCGTGGTTTTGGTACTGGATAGTGACGGTGAGTCCGAAGTCAGTCGGTTCCGAAACGGCCTGATGGCCTAAGGCGCTGAGAGACCGCTGCAGTTCGTTGAGGTCTTCGGCGATCTGCTTTTGCACGCGGGACCAAGCCGTTTCATCATCGGCGACATGGCTTAAGGCCTGTTCAATACGGCGCGCCAGATTGAGCACCGGGTCGATGCTCCATTGCGTGGGCAGGTTAAGGTCGGGTAGGGCAGACGCCAGTAGTCCACTGACGGCGAAGCGGTGCAACCGTTCGGCGGCCTCGGCGCGAAGGTTGCTGCGCTCGACCAAAGCTTCTTCTTTTTGCTTGGACTCGTTTTCGGCAACGGCGCGCTGCTCGCCTATCGCCGAACGTCGCTCGATGGCGTCCCCCAGTGCCGTTTCGGCCTGCTGGAGTTCTACCCTGGCCTTGCGTAATGCGTCCAGCAAGGTGTCCACTTTGACGCCGATGGATTGCCGCAACGTCTCGAAACGAGTGCGGGCCTGCTCGGCCTGTTCCATAGCCAGGGTCACGCCGTGTTCGACCTCATCTAGCGCGATACGCGCTTCGCCCTCTCGCTGGTGTTGTTCGAGGTGGGCAGGCCATGCCCGACGCCATTCATTGGCCGCGTGTCCTAGCTGGATTTGGGCCCGATCAAGCTGTTCCAAGAACTCTTCGGCTTCGAGCAAGCGTTCGGCCTCGATTGGCAGACGCAGATCGGTAGCGTCGCGTTTCATTTGCTCACGTGCGTCACTTACTGCAGCTTCGGCCTGGACGCGGCGTGCATCGGCTTGTTCCCACCGCCGTCGAGCTTGCTCAGCTTCCCGTCCGGCGCCGGTTGCCTGAGTGATGGCTTCAAGCAACGGACGATCGGAGGGGGCTTCTCGGTACTCCCGCTCGGCTTGCCGGCGGTCGGCAATTAACTCTGCACTCTCTTGCTCGAGCTCACTATCAGTCATGTCAAGTTCGGCGAGACACGCGGCGATGTCCTGCAGCCTGCGCTGACGCGCTTGCTCGCGCGCCGTATGGCCAATGTAAACCGCCTCCGGCTTTCGCCATGCTCCGGCCAAGGTACCAAGGCGGAAGCGGCCCTCCGGCGATATCCAGGCTTCTGTAACGTCGTGGTCGTCCGATGGGCCATAGGCCACACTGGCCAGCACTCCGGTCAGTGCCGCCGCGGTCACTGGACAGTCTTCTGGCAAGGCTGGAAGGAGGACGTCCCTTAAACTGGCACCTGCCACTTCCCCGCGGCGGAGCCAACTAACATCCTGCCACGGCCGGCCTTCGTCATCGGTCAAAGCGCCGTCTGGCGACAACCAGGCATCGAGCAAGCCGCTCGCTTCCAGTGCGGCTTCAAGGCCCGCGCGCTCTACTACGTCCATTTGTGGATGGAAGTCCACCAATCGCCATAGGGGTGCGCCGAGGCGCTGCATACGCACGTCGGCAGCACGGGTGTTCGGCTCGGGAGGGAACGCATCCTCGCCGGCCAGGAGCCGATCGCGCTCGGCCAACAGTTCAGCACGGCGTTGTTGCGCAACTTTGCGTTGCGCATCGAGCGATGCCTCCCTCGTGGCGTAACGGTGCAAGGCTTCCTGCCAAGCGCCGGTCAGCGCGGCCTGTGCCGGATTATCCCCTTCGGGCTGGGCTGACCATTCGGCTAGCAGACGTAGCAGGGCGTCAGCATCGACGCTCAATTGCCCCATATCCACGCAATGCTTGGACCATGCTTGGATCAAGGCGTCGCCGGCCTGTTCGGCGCGCTGGTCGGCCTGTTCGCGTCGCAACAGCGCCTCATCCCATTCGTTGCGGGTGGATTGGGCATTATCCAGTGCCAGCGTCAGTGCTTGCTGGCAATGATTCACCTCGGCGTGACGCTGGCGAAGAACCTGAATATCCTGACGCCGCCGTGACACGATCTGGCGAAGGGCATCGGTCGTCGTGCATGGATCAGGCGGGGTTGCAGCTAGCGTCTCGGTGGCCAGAGCGAGGAGTGGATTGGTGATGACGTCGGCGTCGACGCCAATACGACCGGCTGCGTCCAAAAGGTAGCTGCGGGATGACTCGAATTCGCGACGTGCGCGCTCGGCCTGTTCTTCCCGTTGCCGACCGAGCTCGGCTTCACGCTGCAGCCTGATTTTCGCGTCGCCGCGCTTGGTGGATGCAGCGGCTGCATCCCGCTGTCGCTCGTTTGCATCCTTTTCTGCCTGGGCCAGGCGATTGGCTTCCTTGTTGTCGGGATCACTCTGAAGGGTGTCCAGACGTTCCTGTGCTGCGGCTTTGGTCTGCTTTGCTGTATCGAGCGCTTCAGCGGCAGCTAGCTCTGCTGCCTGAACTTGCTCGAAGGCTACTTGCGCCGAGTTGCGCGCCTCACTGGCATTGTCGAAGCCGGTCTGCGCTTGTCGCAGTTCACGGGCCTGACGGCGTGCCAACATACCCGTATAGACGTGATAGCGTCGTTCAAATTGAGTAACTGCCGCCTCCAGATGACGAGCCTCTTCGAGCTGGCGTCGATCCTCCTCCAGCTGATTGAGTGCAAGGGCCACGTCACCCAGCAGCTGCATGGGAAGCGGCGGCAGGGATTCGCTCAGCGCCTGGGAGAGGCCTGCTTCGTCCGGCTTCTTCGAGAGCTGCGGCTGACGCAATTGGATCAATGTGTCCATCAGCGCGTCGTAACGGTGCTGCCCCAGTTGAAATAGGCGTTCGTCCACGGCCCTGCGATAGCCTTGCGTGTTGTTCTCGAAGACGTGGCCGCGGCCGACCAAGGCGTCACGCAGACGCTCTCGGGTGAGCACTTGGCGCTGAGCATTGATCAACCAAAGGTCTTGACCGAGGCGCGGATCGCCGGTGATCGCATCGCCTTCGATCAGGAAGTACCAACTGTCCACATGCGAGCGGCCGGCTACTGCCGATAGCCCTGCACCCAACGTCAAATAGCGGGCTTCGCCGTCGTGTTCGCGCCGACCGAATTCGATCCAGCTATAGCCGATGCGGCGCTCGTAACTACCCCCCATCAACAGGTTCCAGGCCATTTTCTTGGTGGCGTCGCCATCTGGTTCGACTCGCGAGGAGCGCAATTGCGCATCGAACAGCAGCGGCAGGGTGAGCGATAGGACTTTGGACTTGCCCGTGCCATTGTTGCCTCGCAGGAGCAGGTGGCCATCGTGGAACCAGAACTCCTCGCTGTCATAGCGGAACAGTTCGACCAGCCCCAAGCGCAAGGGCTGCCAGCGTTCACGCTGCGGTTCGGGCAGTGAAGGACGTGAGTTATCGGAGGGCTGGTCGGCAGTCATGTGTCGATGTCAGGCAGGGTTGTGTTGCCGTTGTGCAGGGGAGTGGTATCAGAGGTGCCGCGGACATCAACCTCGCCCAGCGAGAAGCGCGCAATGGCCGGCAACGGCGTGATGGCGTTGGTTTCGCCGGTGAGCAGGCCAAGGCGGCGCAAACGCATCACGGCGATCTCCGCCAGCTCCTGCTCGGCCCCCGATGCGCGAGCCGACTTGCGCCAGTAACGACCGTAACGACCAGCCGCTTCGCGCAGGAAGGCGGCGATCTCCCTCTCGGAGACTTGAAACGGCTCACGCGTCTGTCGTAGGCGCCCGGCCAGGTATTCGGCCACCAGCAGAGTGACGTGCGCTTCGGTTCCCTCGGCAGGCATCGCTACGTCGGTCAATTGGCCACTTTCGTCGGCTAATGCGAGCCCCTCGGCGCGTTGCTCGGCGATAAACCCGGTGGCCTCACATAGGCGAGCAGCGAGCACACCGCGCTGGTTGACGAAATACGCACGTGCTGACTCATCCAGGGTATCTACGTAGAGCACGGGATCGTCGAGCAATCGTCGCGCCAAGTGATACCGCATCGCATCACGGCGCCCTTGCTCGCTGTCTACGATGAAACCGCTTACCAGTGCATTCAGACGGCTTTCGGTATTTCGGGGAGCCTCGTCATGGCGCCAGGTCGAAGGGCCGCGTACGGCAGCCAACAAACCGGCCAGCAGTCGCCGATTCACGTCGTACAGAGCATCTGACTGCTGCCAGCCATGCTCGTGGACAAAGTTGTCTTCTTCTCCGACAACGCGTTCGAGCACGCCGTAATCCAAGAGCGTGCGGCAGACCACAACCAGCTCGCGGCGTTCGGCAGCGCTGCGCAGGGTGAAGGTGAACCCCCATGTGTTGAATGCCGGGTCGGCCGCCTGCTGCATAGTGCGCTCGCCGATGTGGTGCAGGGTGATCTGTGCATCGGCTTTTTCCAAGATCACGCAGGCAAGACATAGCAGGATATAGCGGCGGCGATCGTAGTCCGGCAGACCCCGGGTCGGATCGTCTAGGTCCGCGGGGCGTTTATACAGACGTGCACCTTCCCGATCCACATGCAACGGCCAGCCAGTCTCGCGCGAAAACCAATCGCGCAATCGTTCTGCTTGATGGCGAACGGCAGCAAAATCGGGATGGTTCGGTGCCATCAGCGGGCGCATCAGCAGGCCGCGTAGAGCTCGGCGGAATTCATCCTGCTGCTGTGTTCTTTGCAGTTCGCCGACACGCAAGGCAGCGCGGCGTGGAGGACGGGCGCTCATACGTCGTTCTGCATCGGTCGGATGGTCAGAAGATGGTCGCGGCCGCTGAACACTCCGGTCGGCGTACGAATCTCGGCATGACTATCAGGAGCGAGCGGCTCCAGGCGCAATAGGAGCAATCCGTCGCCGCTCGGCCGTTCGATCGTGTGCTCCGGACCGGCTTGCTCGGCCAAAGCCTCGCCCAGCACGGTTAGGAATAGGTTGAAAGCGTGAGTATCGAGTTCACCCAGTTCCGACAATCGTGTCGGCCGGCCCGTCGCCAAGCGTTGCCGCGCCGCCTCCATCTGGCGGGCTTCCTCGGCGAGCTGCTGGGCCATGAGCGCGCGTTCATGGCTTCGGTCGCGCACGTTCGCCAACCTGCCTCGCGGTGCGGCTTCACCGTACTCACGCAGGCGCGGATTGATCGTCAGTGGCGGAGCGTCTAGCCACGACGTGCCCGGTGGTACATCATCTTCGGTGGCGGCCTCGAGCGAGAAATGGCGCGCAGGGTTGAGCGCAAACGCGACACGCGCGAGGCGGTGAGCATCTTTATCGCTGTCACAGGCAGCGAACCACTCGGCCAGAACACGGAAATCGGCCGAACGATCGCTGCGCCCGCTGCGACGCTCGTTTACCGCTGCGATAGCGCTCAGCAACTGGGGGATTGCGGCCCGGGCCCGAGCGCGTAGCAGTTCGGCCTGGGGCGGTTCGTTTCCTTGGGTGAGAAACCAGCCACGCAAGCCCCTCCAACGCTCTCGCCAGGCTTCCCAGCGTTGCGTGGCTTCGTGCGCTTGCTCTTCGGCATCGCCGGGGGCGGCGTCGCGTGCCTCTCGTTCGGCAATCTGGCGGAGAACATCATCGACGATGGCCGACAGCTCATGCAGCGTCCGGGCGATGGTATCGGAGCGGCGGATCAGGTCGCCCATAAAGCGCTCCAGATACTCGATTAGGCGGCGCTTGTAGGCGACCAGCACGGTCGCGTCGACCTGCTGAAGTTCCAGGCTGCGGGCTACCCCAGCCATGAAGGCTTGTGCATTGCCCGTCAGGCCCTCGAATATGCGCACCAGGCTACGCAGAATGTCGTGGGCCTTGGCCACGTCAAGGCTGTCGCCTGCCGCGGTCTCACTGAGCAGCTGCCTCAGTGCTTGCAGGCCGCTATCGATGTCTTCCAACGCGACGGTCTGCAATTCGGCACGATGGCGGATGTGGTGCTCGAAGCTTTCCAGGCCGGTTTCGGCGGCCTCGCCGCCACGTGAGAGACGGTAGAGAAATTTTGCACGGTAGTAGTCATTGAGCGTGGATGCACGCGACATATCCGGCTGCGATTCCAGATTGCCCCAGCTGGCCAACTGCGTTAGCGCTGCAGAGATCTCTTCCAGGGATGGGGGCGCATCTCGCCAATCCGCTTCGGCAAGCACCTCGTCAGGGCGTAGTTGAAGGCGGTATTGACGCTTGGCCGTAGCGAATACCTCCATGACGGACCGATAGAGCGGCGCTTTGTCCGCAGTGACATGGCGGAAGAGATCTGAGGAAGAGGATGGCCAAGTCGAGCGTTGTTTCACGCTGTCCTGCTCCTGCGGTCGCATGCCGACCACCCAGATATGCCGCCAGTCATACAGTCAGTGTGCTCCACCGGCGTAGCTCCAAGATCAGTTCGCTGCGTCCTGCGGCCAATCCTCGGGAACCAGCGCGGGCGGTTTGGCCCACGGAATCTCGACCAAGGCGTCCTGGAACCACTGCTCGCGAAGGTTCGCGTGCTCGGTGACGATCAACTGGAAACCAGGAGCGTCCTCCTGGGTAAACTTCAGCAGCAGTTCGAACAGCCGGCGAACGGCATTGAGGTCTGCATCGGACTCGGTCCTTTGCACCGAGCCGTCGGCATCCTTGTACACCTGCTCGGATGGGAAGTAGACCTGGGTCGGCTGGTCGATCAGGAGAAAGCGCGGGATCGGTCGGTTGCTCTTGACTGCGAACAGATGCAGGGCGAGCAGGGCCGAGAGGTGGTAGGCCAAGTGGTTTTCGCCGCCGCCGGTCCGGCTCATGGGGACCGGACGTTCGGGCCGATCGAAGATAATCGTCAACTGGGCTAGGTCAAGTCGGGCAGGGTAGGCGCCAAATTCAGCATCGAACTTCTGGATGTATCGCGTCACCTGCGCGGCGATATTATTGAGGATCGAGGCTAAGCGTTCGTTGCTGTCGTCGGAACCGATCTGTTTCTCTAGTTGCTCCACCTTGAGCTTGAGGCGACGATGATTCGCTTCTAATTTGGCGATATCTTCGTTTGGCAGAAGGGTTTCCAGGAACAGGCTAATGCGGCCGACGACGCGCGCGGCCGCATTGTTGCGTGTGCCCATTTGGGCAATGATCTCATTGGTCGAAATCGCTGCGGAAAGCTCTGCTTCTTTCTGTCGGATGGTCCCCACGATCTCATCCGCCTTGTCGTCCAGCTCGGTCAGATAGGCTTCGAGCTTAGGCCGCTGCCCAGTGGCGATGCGCAATTCCTTGTCGAGCGATGCCAGTTCGTTGAGTAGGACAGTGGCGACGGGCGATTCCAGCGCCAGGTTCCGTTCGCTGAATGGCCATTGCCACTCGCCAGTCTCGGGGTTGCTCGGCAACGCCTTGATTGAAGCCAGTCGGTCCAGTTGTTCGGCGGCCTCGCTTTCGTAACCACCGGCACGCTTGGCAAACTGTCGCGCCGAATCGATCCTGACTTGGGCGTCACGACGATTCTTGCGCAGCTGACTTAGATCTTCTTCGAGCTGTGAAATCCGGCTCCCGTCGTCATCAGGAATCGACTCGGGCTTCCACGTCAGGCTCGACCTCAATGCCTCAATGATCCCATCGGCATTGGGGTTCTCGTCAGTCTTGCCGATGATGCCAACCGCTTTGGCTTCGGAGTAGAGGCCGATGGCCTTCTCGTGCGACGTGTCCACGGCGTCGCGCACCTGCTCCAGCTGCTTCGTGTTGATCCTCAGATCTCGTTGCGCCGTGCGTAGCTTGGATTCCAGTTCGTAACGGTCGTGGGAGGAGACTCCCAGCAGGATCGGCAGTGTGTCGCGGATCGCCTGCGGCTGGAACTGTTCATTTTGGCGGTAGAAAAGCTGGTCCTTGTTGGCGACAAGCCCCTGCTTCTGGAATAGGTAGTAGAGCGTATGTTTGACGTTCGCGTCGAAGCTGTTCCGGCTATGTTCGAGGGCGACCGCGGTGCGGTTCTCGGGAATACCGAGCAAGCGTGATAACAGTTCGACGATGGCGTCGTCATCCGTGTTGACCGCCAGCTCCTCGAACGAAGGCGCCTGCAATTGGCTGCCCCGCCGAAGCATCGCGATGCTGCAACTGGCTCCACCATCGGTCGGAGTCGGCTTGGCGACCAATACCTGCTCGTTTGCGAATTGGTAGATAACGGCGAACCAGGCCACCTTGTCGCGGATGACGCCTTCGGGGACGTTGAAGGAAGAGCGCCCCATGCAGTACTCGATGATCTCGGAGAGCGCCGACTTGCCGGTGGAGGATCGGCCGGTGATGACGTTGAGCCCGTCCACCTTGAACTGAAGATCACGGCGCTGGCCGTCGTGGCTATAGATATGGATGGAACGGATCTTCATGGACGAATTCCAAAAGTCGTGTAAACGGTCACCCGGTCAGCGATGCGCGCGAATTCCTTCCCGACGATGCGCGCCACTTTCTGGCAGGAGACGGTTTCGTCAGTTCCCTTGACCGTTTTGCGCACCTTATCGGGCACGGTCTGAATGCATCCGTCAGGTGCGATGGCGATACAGCCTCTTTCCATCAAGAGGCCGAAGCCTTCGAACGCATAGGGCAGCATGTTGGTGACCCGGTCGGCAAAGCCAACCATTACCTGTGGGTTCTTCTCTGTGGTCTTTAGCAAGTAACTGCGAGGATTGTTGGCGATCACTTCGCGCGAATCCTTGTGCAGACACAGAGGCAACACCAGCAGCGAAAGCGAGTAAGGCATGCCGCGGGCATCTTCTTCTTCGTAGCTATACAGGGCGCGAAACAGGATCAAGCCGCAGAAGGCAGGGTTGAACAGGTTTCGAATCTCGAAGGGGCGTTGATCCCAGCGTTTCACTTAACCACCCCCAGCAGATCGCCGAGACGGTCGAGAAAACGAGGATGCCAATAGACTCTGGGATCAGGCACGGTGTCCGCGAGGATGTGAAAGCTGCCGCGGATTACATAGGATTCGGTAACACGTGCGCGGATGCGAAGGGATTCGATTTTCCCGGTCTCAAATTCTGCCCAGTTGTAGAGGGTCTTGCCGGCTTCCAGCAGTGCATCCTCGGCACTGTCCATGTTCAAGTCCTCGAAGGCGACATCCCTGTAACGGCCCCACTCGTCGGCCAGACGGTCCTCGTATTCCTCGATCTCTCCCGATACCAGCAGGTTTTCACGTGCCCATGTGGATCGCTGCTCGAATGCCCTGTAGTAGTCCATGATTGCACTTCTGATTCGGTTCGAGGAAATGCCGATCTCACGCAGCTGCATCACGAAGAGCCGCGGGTCGTTTTCGGTATCGATTTCGCCGGGAGGCACCTTCCCGCGGAACATGATGGGGAGGTTGTCGGATTTGTATTCCTCGGCATAGGCGGACAGCTTGTCCGAGACCTCGAAACCGAAGATTCCTTCCGCCTTGGCGCCAGTCAACTGCTTGATGACTGCGTCGTTCCACCAGCCTTCAAGCCGCTCGAAGACAAACTCGCGGTGCTCGCGCCGAATGCTTCGCATGTGCTTGTCCTTGATAAGCGCCGGGATGTCGCCGATGCGCGGGCTGCTATCGAGGATCAATATGCGCTCAAGGAAATCCTGCTTCTCAGCAGCGCTCAATTCGTTGAACTTTTTTGCAATCTCGCCGATGAGTTTCGACTTTGATTTGCCGAGCGCTTTCTCTGCCAGTTCGACGAGCGTGGTTGCTTCTTCCGAGGCAGTGGATTGATCGGGGAGGAGGTGGGTGAGAAACGAACCAGTCGAAACGACGCCGGTCGTGAACAGGAAGAATCTAAGGTTCGACGCGCTGCGACCTTCGCGCTTGTAGCGTACCAGCCAGATGTTGACGGATTTCCAGAAGTCCGTCGAAAGGTCAGTCAGACTGTCGCCGACCGCCTTGTGCTTGAGGGAAGCCAATGATTTGCCGCCGTCGCCGTCGACGAAATCCAGATCGTCGTCCTTTTCTAGGAAGACGGCGGTGTCCTCGGGCAACTGCAATAGGTGGAGCAGGGCGAGCCGCGCTTGGTAGATGTATCCCAGCCCCTGTTCGCCGGCTGAAAATTTGTCGGTGGGTGCATCGCCCATGCCCAAGTCCCTATGAAAATTTCTTGTGGTTGAGTCTCCCGACGACATAGCTATAGCAGGGGGGGCATCGTTTCCGACGCGCCATACCGAACTTTGACTTTCCCCCTGGTGACTATGGCCGCAAACCAGACTCGCGCTTGCCTACCACCGTCGATAGTAACAAATTGCGAAGGATTGCCCAGTTGGGTGGCTAAGGTTCCAGAAATGAAAAAGCCGCCCCTGTATGAACAGGGACGGCTTCGAATTGGTGCCCGAGGTCGGACTCGAACCGACAAGCCTTGCGGCGGAGGATTTTCTTCCCACTTCGGCTTTCGCCGCCGTCCTGCACAGGGCCGGGCGTTCGTGGTCTGGAGCACGCCTTCACCGTAGCGCCGCGTGTGACCGCTTTGCCGTAGGTGCCCGCCGTCTGCTCTCTACACCTTCCCTTGGACCTTTCGATCTCTGGGCTTGGCTCGGCATTAGCTCGGACTCGCATCCAGGGCCTTCACCGAGTTTGACGGGCTTCACCTCTGGGGTTTCCCCCGGAGGGCTCAAATTTGGTCTGAGTCCTCTGCGTCTACCAATTCCACCACTCGGGCGTGACGCAACTTTTTACTTCAATTACTGCACAACTTTATCAGGTTCTGGGCCGAAGGATGCTGACCCCTGACTGGCTCCTGGTCAAAACGACGAGTCTTCGACCAGGTACTTGACCACTACAAACTTATGCCGTTTGAGATGCAGATTTGGCACTACGCTGAACTCGTCGCGTACCAAAGAGGCAAGTAGCTTTTGAGTCCACCGCGTCTACCATTCCGCCACACCGGCACGTGAGCGAACGCCCATTATGCCGATTTCAGTTCACCGGGTCGAGACTTAGTTTGCGGTCCTGGCGCTCGTAGCAGCGTTCCTCGCCCCTGGGCTGGAATACGGCGCAGTGGGTCATGTTGCCGGAGTAGATATGCAGGCTCACGGCCACGGTATCGTCGCTGGGGTTGCGGATGGTGTGGTATTCGTGGGGCGGGATCAGGCTGCCGGCGGAGCCGGGGCCGGCCTGGATCGAGCCGACCGGCTGGAACCGGTACAGCTCGCCGTCGCCAGCCAGCTTTTCGTACTGCACCACTTCCAGGGCCCCGCTCCATACTCCTTCGACGCACCACATGCCGCAGTGGTCGTGGATGGGCGTGCCTTGGCCGGGGCCCCAGGTCATCGCCACCACGCAATAGCCGTGGTCGTCGCTGTGGTACAGCTCGCGGCGGGCGTAGCGGTCCTCGGCGGGCTCGAACACGCACTCGGGCAGCACGATTTCCTTGTTCTGGATCAGCTTGCACAAGCTGTTGCGCAGGCTGTCGGTGATGGCGGGCGTGGAACTCTTGGAGACGGCGTCGTCGATCGCATGGATCAATTTCTGACAGCCGGGAAATTCCGTGGTAAGCATGGCGATCTCGGATAACCAGGGATGCAGGTGGCCCTGTATTAGAAAACGAACCGGCTGAAGCCCGGATAAGGCTTCTCTGCTAGCCTTCCTGCGATCAGTACCTGATCGGAGCCGGGAGGGGACATCCATGGGTGTGACGGTGATTGTAGCGTACCGGCCCAAGCCAGGGCGCGAGGCCGAGCTGGAGGCGCTGGTCCGCGAGCACGTGCCATGCCTGCGCACGCTGGGCCTGGTGACCGAACGGCCCGCGCAGGCCATGCGGGCGAAGGATGGCACGATCGTCGAGATATTCGAATGGCAGGATGGGGCGATCGAGGCTGCCCACAACAGTTCGCGCGTGGCGGAACTGTGGGAGCGTTTCGGCAATGCTTGCGACTACGTGCCGCTACGCGAACTGCCGGAGGCGGAAGCCATGTTCGCCCAATTCGAATCGATGGCGCTGTAGGTCCGTCAACGCAGGCGCGCGAGAAAGCCGCCGATCGCGCGGCTGTAGTTCTCGATATCCACCAGGAAAGCGTCATGGCCTTGCGGTGAATCCAGGGCCACGAATTCAACTTGCGCGCCTGCCGCTTCCAACCCTTCGGCGATCTGTTCCTGCTGCTCCAGCGGAAACAGGATGTCGGTGCTTACGCCGATCACCAGTGCCTGCTCGATGCGGATGCGCTTCAAGCCTTCCAGCACGCTGCCATGCCCGTATTCGGCGATGTCGAACCAGTCGCTGGCGCGGGATAGATACAGGTAACTGTTGGGATCGAAGGTGCGCACGAAGCGCTGCGCGTGGCCTTGCAGGTAGGACTCCACCTGGAACTCGAAGCCGAAGGGCTGGTCCTCGCGCTGTTCGGGATCGAGACGGATACGTGCGAAGCGTCCGTTCCATTCCATCGCCGAGCGATAGGTGATCACGCCAAGCTTGCGCGCGATGCTCATGCCGCTATCGGGGTGGTGCTCGTCGTCATAGGCGCCGCCATTCCAGTGCGGATCAAGCCGGATCGCCTCGCGTTGCAGCGAGCGGATCGCGATGGCGAACGGCTGCGCCTGCGGCGCGGTATCCACGCTGACATGCGCGTGCACGCTGCCGGGATGCAACAGCATGTAGGCCAAGGCGCTCATGCCGCCCATCGAGCAGCCGATCAGGCATGCCAGCTTGTCGATGCCCAGGCTGGCGACCAGTGCGTGTGCGGCATTGGCGACGTCTTCCAGCGACAGCTCGGGGAAGTGCAGGCGATACGGTTCGCCGGTGGCGGGATCGATCGAAGCCGGGCAGGTGGAACCTTTGTCGCTGCCCAGCGAATTCATGCAGATCACGAACCAGCGGTCGCTGTCGATGGCCTTGCCGGGGCCTAGCATGTCTTGCCACCAGCCTGGCGAAGGATCGGCCGAGTTGGACGCTGCGTGGGCGCTGGGCGAAAGGCCGGTCAGCAGCAGCACGGCATTGTCGCGCGCCGCGTTGAGCGAACCCCAGGTTTCGTAGGCGACGTGCGCGCCGTGCAGCAAGCCGCCGCGTTTCATCGCGAACGGCGAGGGCAGCTTGAAGTATTGGCGTGCGTCGCTCATGGTCGATCCTGAAAATGGCGTGCGTCAATCATGTATTTGGTCGATCACGATGCTGATTGGCGTCTTGCTGTCCACGGCTACCACGCCGGCATTGCCTTCCAGGTCGCCCGCCTGGGCCGCGGCTTCGCCGCTATGGCTGACGCGCGCGCCGACGAAGACGCGCTGCACGGACGATAGCTTCATCGACGGCACCATGCCCATCGCGTCGGTGAGCGTTACCGTAGTCGGTAACTGGCTGGCGCCAAGCCGGGCGACGGCAAGCGGCATCGGCGGGCCGTGTTCCGCGCGGGCGTAGACGAACAGCGTATCGCCGGCAGCCATTTTTGTTTTGAGCGCGGGCGCCAGCGCAACCTTGACCTGCAAGGCCGGTCCCGAGGTGCCGGATGCCGCGGCGCCCGAGTCCGCAGCCTTCGCCGGGGCGCTGCCTGCGCGCGCATCGGCCATGGCGATCTGCTGTGTAACGGCCTGGGCCACGCTGGAGCCCGGTTGCAACTGCGGTTGCAGCAAACGCCAGGTGGCCGCCGCGTCGGCGAAAGCGCCTTGCTGGTAATCGCTGATGCCAAGCAGCCACAGGCCGCGTTGGTTGTCTGGCTCGAGCTTTACCGCCTGTTGCAGCAGTTCGCGTGCATGACCCTGAATGCGATGGTCGGGGCGCGCGGTCGAATCGGCTGCCGCCCAGCCGACCATTGCCGCGGTGTCGTTCGGCGAGAGTTGCAGTACATGTGCAAACGCCGTGCGGGCTTCGTCCGGTTGTTGCATCTGCATGGCGGCCTGCGCCAGCAGCGCCCAGCCTTGGGCGTCGTCCGGATGGCTGGCCAGATGCGCGCGCAGTTCGTCGAGCGCCGTGTTGATGTCCGTCGCGCTTTGCGCTTGCGTCTGTACGCCGCCAAGCGTGGAGGGCGTGCCGACCGCAAGGTAAAGCAGCGCGGCGCCCGCCGGAACAACCAGTGCGATCAACAGCATCAAGATAAATATGCCGCGCGGCCGTCCGGACTGCCGGCCATGACGCAGCAACGGAACCAGCAACATTGCCAGCGCCACGGCGATCATCACCGTAGCGACGAGATAGAAAACAGTTTTCACCAATCGTCCCCATGGTCGGGCGGTGCGGCGGGCGTGCCAATGCGGCTGCGTTTGCGTATCGTGTAGCCGACCGCGCATCCGCCTGCGAGCAAGATCAGCAGGGGACCAAACCAAAGCAGCCAGGTGCGGGCATTGACTGGCGGATCGTACAGCACGAAATCCGAATAGCGATCCACCAGGTACTGCTTGATCTGTTCATCGGTCTTGCCCTGCTGCATCAACTCGAACACTTTATGGCGCAGATCGCGGGCGAAATCGGCGTTGGAGTCGGCGAGGTTTTCGTCCTGGCAAACCAGGCAGCGCAGCTCGCTGGTGAGGTGCTGGAAGCGCAACTCCTCGGCATGGTCGCGGAAGGGCAATGGATCGATGGCCTGGGCGACGGCGATGCGAGTGAAAGACATCACTGCGATAGCCATCGCCATCGCCATCACCATTGCGATGCGGCCTGCCATGGCGCGGCTTGCTCTGTGCCGTGGGGAAAGAGGCGCGATAGGAAACCTGCCTTGCGAAAGAAATATTTTCCTTTGCAGAAACCGCAGCCATCGGTTCGAGGTTGCACCGGTCATGGCGAGCGCGCCCTGTCCGCCGGGCTTTCTCCCTGCCGGGAAGAAGCATCTTGCAGTGCTGCGATGGCGGGTTTGAGCTGCTGTGCAATCACTTCCGGCGTCAGCGGACCGATGCGCTTGTAGCGGATGACTCCGTTGCCATCGATCAGGAAGCTTTCCGGTGCACCGTAGACGCCGAAATCGATGGCGGTATGCCCGGACGAATCGGCGATCACAGTGTCGTAGGGATTGCCATGTTGCGCAAGCCAGGCCTTGGCGTCGTTCGGATCATCCTTGTAGTCGTAGCCGATCACCGGAATACCGAGGCTTTTGGCCTCGGCCATCAGCACGGGATGTTCCTCGCCGCAAGCGAAGCACCAGCTGGCAAAGACGTTCACCAGGTAAGCTTTGCCGAGCATGGCGTTCTTGCTGACGGTTTGCGCGGGATCGTCCAGCCTGGGCAGCGCGAAGGCCGGCGCCGGCTTGTTGATCAGCGGCGAGGGAACCGCGCTGGGATCGTGCGAGCTGTTCCACCAGATGCCGAAGCCGAGCAACGCGGCGAGCAGCAGAAATGCGAAAAACGGCAACAGCCGGCTCATGCCTGTGCCTCCTGCGCGGGCCCGCCGATCGGGTGTGTTGCTTCCGCCTCGCGCTTTACCCGGAAGCGCCGATCGGCGGCACTGACGAAGCCGCCAAGCATCATGAACAGTCCGCCACCCCAGATCCAGCGGATGAAAGGTTTGGTATACAGGCGCAGCGCCCAGGCGCCCTCCACCTGATTCGGATCCATCGGCTCGCCCAGCGCGACATACAGGTCGCGGGTGATGCCCGGATCGACCGCCGATTCGGTCTGCACCTGTTCGTGCGTATAGGTGCGTTTCTGCGGATGCATCACCGCCACCGGCGCACCGTTGCGCGTGACGGTTACCACGCCTTGTTCGGCTACCCAGTTGGGTCCCGTAGTCTGCGTGACACCGTCGAAGCGGAAGGTGTAGCCGCCGACGACCGCCACTTGTCCGGGCGCCATGCGCACGTCGCGTGTCACGCTGAGCGATTCGGACAGCAGCACGCCGATCAGGAAGATCGCCACGCCGGCATGCGCCAGCAGCATGCCGGCCATTTCGGCGGGATAACGGCGGCCGCTTGGCAGCTCGCGCCAGCGCTTGACGATATACAGCGCCACGCCCACGCCGACCCAGACCGCAGCGGCGACGCCGGCGATGGCTTTGAGTTGCCCCTGCACGAAGAACGCCGCGATCGCTGCGCAGGCGACGGCAGCGATGCCGGCACGCGCCAGCACCTGCCTGAGTACCGGCATGTCGCTCTTGCCCCAGCGCAAGTACGGGCCGAATGGCAACAGCAGCACTACCGGCAGCATCAGCAATGGGAACAGCAACCCGAAGTAGGGTGGCCCCACGGAAATCTTGCCCAAGTTCAAGGCATCGCCCAGCAGCGGGAACAACGTGCCCAGCAGCACCATGGCGGCGGCCACGGTAAACATCAGGTTGCCGACCAGGATCGCGCTTTCGCGCGAGACCAGCGCAAAGGCCTTGCCCCCCGCCACCTTGGGCGCGCGCAAGGCATAGAGCAGCAGCGAGCCGCCGACCACCACGGCAAGGAAGCACAGGATGTAGGTGCCGCGACGCGGATCGGAGGCGAACGCATGTACCGAAGTGAGGATGCCCGAGCGCACCAGGAACGTGCCCAGCAGCGACAGCGAGAAAGCGAACAGCGAAAGCAGGATGGTCCATGCGCGCAGCGAGCCGCGTTTCTCCGTTACCGCTTGCGCATGGATCAGCGCCACGCCCACCAGCCACGGCATGAAGCTGGCGTTCTCCACCGGATCCCAGAACCACCAGCCGCCCCAACCCAGTTCCGCATAGGCCCACCAGCTGCCAGCGACGATGCCGCAGGAAAGGAAGCCCCATGCCGCGTTTGTCCATGGCCGCGCCCAGCGCACCCAGGCCTGTTCCATCGAACCGCCCAGCAGCGCCGCGATGGAAAACGCGAAGGCCACCGAGAAACCGACATAGCCCATGTACAGCACGGGCGGATGGAAGGTCATGCCTGGATCCTGCAGCACCGGATTGAGGTCCGCGCCATCGGCGGGCATTGGCAGCAGCCGGCCGAACGGATTGGAGGTGAACAGGATGAAGCAGAGAAAGCCGGTCGAGATGATGCCGAGTACGCCGAGTACTCGCGCCACGAACACGTCCGGCAACTGGCGGCTGAACAACGCCAGCGCAATCGTCCACAGATTGAGGATCAGGACCCACAGCAGCATCGAACCTTCGTGCGCGCCCCACACCGCAGCGATGCGGTAGTACCAGGGCAACTGCAAGTTCGAATTGTCGGCCACGTATTGCACCGAGAAATCGAAGCGCAGGAAGGCCCACACCAGGATCGCGAACGCGAGCGCCACGAAAACCGCCTGCCCGCTGGCAGCCGGGCGTGCCACGGCGATCAATGCCCGGTTGCCGCGCCAGGCGCCGATCAGCGGCAGGATGCTTTGCGCCAGCGCGAGCAGCAAGGCGAGGATCAGCGCGAGTTGGCCGAGTTCCGGGGTCATGGCGAGGGCTTGTCCTGATTGGCGGCCTCGTCGATCGGCTTGCCCGCATGGGCCTTGGCCATCGCATCCTTCAGTTCTTTGGGCATGTACGTCTCGTCGTGCTTGGCCAGCACTTCGGTGGCGACAAAGCGGGCGCCAGCCATGTGGCCGGTGGTGATCACGGATTGGTTCTCGCGGAACAGGTCCGGCAGGATGCCGGTGTATTCCACCGGCATGGCGCCGCTGGCATCGACCACGGTGAAGGTGACTTTCAGCGAATCATTGCTGCGCTGGATCGAACCTGCCTTCACCATGCCGCCCAGGCGGAAGGTCTTGTAACGCATCGCTTCGCCCGCCTGCACCTGGCTGGGCGTAAACAGGTAGTTCATGTTCTGCTGCAGCGCATAGACCACCAGTGCCGATGCCACGATGACGGCGGCGAGTACCGCGATGACGATGGTTAGCCTGCGTTGGCGCGTGGGATTCATGGATGAGGATTGCTCTGCGCTTCGCTCAGGAAGATGCGGTGGAAGGCCGGATCGCGCGTTCCTTGCGTGCGTCCTGGCGCGCGATGCGTTCGCGCAGTTCGCGCAGCAGGCGGCGGCGGCGGAAGTGCGGCACCAGCCAGTCGGCCAGCAACACAATGAAAAATACCCCATACGCCGGCCATACGTAGGCGGCGTAGCCGCCCATGGCGAAAAAAGCATGCAGCGCCGCGCCGCTCACCGGCGCACCTCGCGCGCGGCGATCTGCCGGACCCACTCCTTGCCGCCTTCCAGCGCCAGCAGGTCCGTGCGGACGCGGCCGGCAAGGCTGGCGACGTAGTAGCACTTGGTGGCGATCATCATCGTCAGCAGCGGCCAGATCATCGACGGCGCGATGCTCGAAGGGCCGAGCAAACGAATGGTGGAACCCTGGTGCAAGGTGTTCCACCAATTCACTGAGAAATGCACGATCGGCACGTTGACGATGCCGATCAGCGCCAGGAACGCGGCGGTGCGCGCACCCTGGCGGCGATCCTCGAACGAGTGGTACAGGCCGATCACGCCCAGGTACAGGAACAGCAATACGAGTTCGGAGGTGAGCCGCGCATCCCACGTCCACCACGTGCCCCACATGCGCTCGCCCCACAGCGAGCCGGTCACCAGCGTGATGAAGGTAAAGGCGGCACCGATCGGGGCGGAAGCCATCGCCACCACTTCCGCCAACTTGATGCGCCAGACCAGCGCAATGAACGCGGCGATACCCATCACCGCATAAATGAAAAGGCTCATCCAGGCGCTGGGGACATGGATGAAGATGATGCGGTAGTCATCGCCCTGCTGGTAATCGGGCGGCGCCAGCACCAGTCCGCCGTACAGGGCGACGAGGCCGAGCAGCAGCGCGAGCGCGATCGCCCACGGGCGCAGTTTGCCGGCAAAGCGGTAGCACACCGGCGGCGAGCTGAGCTTGTGCAACCACAAGGGAATCCAGTTGGCGGCCATGGCTACGAATCCAATGCGATACGAAGTGCAGCTGCGCAAGCCAGGGGAGCGAGTACCACGGCAAGGACGAGTACCGCGCCCAGCCAGGCGATCGGAGCGATCCAGGGCAACCCCTCCTGGGCAGCTGCGAGGGCCCCGGCGGCAAAGATCACCACCGGTACGCATAGCGGCAGCAGCATCAGCGCCAGGAGCATACCAGAGCGTCGGGTGCCCGCCGTGAGTGCTACGAGGATGCCGCCCAGCAGGCTCAGCAGCGGCGTGGCCAGCAGCAATGCCAGCAGCAGCACCGGTATCACCGGCGCCGGCAGGTGCAGCATGCCGGCCAGCAATGGCGCGATCACGATCAGGGGGACGGCCGTGGCCAGCCAGTGCGCGAAGATCTTCGTGCCGAGCATCAGCGCCAGCGGCTGCGGTGCCAGCATCAACTGTTCCAGCGAACCGTCTTCGATATCGCTGCGAAACATGGCATCCAGCGCCAGCAGCATGGCCAGCAGCACTGTTACCAACACCACGCCGCCGGCGATTCGGCGCAGCAGTGCATCCTCTGGGCCGAGCGCGAAGGGAAACAGCGAAGTGACGATCAACGCATACAGCATGGGCAGCACCATATCGCCGCGCTGGCGCCAGGCCAGCAGCAGGTCGCGGCGCAGTACGGCGAGGCAGGCCTGGGCGAGAGTAGGCCGTTGCGCGTCAAGCATGCAGCCGGATCCGTTGCGGTTCGCCGCCGTGGAATTGCACGGCGCCATGGCTGGTCACCAATGCGGCGCCGCCGTGCGCGATATGCGCTTCCAGCAGGCCATTGACCAGTTCGATACCGATGCGGTCGAGGTTGGCGTAGGGTTCGTCCAGCAGCCACAGCACGGCAGGCACCAGCAGCAGGCGGGCCAAGGCAACCCGCTTCTTCTGGCCGGCCGAGAGTTTGCGCACCGGTTCGTCTTCGTAACCGGCCAGGCCTACCCGCGCCAGCGCGTCATCGACATGGCTGCGCTCGCGGCTGCCATGCAGCCCGATGGTGAAATGCAGGTTCTCGCGCGCACTCAGTTCGGCTTTCAATCCCAGCTGATGGCCGAGGAACAGTACTTCGCCGCGGCAGCGATCCCAGGTCAGCGGTTCGCCGCGCCATGACAACTCACCTTCTTCAGGACGCAGCAGCCCGGTAAGAATGCGCATCAAGGTAGTCTTGCCGCTGCCGTTGTCGCCTTCGATCAGGGTGAGTTCGCCGGCGTCGAGGCGGAAATCCAGCGGGCCGAACACCGGTTCGTCCAGCCGATGGAAGCTAAGGGCCCGCGCTTCGAGCAAAGGGTTGGCTGGATGGGGGAATGTCATCCCGGGCATTGTGGGTAATGCTTATCCGGCTTGTCCATGCGGCGGTCGGTCACTGGCCAGGCGCAGCCGCGCATACCCATTGCCGAGGCCATGCACATAGGCGTTTTGCCGGAATTGCTGCGCCAGCTCGTCGATGGCGGCGAGGTCGGGGCCGATGACAAAAAAGCTCGTTTCCCGCCAATGGCCGCCGACGCCGATCCCCAATCGGATATCGACAGTCTGAAGCAGCCCGCGCAAGGCCGATAACAGGGCATGTTGCGCAGCATGGTTCTGCGCCCGCGGCTGCTTTTGCGAGTGCGGGTTCCAGGCGGTAATGAACGCCCAACTGTGGCGGCCGATCATTTCCTGCAAGGACGAAGGCAACGCGGCATCCACGCGAATACAGGCCCAGCCGCCCCGGGTAAGGCGCACCCGGTAGTCGGCAGCTCGGTAGACGTCAATCAGGGAGTTATCCATGGCGCAGTTTCGGCAGCGGGGGCAGGGTGGCTTCCAGCGTGGTCACGGCGGCATCCAGTGGCACGTCGTTGGCACTGGCCGAGCCGCGCAGCAGTTGTTCAAGCAACTGATCCTGGGCCCGGCCGCGTTCGTAGACGTAGGCATAGGGCAGATGGGTAAAGGTGACCATGCGATAGCGCGCCATGAAATGCTCCGGCGCGCGCGCGGCCAGGCGCGCGCCCAGTTCGCGCTTGGCGAGGTAATGCGGATCGGCGACCGAATCGCGCATCTCGACGTAGTTCTCCAGCGCCATCGCCGCAATGGCATCGGCATTGGGCTTGCGAATGCGTTGGAACTCGGCGAAGGCCTCGTTCGTATCGCTTCCCGATGCGGCGAGCAGGTCGGCCAGTACCACCGTGTCTTCGAAACCGCAATTCATGCCCTGCCCGTGGAAGGGCACGATGGCGTGGGCGGCGTCGCCGATCAGCAGTGCGCGGCCATCGATGTGCCAGCGATCGAGATAAAGCGTGGAAAGCGTGCCGACCGGATGGCTGCCGTAGTCCTCGGCGAAGTGCGGGATCAGCGGTAGCAGGTCTGGAAAATCCTGGCGGAAGAACGCCGCCGCGGCGGCAGCATCCGGCAACGTATCGAAACTCGGATGCGATCCGTGCGCGGGCAGGAACAAGGTCACGGTGAAGCTGCCCTCGGTATTGGGCAGCGCGATGCACATGTAGCCGCCGCGCGGCCAGATATGCAGCGCGTGCGGCTCGATGGCGAAACGCCCGGTACCTGTGCCGGGCGGGATTTCCAGTTCCTTGTAGCCATGCCCAAGCGATTCGATGCGCACACCGAGCGGCATGTAATCATTCATCGCAGTGCGAAGCGCGGAGCCGGCGCCATCTGCGCCGATCAACACGGATGCGCCGTGCTGGCGTTGCGTGCCGCGTTCGTCGGCCAGCACGATGTGTTGCGTGTCAAGATCGGCGGAAACGAGCGACTGGCCAAAGTGCAGGGTTACGCCGGCGGCTTCGGCCGCATCGAGCAGCAGCAGGTTGAGTCCGCCGCGCGATACCGACCAGATCACTTCGCTATCGTCGACGCCATAACGCTGCAGGCCGCAGGCGCCCTCGAGCGGATGCACCATGCGACCGCGCATCATCACGGCGCGTTCTAATACGTCTTCGGCGAGGCCGGCAGTGCGTAGCGCCTGCAGGCCCCGTTCGGCCAGCGCCAGGTTGATCGAACGACCGCCGACGAAGCCGGCGCGACGCGGATCGGGACGCTTTTCGAATACATCCACGGCAAATCCACGCCGGGCCAGCAATTGGGCGAGCAACGCGCCGACCAGACCGCCGCCGATCAAGGTGATAGCTTGTCGTGACATGCCATGTCCTGTGGGAGGAAGCGCATCACTGTTCCGCAACTGGACATTTCCCGCAAGTATGAGCGTCCGTCGCGGCGCGGCGGGGTTGTTCGCACACGAGATGCGAGCGTTCAAAAACTCATGAAGTAACCGCCGTTCACCGGCAAGTTCGCGCCGGTGATGTAGCTGGCATCGTCGGCGGTGAGAAAAACCACGGCACGGGCGATGTCGGCAGGCGTGCCCAGGCGTCCGACCGGAATGTCGGCAATGATCCGCTGGCGGATTTCTTGCGGCACCGCGGCCACCATCGGCGTATCGCAATAGCCGGGAGAAACCGTGTTGACGGTGATGCCCTTGCGTGCGGTTTCGCGCGCCAGCGCCATGCTGAAGCCGTGTACGCCGGCCTTGGCGGCGGAGTAGTTGGTTTGCCCGAACTGCCCGGTCTGGCCGTTCACCGAGCTGAGGTTCACGATGCGGCCGAAGCCGTGCGTGGTCATGCCTTCCACCACATGCCGGCACATGTTGAACACGCCGTCGAGGTTCACGCGCATCAGTTCGTGCCATTGCTGCGGGTCCATCTTGCGCAGGCTGGTGTCGCGGGTGATGCCTGCGGCATTCACCAGGATATCGACCCGGCCCAGGCTGCGCTCGATGTGTTCGACCAGGCCGCCGCAGGCTTTGAAGTCGCTGACATCGCAAGGTTCGAAACGGATCGCGCCCTGGAGCGGCGCGATCTGTTCGCGAAACGTTTCGATGCGTTCGCCGCGGGTGGCCAGGTCGACGGCGATCACCTGGCGGCCAGCTCCGGCCAGCCGCATGCATATTTCGCTGCCGATGCCGCCGATGCCGCCTGTTACGATGGCGACGCGCGAACGTGGCGTAGCCGAAGTCACGACGTCTTTCCCTGGCGTATTGCCGCGCGGCAGCACGTGTTGTGCTGCAGCGGGATACGGCCCGCCAGGATCACGGCTTCTTGGTGCCGGGCCGGGCGGATGGCTGGCCCGCCGGCGTCGCTTGCGAGGCGGCGTCCAGGAAGCCGCGCTGCATCGATTTCCACACATCCAGGTTGCGCTCCGTCAGCTCGTTCAGCAGCGACCATGGGGTCTGCCCCATCAAGCTGTTGAGCTGGGTACGGAACTGCTGCTGCTGGTCGAGGAAGACTTGCAGGCTGCGCTCCAGGTAGGGGCCCATGAAGCCCTGCAGGGAGTCGCCATAGAAGCGGATGATCTGGCTCAGGAGCTGGGGCGACAGCATCGGCTGTCCCTTTTCCTCGTGCTCGGAAATGATCTGCAGCAGCACGGAGCGGGTCAGGTCCTCGCCGGACTTGGCGTCGCGGACCTCGAAGTGTTCGTTATCCAGAACCAGCTGTCGGACTTCTTCCAGCGTGATGTAGCTGGAAATCTCCGTGTCATAGAGCCGACGGTTCGGGTACTTCTTGATAATGCGATTTGCTTGTGCCATGCGGCACAAGCTAGCAGAACGTATTGCGCCGCACCAGTCGGGGCCGCCCTGCCATGTTGCACGCCCGGGTGCAGCAAACCCTAGGGATGCTCTGATCAATGCTACGCAGGCGGCATGATGACCAGAAGGCTCGCAGAGTGTGTTGTGCGGCGCCGGGAAGACTGGCCGTCTTGCCAAGCCGCGCGGCGCACTCTGCGAGCCTTCTGGACATCACCCCATCGCTTTAAATTCAACATGTTGGGGCCAGCTCTNACCCCATGGGCCGCGATACGGATCATCAATCGCTTTCGACCTTGCAACGTCAATCGGGCATGCTTATGGCTGTTCATCCGGTTCCCTGGCGCGGGTTACTGATGTCTCGACAACCTCAGCTTCCTTCACCACAGCCGGATGAACAACCTATCGAATCGCAACACCTAGGGATGCTCTGATCCATGCTACGCAGGCGGCATGATGACCAGAAGGCTCGCAGAGTGTGTTGTGCGGCGCCGGGAAGACTGGCCGTCTTGCCAAGCCGCGCGGCGCATTCTGCGAGCCTTCTGGACATCACCCCATCGCTTTAAATTCAATATGTTGGGGCCAGCTCTGTCTGTCCGCATCCCTTCCTCGCTCCTCAAAGCCGAGTGCATCCATGCACTCTCCCCGCGTGCGGTCCATCGTCTCGACAGACAGCCAGTCTGCCTTCCTCGCTCCTCAAAGCCGGGTACATCCATGTACCCTCTCCGCGTGCGCCGACGAACCTATGGTCTGCGAACAGACAGAGCTGGTGACGCCTACGTAGCATTGATCAGAGCATCCCTAGCGGAATTTGCCGGTTCCCGCTAGCCGCAAAGGGCGTGCAACGCTTCCTGCAGCCGCCCGGGAAAAGCCGCATGATTGCTTTCGTACCAGGCGCGCGCCGCGTCGCCGAGTCGTTCGGCGTGCGCGGCGTCCATGTCCAGGCAGCGCTGGATGGCTTGCTCCATCGCCGTTTCCGCAAAACCGTAAAGCGTCGCCAGATCCTGCTTGCCGATCACTTGGGCTGGAACCAGCAGGCCGTGTCCGGCGTTCACCAGTTCGCGCATCGGTTCGGCATCGAGCGTTATCACGACGGCGCGGCAACTCATCGCCTCGACCAGGTAATGTCCGTAGCCCTCGGTTTGCGAGGGGCACACATGGAAGCGATGCTCATTCTGCAGCCGGCGGTAGTCGGCGTCGCTCAGGTGATCACGAAGCACTGTGATGTTCGCCGGTAGCGCGCCGAGCTCGATGTGTTTGCGCCGCCAGGCCACGGTAAGCATCGGCCATTCTGGATGCTTCTTCCACACATCCAGCAGGGCCCGGGTGCCCTTGTTGCCGCTGCGGCCCGGGCCATGGAAAAAAGCGTGACGTTTTGCAACGCCGATATCGAAACGGTCCGGGCTGGTAAAGCCGATATAGCGAGTGTTTGCGCCAAGAGCCTGGAACAGCCGTTCGGCATGGCGCGTTTTCACCCACACCGCGTCCATTGTCGACAAGGCATCGCTATCCTGTGGCCGGAAATATTCCGGATTTGGTACCAGCACCTGATAACGCGCCGCGCGCTGGTATTCGGGACGGATGCGTTCGAGCATCAGGTTTACGTCGAACGCCGGCGTCTTGCGCGCCCATCGCAAGCGCGTGAGCCATTGGGCAAGTCGACCGCGATGCGGCAATCCGGTAGCCCGCGACTGGCACCCCGCGCGTTGCAGGGCGTCGGCGAGCAACGGCATGTCACGACTCAGGCCAGCGCCGTTGTCGCGGGCAATCAGCTGGCAACGCCATGCGCGGACATCAGGATGCGGCATCGTCAGATTCCGGCGCTTCGTCGCTGTTTTGGGGGACGCAACTGGAAATCACGGCATCGGCCTTGAACAACCACCAGTTGCGCCGGTTGGCATGGCCGACGTCAATCGCCTTGCTGCGGTCCACGCAATGGCCCATGGCCGGCTCCTGTACGAACAGCCAGCGCGTGGCGGGCGCCTGGGCCTGCCATTGCACGGCGTGCGTGAATTGCCGCGACGTCGGCGCACTGAACCCGAAGTCCACGGCGGGCCGGTCGAGCATCAGCATGTTCTGCTCTTTCCAGTCGACCAGGCCGACCTGGTCGTGCGGGCCCAGTTGCGCGCGTACATTGCGCATAAGTTCAGCTGAGGAGCTGCTGTCGTTGAGCAAGGGGTAGGCCCACAGGCCGTATACCGTCCACAAGGCCAGCATGCCGCCGGCAATTGCCCACTGCACGCGGCGCACGCGGAATATCGCGAGCAATGACCACTGCGCCGCACCGATGGCAATGCACATCCACCACAAGGAGTCGGCCGGTCCGTCGAAGCCGCGCTCGTAGGCGAGCCGGGCGGCGAAGGCGGGATGGGCGGCTAGCGCATAGATGCCAAGCGCCAGCATGCCGCCGCCGAGCATGGCCAGGAACATCACGCACAGCGCGCGCAGCCAACGCCTGGAAAGCAGTTCTTCCAGGTACGGCGCGGTGATCAGCGCCAGCATCGGCAGCAACGGGAGAATATAGACGTCGCGCTTGCCCGCCGAAGCGCTGAAGAACAGCAACACCAGCACGATCCAGCCCAGCGGCAGGAAAATGCGCACATCCCTGGCTTTCAGCGCGCGCCACCAGCATGCAAAGGTGCCCGGGTAGGTCAGCGACAGCGGCAACCAGTTGTAGAGCAGGATCGGCAGGTAATAGAACGCCGAATGGATGTGATGCCAGGCGTGCGCATAGCGGCCGGCGGTCTGGTGAAACAGGATGTCGTGCACATACGCCGCATAGGCCGGGTTGTCCGCGCGCGCGCGCGCGACGAGCAGCATGGGAACCATGCCATAGCGCCATGGCGGCCAGGGTCGCGACCAGGCCCAGCGACCATCGCCACCAGGCGCCCGCGCCCATGATGGCCACGCCCGTCCAGCGGCGGCAGGACGCCCACGCATACGGCAGCAGCATGAAGAGCGCGAGGAATCCTACCCCTTTGGTAATGACCCCGAGGCCCGCGCAGAAGCAGCCGAACCAGTACATGCGCCAGTTCGGTCCGCACAACGTATGTCGCAGCAAACCCCAGTTGGCGGCGGTGATGAAGAACACCACCAGCGGATCGATCTGCGCGCGCCTGGCCTGGAACACGAACTGGATGCACATCAGGGCCGCCATGGCCGCGTACAGCCCGATCCGGCGATGCCATAGCCGTCGGCCGAGGTCGTAGATCAGCAACAGGGTGCCCAGCGCAGCTAGCAACGACGGCAGCATGAAAGCGACGCGCCAGTTGCGCACGATCTCGAAGCTGGCCGCTTCCAGCCACATCAGCATCGGCGGCTTGTCGGCATACAGCTCCACGCCGCGATGCGGGAACAGCCAATCGCCGCTTTCCACCATTTGCCTGGCGGCGAGCGTGAAGCGCGGCTCGTCGGAAGGCCACGGATCGCGCAAGCCGATACCGATGCCGAGCATGACGATGGCGAACAGCGCCAGCAGCCAGAACTGGCGACGTTCTTGAGGGGTGGCGTTGGCGAGCATAGGCATGGGGGAAGATTATTTCATCCGAAGCCGGCGCAACTTTCCCGGTTGCGGGAGGGTGTCGCCTTTCTGCATCAGCACCGTGCGAGCACGGCATAGTACATGCCGTCCAGATCGCCATCGCCCGGCAATACCTGCCAGCCGATGGCCGCAGCTTGTCCGGCGGGCAGCTGTAGCGGCAATGCCTTCGCATCGTCGTGGCCGGCGAGGAATGCGCCGACAATTGCTTCGTTCTCCGCGCGCAACACCGAGCACGTGATGTAGACGAGTCGGCCGCCCGGCGCGAGCAGCGGCCACAGCGCCGCAAGGATACGCCGCTGCTGCGCGGCCAATGGCTCGATATCGCTGGCGCGGCGATGCAGGCGCACATCCGGGCGGCGGCGCAGTACGCCCAGTGCCGAACACGGTGCGTCGATCAGGATGCGGTCGAAGGGCCTGCCGTCCCACCAGGCGGACGGATCGCCCGCATCGCCCACGCGCAGGTCTGCTTGCAGGCCCAGACGCTCCAGGTTCTGGCGAATGCGTGCGGCGCGAACGGGATCGCATTCCACAGCCGTAAGTGCCACATCCGCACGCTCCAGCAGGTGGCAGGCCTTGCCGCCCGGTGCGGCGCAGGCATCGAGTACGCGCTGGCCATTGTGTACATCGAGCACGTCGGCGGCGATTTGCGCGGCGCCATCCTGCACCGCAAACCATCCCTGCGCGAAACCGGGCATGCGGGTAACGTCGCCGCTATGCGGCAGCACGATGCCATCGGCTAGCCAGGGGTGCGCGTCGGCGGTGTAGCCATCTGCGCGGAAGTGTTCGAGCAATGCCTCTCGCGAAATACGGCGTCGATTCGCCCGCAACATAAGCGGTGGTTCGCGATGGCTATCGGCCAGCATGGCATCCGCTTGTGCGGGCCAATCCGATTGCAGGGCTTTGACCAGCCAGGGCGGCATCGCATACCGCGTAGACGGCTGGGCATCCAGTGCGGCTAGCAAGGTCATGCGCTCGCGTTGCCAGCGGCGCAATACGGCGTTGACCAGACCGGCCAGGCGTGGGCGATTGAGGGCGCGCGCCGCTTCCACCGTGGCGGCTACGGCGGCGTAATCCTGTAGCGCCAGGATTTCCAGTTGCACCAGGCCCAGCACCAGCAGGGCATGGATGTCCGGCTCCTTGCGGCGCAGCGGCTTGTCGAGCAGGCGATCGAGGGCGGCATCGAAGCGCAGCCACCAGCGTGCTCCGTCGCTCAATAACGCCATCAGCAGGGCGCGGTCGCGCGGGTCCCGCAACTTCGGCGCGCGTTGTTCCATGGCATCGCGCAGCGAGACGCCACGCAGGGCGATGTCGGCCAGTGCTTGCGCGGCGAGGGCGCGCGTATCGTTCATCGTTTGCCGCGCAATTCGGGACGGGCGTTGAGGTAATCGGCGGCGCTGATGCGCTTGCCGCCGGCGCGTTGCAAGGTGGCGATGCGCAGCGCGCCTTCGCCACAGGCGACGTCGATGCCGTCGCGCTGGACATGGATCACGCTGCCCGGTGCGGCACCGTGCGGTTGCTCGATGGCGCGCGCGGACCAGATGCGCAGGGTTTCGCCGGCGATCTCGGCCTCGGCCACGGGCCATGGGTCGAACGCGCGCACCTGTTGTTCCAGCGCCAGGGCGGGACGCATGAAGTCAAGACGCGCTTCGGCTTTTTCCAGCTTGTGCGCATACATCACGCCTTCGTCCGATTGCGGCGCGGCCGGCAATGTTTCGCCGGCAAGCGTGCGGCGCAATCCTTCGGCCAAAACTTCCGCGCCAAGCAGGGAGAGCCGATCGTGCAGGGAACCGCCCGTATCGTCGCGGCTGATCGGCGTGCGGCGCTCCAGCAGAACCGGGCCGGTATCGAGACCGGCTTCCATCTGCATCAGGTCGACACCGCTTTCGCGGTCGCCGGCAAGGATCGCACGCTGGATCGGCGCGGCGCCGCGCCAGCGCGGCAGCAGACTGGCATGCACGTTCCAGCAGCCGAGCCGCGGCATGGCCAGCACCTTGGGCGACAGAATCAAACCATAGGCGACCACGACCAGCAGGTCGGGACGATAGGCGGCGAGCGTCGCGCGTGCCTGGACGGTTTTCAGTGTCGGTGGCTGCTGCACCGGAATGTTCGCCGCCAATGCGGCCTGCTTGACCGGACTGGGCGTGAGCTTGCGCCCGCGGCCGGCCGGCCTATCGGGCTGCGTGTAGACGGCCACGACCTCGGCGCCGCTGGCGCGGCAGGCGTCGAGGCAGGGAACGGAAAACTCCGGCGTACCGGCAAAGACGATTCGAAAGGAAGGCACGGATCTATTCGGCGTGGATGGCACAGGCGTGATCTGCTCGCAGATCACGGTAACGACGGCGCAGGCGGCATGATCATCGACCAAACCTGCGTACTGATGCGATACGGACAAACCTGTCCGGCGATGCCTGCGCGGGACAGCTCAAGGGCCAGCCTTTTCAAGCGGTCGCTGCCTGCTTGCGCTGCTTTTCCAGGCGCTTGAGCAGGATCGAGCGCTTCAGCGGCGAGAGGTAATCCACGAATACCTTGCCAGCCAGGTGATCCATTTCATGCTGGATGCATACGGCGAGCGGGCCTTCCACTTCCAGCTCGAAGGTATCGCCGCGCACGTCCTGCGCGCGCACCTTTACCTTCAATGCGCGCGTGACGTCGGCATAGATGCCGGGAAAGGACAGGCAGCCTTCCTGGTAGACCTGGCTGCCATCTTTTTCCACGATCTCGGCGTTGATCAGCGCCAGCGGCTGGTCGCGGCCGTCGCTCATGTCGGCCACCAGCACGCGCTTGTGCACGTTGACCTGGGTCGCGGCAAGGCCGACGCCGTTGGCGGCGTACATGGTCTCGAACAGGTCATCGACCAATTGCTTCAATGCCGTGTCGAATACGGTGACTGGCTCGGCCTTGTTGCGCAGCCGGGGATCGGGAAATTCGAGGATGGTCAGGACGGACATGGTGGTTACCTCAGGCGCCGGAATTGCGGGCGAATTGGTAAAAGCCAGCCCGGGCGCGGTCTAGAATGTGGTTATTCTACTTGTTTCAACGCATTGTCGGCGCACGGATTTGCCAACTGGCACGTGTTGCTTGGGTTAACGGTTCGGTTACACTCGCCCGAGCATCGGGGGAGGGGGGATTCCCGTTTATGATCAGAAAGTCCATCGGGCTGCTGGCCGGCATGCTGGTCACGGTGGCCGTCTATGCGGCCGGCGTACAGCTGCGCGCCGATCATCCCGACAGCTATACCGTGCGCCGCGGCGATACGCTCTGGGCCATTTCCGCCCGCTTCCTGTCCAAGCCCTGGCTCTGGCCGGAAATCTGGCAGGCCAATCCGCAGGTACGCAATCCGCACCTGATCTACCCGGGCGACGTGCTCGACCTGTCCTTCATCAACGGAGGCCCATCGCTGCGGCTGGAGCCGGCGGTCCATCGCGAAGGCGATGCCATTCCGGCGATTCCGCTCGACCAGCTCAAGCCGTACCTGAAGGATTCGCGCGTGGTGGATCCGGACGCGGTGAAAAACGCGCCTTATGTCATGGGTTTCGAAGAAGGCGACCTGACCGGCACCTCGGGCCGTAATATCTACGTGCGCAATCTCAATGCGCAGCCCGGCCAGCGCTGGGCGATCGTGCGCCCGACCCATGTGTTCCGCACCTACGGCGGTTCGGAATCGGAAGAAAGCGACGATATGGCGGCCAACCTGGTCGATAGCGACGTCGCCACCACGCGCACGCCCTGGAACGAGGAATGGCAGACCGACCTGGGCCGTGCCACCCCCAATCACGCCTTCCGTGGCAAGACCCTGGCGATGGAAGTCACGGTGATCGGACAGGCCGAAGTGCTGCGCGGCGGCGATCCGTCGACGCTGCTGCTGCTGAGCTCGATCATGGAAGTCCGCGCGGGCGATCGGCTGATGCCGATCGACGACAATCCGTATGATCCGTATTACTACCCGCATCCGCCCAAGACCCTGCCGCCCGACGGACGTGTGATCGCGTTTTCGCTGGAACGCCTGAGCGAGGTCGGTCCCAACGACGTGGTGGTGCTTTCGATCGGCGCCAAAGACGGCGTCGACAACGGCACGACCTTCTCGCTATGGCAGCCGGGCGAGCAGATGCCGGATGACGTCGCCCACGATAGCTGGACCCGCTACAGCCATAAGTTCGTGACCTTGCCGGATGAATATGTCGGCCACGTCATGATCTTCCGCACCTTCGACCGGGTGAGCTATGGCGTGGTGATGGACGGGCTCAAGCCGGTGAAGGTGGGCGCAAGGGTAAAGATGCCGGAATAAGGTAAGGGGGAGTGGAAGTATCCGCTCATCTCCTTCGCTGCGATGGCTTTCATGAAATCAAACGGCGCGGCCATTCCGCGCCGTTGTCGTTTCTGCGTTCCAGATACGAAAGAATGCCAGCGGCTTCCATGAGCATTCCTGCCGGGTCTCATCTGTTTTCGCCAAAATCCCACATCGTGATGCGGCCATCGCGCGCCATGGCTGCCGCCGGCCTTCCCGTAGACTCGGGACATGGACGAACGAGTGGAATTGCGTGATTGGTTGATCGCCCTGCGCACGCCAGGGTTGGGACCGGGCGGTTTGCGGGAGCGACTGGCCGCGGCACAGGGCCAGATCGGCCATGTGCTCACGCAGCTTCGGCGACATGCCGCCTCACTAGGCGCGCAAGCGCAGGCGTGGCTGGAGCAGCCCGACGAAGGTCGGATCGCCGCGGACCTTGCATGGCTGGCCGAACCGGGCCATCGTTTGCTGCGTTGTACCGAGGCGGACTTTCCGCCTCTGCTGGAAGCCATTCCGCAGCCGCCCGTGGCGCTTTTCGTTGCCGGCGACAGCAGCCTGCTGCTGCATCCGCAGGTAGCGATCGTCGGCGCGCGCAGCGCCAGCGTCGCCGGCAAGAGCAACGCCCGTGCTTTTGCCCGCCACCTCGCCATGACCGGCTACGTGGTGACCAGCGGTTTGGCCGATGGCATCGACGGCGCGGCGCATGAAGCCGCGCTCGATGCGCAGTTGCCTACTATTGCCGTGATCGGCACCGGGCCAGACCTGGTCTATCCGCGCAAGCATCGCGAACTTTCCGCGCGAGTGACCGCGCAGGGCGCGCTGGTCAGCGAATTTCCGCCGGGCATGGCTGCTCGCGCGGATCATTTTCCGCGCCGTAATCGCATCATCGCGGGGCTCTCCCTGGGCACGGTCGTGATCGAGGCCGGGCTGCAATCCGGATCGCTGATTACGGCCCGGCTCGCTGGCGAACAGGGACGGGAGGTATTCGCCGTGCCCGGTTCCATCCATAATCCGCTCGCCCGCGGCTGCCATCGTCTTATCAGGGAAGGTGTGCGGCTGGTCGAGAGCGCCTCGGAAATTGCCGAAACCCTGGTTCCCGCCGCGCGGGCGCTTGGTGCCGAGCTGGCCCAGCGCCTGGAGCGCGCGCCGCTGGCTGGCACGAGGCACGACCGGCCAGCCACGACTGGCGGCTGGCGCGACGATCCGGATTATCGGCGCTTGCTGGAGGTGCTCGGGCACGATCCGGCGGCGCTGGACGAGCTGGCGGCGCGCACCGGGCAGAGCGCGGCCGTCTTGTCATCCATGCTGCTCATGCTGGAGCTGGAAGGTTGCATCGAAGGCCTGCCGGGCGGCCGCTACCAACGGCTTCCCGGTGATTGAACGAGGGTAGCCGGAAGCGCTCCGGACCTCGTTTTCACATGTGCCAGCTTGACAGCCGTCAAGCTGGCATGCTTCCAACTATATAAAGAAGGCGGCTTCATCATGCCGCGGATGCACCCCTGGAACCTCAAGCCACATGGCAAAAAACCTGCTCATCGTTGAATCGCCGGCCAAGGCCAAGACGATCAACAAATACCTCGGCAAGGACTTTCAGGTCCTGGCCTCCTACGGGCACGTGCGTGACCTGAAGCCCAAGGAAGGCGCGGTCGACCCCGAGCACGATTTCGCCATGAAGTACGAAGTGATCGAGCGCAACGAAAAACACGTCGACGCGATCGCCAAGGCGGCCAAGGTCGCCGACGACATCTATCTGGCGACCGACTTGGATCGCGAGGGCGAGGCCATCAGCTGGCATATCAGCGAGATCCTCAAGGAACGCGGACTGGCCGAGGGCAAGCAACTGCATCGGGTGGTGTTCTCCGAGATCACGCCCAAGGCGATCAAGGCGGCGGTGGCCGCGCCGCGCGCGCTGTCGCACGACCTGGTCGATGCGCAGCAGGCCCGCCGTGCGCTGGATTACCTGGTCGGCTTCAATCTGTCGCCGGTGCTCTGGCGCAAGGTGCAGCGCGGTTTGTCCGCTGGCCGCGTGCAAAGCCCGGCGCTGCGCATGATCGTGGAGCGCGAGGAAGAAATCGAAGCCTTCATCGCCCGTGAATACTGGACGGTCGAGGCCCGGCTCAAGCACGCCGAAGGCGATTTCAATGCGCGCCTGACCAAGCTCAACGGCAAGAAATTCGAGCAGTTCGACCTCACCAACGAGACCGATGCCACGGCCGCCCGCGCGGCGCTGAAGGAAGCCGCGCGCGGCCACCTCACCGTCAGCGACGTGGGCAGCAAGGAACGCAAGCGCCGCCCGGCGCCGCCGTTCACCACCTCCACCCTGCAGCAGGAAGCGGCGCGCAAGCTTGGCTTCACGACCAGCCGCACCATGAAGATCGCGCAAGGCCTGTATGAAGGCGTGGGCCTGGGCAGCGAAGGCAACGTCGGCCTGATCACCTACATGCGTACCGACTCCACCGCGCTGTCGGAAGATGCGCTGGGCGAATTGCGGCAGTTGATCGCGCGCGACTACGGCAACAAGGCGCTGCCGGACGGCCCGCAGGTTTATCGCACCAAATCCAAAAACGCACAGGAAGCGCACGAGGCGATCAGGCCTACCTCCGCACTGCGCACGCCGCGCGAAGTGGCGGCGTTCCTCAACGATGAACAACGCAAGCTCTACGAGTTGATCTGGAAGCGCACGGTCGCCTGCCAGATGATCCATGCCACGATGAATACCGTGTCGGTGGATTTCGACCTCAAGCAGGTAGCCGGAGGCGATGCGGCGTTTCGCGCCACGGGCACGACCATCGTCGACCCGGGCTTTCTCGCCGTGTACGAAGAAGGGCGCGACCAGAAGTCCGCCGAGGACGACGATGAAGGCCGTCGTCTGCCGCGCCTGCAAAAAGGCGAGCAGGTGCCGTTGCACGATATCGTCACCGACCAGCATTTCACCGAACCGCCGCCGCGCTATTCCGAAGCGAGCCTGGTCAAGGCGCTGGAGGAATACGGCATCGGTCGCCCGTCCACGTATGCCAGCATCATCCAGGTGCTGCAGAATCGAGAATACGTGCTGCTGGACAGCCGCCGCTTCCGCCCTACCGATGTCGGTCGCGCGGTCAGCAAGTTCCTTACCCAGCATTTCACCCAGTACGTCGACTACGACTTCACCGCCAAGCTGGAAGACGAACTCGACGCGGTGAGCCGCGGCGAAGAAGCCTGGGTGCCGCTGATGCAGCGCTTCTGGACGCCGTTCAAGCAGCAGGTCGAGGAAAAGACCGAAACCGTCGATCGCAGCGAAGCGACCGGCGCGCGCGAGCTTGGCACGGACCCCAAATCGGGCAGGCCGCTTTCCGTCAGGCTGGGCCGCTATGGACCGTATGCGCAGATTGGCGACAAGGACGTGGACGAAAAGCTGCAGTTCGCTTCCTTGCGTCCGGGCCAGAGCATGCACACGATCACGCTGGAAGAGGCGATCGAACTGTTCAAGTTGCCGCGCCAGCTTGGCCATACCGAAGGTGGCGAAGAAGTGAGCGTGGGTGTCGGTCGCTTCGGCCCCTTCGTGAAGCAGGGCAGTACCTATGCCTCGCTCAAGGCCGAGGATGATCCGTACACCATCGAACTGCCGCGCGCCCTGCAGATCGTGCAGGAAAAGCTGGACCTGATCGCCAACCGCATCATCATGGATTTCGGCAACGGCGTGCAGGTACTCAACGGGCGCTTTGGCCCGTACATCAGCGATGGCGAGAAAAACGCGCGCATTCCCAAGGACCAGGAACCGAAGGAACTGACCGAAGCGCAATGCATCGAGTTGCTGGCGGCGGCGCCCGTGAAGAAGGGCCGCTTCGGCAAGAAGGGTGCCGCCAAATCGTCGGCCAAGAAGGCCGCGGCGAAAAAGCCGGCGGCCAAGAAAACCACGACCACGAAGGCGGCTGCCAAGAAAGCACCGGCGAAGAAGACTGCGGCGAAGAAGGTGGCGACGAAGAAGGCCGGCGCCAAAAAAGCTGCCGCGAAAAAATCAAAGGTGTAAGTCCATTTGACATAGTGTGCCGGGCGAGCCCCTCTTCCGAGGGGTGTGACTATGTACCGACGCATGCATCCCTACGCGGACTCCGAATGACCAGACGTTATGGCATCAATGAGCTGGAGGACGTCGCGCCGCTGTTGCGTAAAGGCGGCGTAGTGGCCTATCCCACCGAGGCGGTGTTTGGCCTTGGCTGTGATCCGCACGACCGGACGGCCTTCGATCGCATCTTCGCGCTTAAACAGCGTCCGGCCACGCAAGGCGTGTTGCTGATTGCCGCGGACTTCGCGCAGGTGCAACGCTACGTCGACATGGCAAAGATCCCGGCCGACGTGCTGGCACAGGTACGAGCCAGCTGGCCTGGGCCGTTCACATGGGTCTTTCCTCGCAGCCAGGATGTACCTGACTGGGTGGCTGGTGCACATGCCGGCATTGCGCTGCGTGTTACTGCACATCCGCCGGCGGCAGCGTTGTGCCGTGCATTCGGGGGCGCCCTGGTATCGACCAGCGCCAATCCTCATGGCCAGCCGCCAGCGCGGAATATCGTCACCGTGGCCGACTATTTCGGCGACGCGCTGGACGGCGTGATCGATGCCCCGTTGGGCGATGCCACCCAACCCACCACCATCCGGGATGCCTTGACAGGCGCTATCATCCGAACCTGAATCCTGCGAGACACGGCCGTAGCGCGGTAGGCGCTGATTCAGCCGCAACCCTGAGGATGGGGCGTGCAGGATGCCATTGCGAATGCTGGCAGTCGCCGACCGATCCGGCCGGTGCGGAGTTGATTGAATCGATAAAGCAACAGGAGCGCGCGTGGCGATCGTCTACGACACTTATCAGCGAGATGAGGCCCAGCGCCTGCTACCTCTGTTGAAGGTCGGCGATCCGAGGCGCGTGGTGGCGATGCACGAAGGCCGGGCGATCAACGCCACGCAGTGCATTGCCCATGTCGAACATGTTGCCTCGCAATTGCCTGATGCCCTTGCGGCCGTGAATCTGTGCGAAGACCGCTATGCATTCCTGGTCGCTTTCTGTGCGATTGCCTTGCGCGGCCAGGCCAACCTGCTGCCGCCCTCGCGCGCAACGCATGCGGTGGAAGAGGTGATGGCGGCGCATCCGGGTTGTTACGTGGTGGGTGATCGGTCGTTGCATCCCGCTCCGCAGCGCTATCACGTGCTGCCATCGCTGCCGGTGGAGGCGTCCGTGGAGGCGATGGCATGGCCCGCCATTCCCGCCACGCAGATCGCGGTCGTGGGCTATACCTCTGGTTCCACCGGCATGCCGCGGCCAAACGCCAAATCCTGGCGCAGCCTGCACGCCAGTACCGCCGGCAACTTGCACATGTTGCGGCAGGTCGTCGGCGAGCGATTCTCGGTGGTCGCGACCGTGCCGCCGCAGCACATCTACGGCATCGAGATGTCGGTGCTGCTGCCGCTGCTGGGCGACGTGCAGGTGCATGGCGGCCGACCGTTCTTTCCAGCCGATATCGCCAGTGCCCTGGAGGACATGGTTGCGCCGCGTGTGCTGGTAACCACGCCGGTGCATTTGCGCGCGCTGATGGCCTCGGGCGTGCGCTTGCCGCCCCTGGCCGCGATGCTTTCGGCCACCGCACCCCTGCCGGCCGAGTTGGCCGGGCAGGCGGAGGCGCGTTTCGCAGCGCCGTTGCTGGAGGTGTTCGGATCGACCGAAACCTGCGCGTTTGCCACGCGGCAGGTCACCGTGGACAGTCGTTGGTCGCTTTATCAGGGCGTGCAACTTCATCCGCAGCCGGACGGTACCCAAATCGAAGCGCCGCAGCTCGATGCGCCGGCCATCCTGGCCGATATCATGACCCTGCACGACGCGGGCCGCCGTTTCGAATTATGCGGCAGGCACGCCGACCTGCTGGAAATTGCCGGTAAGCGCGCCTCGCTGGGTGACCTCACGCGCCGCCTGCTGGCCATTCCCGGGGTGCAGGATGGCGTGGTATTCCAGCTCGACGAGGCCGACGCCATCGGCATTCGACGCATCGCCGCGCTGGTGGTGGCCCCCATGCTCGACGAGCACATGATCCTCGATGCCTTGCGTGCCTGGATCGATCCGGTCTTCCTGCCGCGCCCGCTGCGGCTGGTGGACAGCCTGCCGCGCAACGAAACCGGAAAGCTTCCCCGCGCCGCCTTGCTCGAACTGCTCGCCCGGCACGTCCCCCTCTAGCAACATGCGGGAAGCAGCCGGAGCTCCATCCGGAGACGTCCTCCAGCTCCGCTACAATGCGCCGCTTGCGCCAGGGGCGCGGAAGGTTTCGGAGTAACGGCATGAAGGTTCTGGTTATCGGTAACGGCGGTCGCGAGCACGCGCTGGCCTGGAAACTCAAGCAATCGCGGCGCGTGAGTGAAGTTATCGTGGCGCCGGGGAATGCCGGTACGGCACGCGAACATGGCTTGCGCAACGCCGATGTCGCGGCCGGTGACATCGAGGGCCTGCTGAAGCTGGCCAAGGCCGAGAAGGTCGATTTGACCGTGGTCGGCCCGGAAGTGCCGCTGGTAGCCGGCGTGGTCGATAAATTCCGCGCCGCGGGCCTGCGCATTTTCGGTCCACGCGCCATTGCCGCGCAGTTGGAGGGCTCCAAGGCGTTCGCCAAGGATTTCCTGCTTCGCCACAACATTCCCACCGCGCGCTATGCGGTCTTCACCGAACTCAACAAGGCGCTTGCCTATGTGCGCGAGCACGGCGCGCCGATCGTGATCAAGGCCGACGGCCTGGCGGCGGGCAAGGGCGTGGTGGTTGCCCTCACCCTGAGTGATGCCGAACTTGCCTTGCATGACATGCTCGGTGCGCATGCTTTCGGCGATGCGTCGGCGCGCGTCGTGATCGAGGAATTCCTGCAAGGCGAGGAAGCCAGCTACATTGTGATGAGCGACGGCTCGCACGCGCTGCCGATGGCCAGCAGCCAGGATCACAAGCGCCGTGACGACAACGATCTCGGCCCGAACACCGGCGGCATGGGTGCATACTCGCCGGCGCCGGTGGTCACGCCCGAAGTGGAAAAACGCATCCTCAGGGAAGTGATCGAACCCACCCTGCGTGGCATGGCTGCGGAAGGCGCGCCGTTCATCGGCTTCCTGTACGCCGGCCTGATGATCGATGCGCATGGCACGCCCAAGGTGATCGAATTCAACGTGCGCTTCGGCGATCCGGAAACGCAGCCGATCATGTTGCGGCTCAAGTCCGATCTGGTCGAACTGATCGAGGCAGCACTCGATGGCGAGTTGCATCATGCTCACGCGCACTGGGATTCGCGTCCGTCCATTGGCGTGGTGATGGCGGCCGGAGGTTATCCGGCCAAGGTGAAAACCGGCGATGCGATCCATGGCCTGGATGAGGAGTTCAGTCGCGACGTGAAGGTATTCCATGCCGGCACCGCGCTTGACGCGCAAGGCCATGTGATCACCGCCGGTGGTCGCGTGCTGACCGTTTGTGCCCTGGGCAAGGACATTGCCGCCGCACGCGAGCACGCCTATGAGGCTGCGAAGAAAATCCATTTCGATGGTGCTTTTTGCCGGCGTGACATCGCGCATCGGGCACTACGACGCTAGGGATGCTCTGATCCATGCTACGCAGGCGGCATGATGACCAGAAGGCTCGCAGAGTGTGTTGTGCGGCGCCGGGAAGACTGGCCGTCTTGCCAAGCCGCGCGGCGCACTCTGCGAGCCTTCTGGTCATCACCCCATCGCTTTAAATTCAACATGTTGGGGCCAGCTCTGTCTGTCCGCATCCCTTCCTCGCTCCTCAAAGCCGAGTGCANCAATGCTACGCAGGCGGCATGATGACCAGAAGGCTCGCAGAGTGTGTTGTGCGGCGCCGGGAAGACTGGCCGTCTTGCCAAGCCGCGCGGCGCACTCTGCGAGCCTTCTGGACATCACCCCATCGCTTTAAATTCAACATGTTGGGGCCAGCTCTGTCTGTCCGCATCCCTGCGGCCCGTCGTCTCGACAGACGGCCAGTCTGCTTTCCTCGCTCCTCAAAGCCGGGTACATCCATGTACCCTCTCCGCGTGCGCCGACGAACCTATGGTCTGCGAACAGACAGAGCTGGTGACGCCTACGTAGCATTGATCAGAACATCCCTAGTGGCCCATGGCGCCCCCGGCGCTGCCGAACGGCGGTCGCGAGAACCAAAGCACCGGGATCAGCGCCACGAACAGGATGGCGCATAGGTAAAAGATGTCGTTCACGGCCAGGGTGAGCCCTTCCCGGGTCACGATCTGGTCGATGAAGCCCAGCTGTTGGGTGGGGCTGAAGTTCATGTGCGCCAGCTGCTGCAGGTAATGCGTGGCGGCCGGCTGGCCAGGGCTTACGTATTCGGCGAGGGTGGCATGGTGCCAGATGCCGCGGTGTTGCCAGAGGGTCACCGTCACGGCGGTGGAGACGCTGGAGCCCAGGGTACGGAAAAAGTTGGAGAGCCCCGACGCGCTGGCGATTTCCGAGGCGGGCAGGCCGGAGAGGTAGATCTGGTTGAGCGGGATGAAGAAGCACGGGATGGCGATACCCATCACGAAGCGCGGCACTACCAGGGTGGCGAAGGATGCTGCGCTGTCGAAGGTGGAAAACCAATACGAAGTGACCGCGAATACGACAAACGCGAAGGTCACCACCATGCGCAAATCCAGCCGGTGCATGTTGCGCCCGAGGATCGGCGACAGCAGGAAAGCCAGCACACCTACCGGCGCACTCGCCAGGCCGGCCCAGGTGGCGGTGTAGCCCAGGGTGGTTTGCAGCCACAGCGGGAACACCACGTTGATGCCGAAGAAGGCGAACATGCCCAGCGACAGGCTGATCACGCCCACCGTGAAATTGCGCTGCTTGAACAGGGCCAGATCCACCACCGGGTGCTTGGCGTGGATTTCCCACACCACCAGGAAGGTGAGGCAGACCAGCGCAATCAGTCCCAGCGTCAGGATCAGCGGCGAGGCGAACCAATCGTGATCGTTGCCGTTATCGAGCATGAATTGCAGGCAGCCGACGCCGCCCACCAGCAATGCCAGGCCGATCACGTCGATCGGCGTCTTGACGGTGCGAGTCTCGCGTTTGCGCAGCAGCATCCAGGTGATAAGGCCGGCAAGGATGCCCACCGGCAGATTGATGTAGAAGATCCACGGCCAGGACAGGTTGTCCGTGATCCAGCCGCCGAGGATCGGCCCGAAAATCGGCGCGACCACCACGGTCATGGCCCATAGCGCCAGCGCGATGCCTTGCCGTTCCTTCGGGTAGCTGGACAACAGCAAGGTCAGCGACAGCGCTACCATCGGCCCCGAGCCCGCGCCCTGCATCAGGCGGCTGAATACCAGCATCGGCATGCTGGTTGCCATGCCGCACAGCATGGAAAACAGCACAAACAGCATGACCGACACGACGAAGGTGCGCACTTCGCCGAAACGCCGCGCGATCCAGCCGGTAAGCGGCTGCATGATCGCGCTGGCCAGCGAGTAGGAACTGATCGTCCAGGTGCCTTCGCTGGCGCTCACGCCAAGGCTGCCGGAGATGTGCGGCACCGCGACGTTGACGATGGTCATGTCCAGCACTTCCATGAAGGTGCTGAACGCAACCGCGATGGTCAGCAATACCAGCGGCATGCCGTGCAACGGCTTCAGCGGCGCTGCTTGTTCGGGTGGGACGGCCATGGCGGGCTCGCTAGCAGGGCATCAGTTCGAGGATTGGGCAGCGCTGTCGAGATTGGCGCGAATGATCTTCTCGGCCTGCGCATCGGCTTGCGCCGCGACCTGGTCGTACACCGAGGTTTCCGCGGCCGGTTGTTGCGCGGTCGCGGCAAGCACCGGGCCCCGGTCATTGGAAATGTCCACGGTCACGTCGGCGGACAGGCCCACGCGCAGCGGATGCTTGTCGAGTTCGCCGTTGTCCAGCGCGATGCGTACCGGCACGCGCTGCACCACCTTGATCCAGTTGCCGGTGGCGTTTTGCGCCGGCAGCAACGAGAACACGCTGCCGGTTCCGGCGCCCAGGCCGATGACCTTGCCGTGGTAGTCCACGCCGCCGCCGTAAAGATCGGTAGTGATCTTTACCGGTTGGCCGATGCGGATATGGCGCAACTGGTTTTCCTTGAAGTTGGCATCGATCCACAAGTTATGCAGCGGCACGATCGTCATCAACTGCTGGCCGGGCGTGATGCTTGCGCCCAGCTGCACGCTGCGCTGCGCGACATAGCCGGTAACGGGCGCGACGATAGTATTGCGCTGCGCGGCGACCCAGGCGGCGCGGAAGTTCGCGCGCGCCTGCAGTACCGAGGGATTGTCCGCGATATCGACCCCATCGATGGAAGCGCGCGAGGCCTTGGCTTGGGCTTTGGCGGTGTCCAGTGCGGCCTGCGCCTGCGCCACGCTGTCGCGCATGTGCTGCACGATTTCAGGTGACTCCGCCTGCGCCGCAAGCAGCGGCAGGTGACGCTTGAGATCGGCCTGGGCCTTGCGCAGGTCGACTTCGCGCGCAGCAATGGTCGCGTCGGCGCTGCTTGCCGTTTCAGTCTGCTGGCGTACCTGGCGTACCGCTTCGGCCAGCGCGCTGCCGGCCTGGCGCAGGCGCACGTCGGCATCGGTACCGTCCAGCTTCACCAACACCTGGCCGGCTTCCACATGTTGGGTGTCGTCGGTGAGGATCGCCACGACCGTGCCGGCGACTTGCGAGGACAGCGCAACCTGATTGCCGCCGATGTATGCGTTATCGGTGTTTTCGCGAGTGGAGAATATAAAGAACCAAAGCAGGAACCAGATCAGCGCGGCAAGCACGAACACCGCGCCGACAATCAGCAGTGCGCGACTGCGCTTGGCGGGATCTTTCGCGGCAAGGCCGCTATCGTTGGCGTCCTTGGGGATAGCGGACTCAGAAGCGCTCATGGGCGGGGGCTCCGGCGGATTGGGAGGTGGATGCGATGGGAGAAGAGCCGGCATGCGATGCGTGGCCGGGAGTGGAGCGATAGCCGCCGCCCAGTGCCTTGATCAGCGCCAGATCAGTGCTCAGCGCCTGCGCATGCAGGCTGAGTACCTGGTCGCGTTGTTGCAACAACTGCGCTTCGGCGGCCAGGCTCTGGCGAACATCCTGCGTACCATGCGCCACGCGCGCGCGCGTCGTGGTCACCAATGCCTCGTCGGCCTGGGTCTGCGCCTCCTGTTTTACACGGCGGGCGGCTATTTGTTGCGCGGTTACCGCCTGCGTGGCGACATCGCGCGCGGCATCCCGCACGGTCAGATCGTATTGGGCGATGGCGGCATCGAGTTGCGCCCGACTTGCGCCGTAATTCGCCTTCAGCCGGCCGCCTTCGAAGATCGGCAGATGTACGGCAGGGGTGATGCCAAAGACACGGCTGCCGGCGTCGAATAGATTTGCAAGTTCGCCAGTGCTGCCGGCTATGAGCCCGGGAATATGCGGTGCGCCCTGGTTGGTGCTGGACAATCCGGCCATCGCGTTGATGCTGACGTCGGGAAAATATTGCGCACGCGCCACATCGGTCTGCTTCAGCGCCGCCTCGACCTGCCAGCGGCTGGCGGCGATATCGGGGCGACGAGCGATCAAATCCAGGCGTGCATCTTCCGGCAGCGCGCTCTCGACCTGCGGCAGCGCTTGCGGGTGCAAGGACGGCAGGTCGGCGGGCGACACGTTTGCCAGTGCCGCCAAGACGACCTTGCGCAGCTCGACCGATCCTTCCAGCGTTACCTGCATCTGCTGCGCGGCAGCTAGCTGCGCGCGCGCCTGCTGCACCGTATCGGGAAGATCCACGCCCTGGCGCACGCGCAATTGGGCGATCTGCAACAGGTGCTCTTGAATCGCCACGGACTGTCTGGCCAAAGCCAGCCTGTTCTCGTCGGCCAGCCAGCCGAAATAAGTGTCGGCCACGGCATTTTGAATACTCAGCGCCGCGGCGCTGCGTTGTGCCTCGGCTGCATGGGCCTGGTCCAGCGCGGCTTCGATCGATTCGCGCTTCTTGCCCCACCAATCGAAGTCGTATTCGATCTGCACGCCTAGATCAGCCTGGTCGTACCAATCGAAGCCCAGCAGGGCGGGCGGAAACAGGCCGTGGTCGCTCATGCGCTGGCGCGTCACTTGCGCATTGCCGTTGATGTTCAGGCCGGCCTGGGCGGCGGCAACGCGCACTGATTGTTCGGCGGTCTGCACGCGCGAATGGGCCTGCGCAAGATCTGGCGATTGTTTCATGGCCAGCGCGATCAACTGGTCCAGTTGCGGATCGTTGTAAGCGCGCCACCATTCGGCATCCGGCCAGCCCGCGTGCTGGGTGGTTGGCAGTCCGGCCAGGGGAACGTCATCGCGCAGCGCAGGATGCGCCAATTTGGCTGGAATGACGCAGCCGGCCAGTGTCGTCGCCAATAGCATCGCCAAGGCGAGGGGACGAAGCCGCGGATGGGAGGGAGACGCAACGACGTTCATGGCGGATCACCCGCTTCGTGTTCGAGTTGACTGAGGTTATGGGCGAGCTTGCGCAGCAGTCGGCTCAAGCTGCGGCGTTCTGTGTCGCTGAAGCCGCTAAAGATCAGCTTCAGGCGGGGAAACATGCCTGGCAGCATTTTTTGCACGAAGCGGCGCCCCGCCGCCGTGATCTGCATGACAACCTGGCGCCGGTCTTCGGCGCCGGGTCCGCGCGTGATCAGCCCGCGCTTGACCAGTGCATTGGCAATGCGCGTCATGTTGGTGGCGCCCTGCGAAGTAAAGACGCACAGCTCGCCCGGGGTGGAACTGCCGTCCGGACGCGAGAACAGGGTGATCAGGGTGCGGAACTCGCTGTCGTTAAGCTTGTAAGGCTTGAGCTTGTACTCAAACTCCGCCTGCATGCGCTCGCTAAGCAACAGCAGCACGCGGCACAGCGCCGCGTCTTCCGGCATTTCCGGAATCACCTTGCGCACGCCGGCGATGCCTTCGTCCAGGCATTTTATTTGGTCGAGCAGGGACATTTCATCGGTGCATATTTCACTGATGGAATAAATAATGCGCCGCCTGCGCGTCGGTTTGCAAGTGCCGACGTGGTGCCTGGCTGGTGGTCAGAAGCCGAAGAGGCGTTGCGCGTTGGTGGTGGTGGCGCTGGCGATCGCATCCGCGTCTTCGCCGCGCAGAGTGGCGATGCAGTGCAAGACGTCCCGGATATGTGCCGGCTCGTTGCGTTCGCCGCGATGGCTTGCGCCCGGCTGGTCCGGAGCATCGCTCTCCAGCAGCAGGTGTTCGATCGGCATGCTGGTGACGATACGACGCAGGCGCTGCGCACGCTGATAGGTGACCGGTCCGCCGATGCCCAGATGAAAGCCAATCTTCCACAATTGCTCGGCTTGCTGCTGGCTTCCGGAAAAGCTATGCACGACGCCACGCAGGTTTCCGGTACGCCGCAGTATCGAAGTGACTTCATCCATGGCAGCGCGTGCATGCACGATAACCGGCAAGTCGAATTCGCGGGCTAGCTTCAATTGCTGCTTGAAATAGGTGCGTTGGCCTTCCGGATCGTGGCTTCCTTCGTAGAAGTCCAGGCCGATTTCGCCGACTGCCAGCGGGCGATGGGTCTTCAGCCAATGCGATAGCGTGGAAATGTCATCCTGGTGATGTCTGTCCATGAATAGTGGGTGCATGCCATAGGCCGGAAAAAGCCCGCTGCCAGGCTGACACAGCGCGCGGATGTGCGGCCAGCTTGCGGCGCAGGTTCCGGGGATAACCTGCCAGGCTACGCCGGCTGCGCGAGCACGCTCGATGACGGCATCGCGATCGGTGTCGAAGCGCGCATCGTCCAGGTGGACATGGCTGTCGGTAATAGTCATGGATGCACGCCATTCCCCATGGGCTTGCGGGCTCGTGCGGGTTTGAAATCGGTCCCGTCCACTCTTCGGGCTCCGGGCGTTTCAATGCATTTGCGTAAAATATCGCGGTGCATGGTTTATGTGTCGTGATTGTCTTCAACGCCCGAGGTTCGGGATGAGCGGATGGCCAAGTCAATAGCTTGAGCGCAGGTCCGATGTTGCCAAGGCAACTGGCCGGGGCGCCAGCAATCGGCAACTGGGCGAAGCGGAACAAGCTGCAATCGAAAGAATCGCCGTTGCAACGCCGTTGAGAATACAGGCAGTAATATCTTCAGCCATGACGTGGTCCGTATCTACAACGGTGCGACACGCACCACCCGCATGGATTTAGTCCAGGCAATCGCGTCAGGGTGGAGCAGGGCGGCAGTGTCGCCTCCGGTGCGCAATAACCGATTCATCAAGGAGGTTGTCGTGAAAATCAAGTCAAGCAAGTTCGTCGTGATAGCGGCGTTGCTGGTAGGCATGGCGGCCCTGTCCGGATGCGAAACCCAACCGGTTTACCGGGGCCAGACAACCTATGGCTATCGCGGCTGCCAGAGTTGCGGCGTGGTGCAACAAGTGCAGCAGGTTTATGTGCAGCAGCAGGGGACCAACAATAGCGGCATCGGTACGGTAATCGGCGCGGTAGCTGGCGGCCTGCTTGGCAGCACCATCGGCCATGGTCGCGGCAATACCGCGGCGATCGTGGGCGGTGCGGTAGTGGGTGGCGCGGTAGGTAACCAGGTCGGTGCCCGCAACAGCCAGCCGGGCGGCACAGTGCCGGCATGGCAGATCGTGATTCGCCTCGATAACGGTCAGTATGCAACGGTCACGCAGATTCCCGATCCGGGCGTGCGGCCGGGCGATTACGTGGTGATCAATAACAACCTGGTCTATCCACGCTGAGTCGAACGCTATGATTTGGACGTCTGGACGTCCAATTTTAAAAAAATAAAAAGCCCTCGCAAGAGGGCTTTTTATTACATCGAAATTTTTCGCGTATCAGTTGATTGAGTAGAACTTGTGGTCGCCGATAGTGATGGCGCTGTGATTGCGCGACCATGCGGGTGCGACCGACACGGTGGCGAAATGATCCGCGTGCGGAACGAAGAAGCGACGTTCGTCCGCGGGAAGGCCCCAGTTGCTGATCGACTTGCCGGCAATATCCCAGGCCTTTTGGAACGCTACGAGGTTGTCGATTTCCTGAGTGAGCGGGGTGGTGGAGAGCGCAAATTGATGCGGCGATTTCACTACATCGCACACCGTATCGCCCCATTGGCCGCGTTCGCGTCGACGCATGGCGACTTCCGCCACTGCCATCTGGCCGACCGTCGACTGGCTGCGTGCCTCCAGGTAAACGGTGGTCGCCAGACAGGTCTGGTCTGCGAGCGGTTGGGGCAGGACGGACATCAGCCACAACAACATGGAAAGTTTCATACCTGCCTCCAGCTTGCTGTACGCCAAAGCACCACATGCATGCCTTGACGCCGTTGCGGTGGACGGGCGGGCAGACCGTTCCACCTGGATATCGCTCACGCCGAAACTTGTGGCGTAAGTCGGTTGGCCACGACAACGTGGCGGTATCGATCGACATGTCCGATGTCGATCGGCGTTGATCTGGCTGTGACGCTGCGGGCAAAAGGCCCATCTGTGCAGCGTTCGCGCATACGGCGAATTGTCCTCCGGCAGACTTTCTGCCGGGTCGCGCCGATCCGGACCCCTCCGGTTCGTCGCGTATGTAGGCACCCGGTGGGCTATTGGATGCCTGAAAAGTTTGGCGGAATCTAGTGGGGCTTGCTTGTCTTTGCAAGTGCCTGACAAGGTGGATTCACGTGTGGCTCACACATGCGTTAATCCGGCCAGCTGTTCACAAGTTGCACGACGATGCCTTCATCACTAGTGTTTTCCGTGCCTTGCGCAAGGTTGTTGCTTACATCATCCGCGATAACGGCGAGTGCTTCGACGCATTCATCACGCGCCACGACGAGCAGTAATCGTACAAATTCGCGATCACTGCGACGTAGTTCCGTGCCGCTGGCGACAACGGCGGACAATAGGACATGACATAGGTGCCGTTTGTTTCCGCCGCGATAATGCAGTCGCGCGACAATCTCTTGACCCGGGTAACAACCTTTGTCGAGCGCGATCGCACCGAGGCGATGCAACGACAACGAAGGTGGAGTCAATTCGTTCAACCTGTCGGTAGGCAGCCATGGCCAGCCTTCGCGAAGTTGTTCGTGTTGCCAGATATCATTCGCGGCAAGGTCGTTGCCGAACAGCAATGAATGCGAGCCACAACCGAGTCGAACGACATCGGTATCGGCGTCGACGATGGACATCGGTAGTGCCGGACCCTGTGCGAGCTGTGCCATACCTGCATGGCTCAGCTTGACGCGCGCGCGGAACACGAACCGGCCCAGCGCAGCGACGAACGTGTCTGCATCACCGCCACGCAGTATCAGCAGCAGTCGCTCTTCGCCAAGCCGTGCGAGGTGGAACAGGTTGCGCACGCGGCCCTGTGCGTCCAGCCAGCTGCTGAATTGCCATTGCCCGGTCGGCAGGCCGGTGACCTGACTCGTGAACTGGCTGTGTGCGAAAGCAACCGCATCCGGGCCTTCGATAAATAGTGCTTGGGCGCTATGGGATATCGGCATGCGCCTAGGAGTGGGGGCGACAGGAGCATGGTGCAAGGCGGTAACCGGATGCCTGCATCGCTTGGTGCCGCTCGTCAACCGGTTGTGCCGCTATGCCGCAAGTATTACGCTTTTGGCGATACGAACCATGCCCGATACGTCCTCCAAGCCCGCCGTACCTCCCGAACCCGCGAAGACGGAACACGTTGTGACGCCTGTTCCTTCCAGGCAGGAGCAGGAACCCGGCGGTCGGCCGGCACCGGATCCTACCCGCTATGGCGATTGGGAAAAGAACGGGCGCTGTATCGACTTCTGATCCGCCGCGTCGTCATGCATATTGGCGCTGCAAGGGCAGGAGCGGCTGGTGGATGGATGTGACGCATGGATGCGCCACTGCGGTGAACCACCTCAATGGTTCATCGATGGAGGCGGGTTCGGATTCGTGCCGAGGCCGCCGCTCCGGATGGCGTCCGTGGATGGTCGCGGTTCGGGCTTCGGTTAACAGCATCAGCGATTCCACCCCAGGATAGCCGCCATGGCAGACACGCGACGACCGCTTTCTCCACACCTACAGATATATAAGTGGCAAGTGCAGATGGTGACTTCCATCCTGCATCGCGCCACCGGCATTGCCCTCGCCGTGGGCACCCTCGTGACCCTGTGGGGACTGCTCTCGCTGGCCGCTGGCGAGGATGCCTTCAATCAGTTCAAGGTCTGCATAAGCAGCCCGCTGGGCATCATCCTGATGATCGGCTGGACATGGGCGTTGTTCTATCACCTGTGCAATGGCGTTCGCCATCTGGTGCAAGACGCTGGCGCGGGCTACGCCATCAACCAGTTCGTGCGTTCGAGTTGGCTGTCGATCATCGCCAGCGTTGTGCTGACCCTGATCGTATGGGTCTACGTATTGGGTGCTGGAGGTGTTGCATGAGCACGAACGCAAAAAACTTGCCCAAGGACCTGCGCAACCCGCTCAAGCGCGCGCGTGGACTGGGTTCGGCGCAACACGGTGTCGGCCACTGGTGGACGCAGCGCACTACCGCGGTCGGCCTGATCGTGCTTGGCCTTTGGTTCGTGATCCTGGTGCTTGGCCTGCTGCATGCCGACTACGCGACGGCGCGCGCGGCCGTGGCCCGGCCGTGGAATGCGATCCTGCTGATCGCCTTCCTGATTGCCACGTTCTGGCATGCCGTACTCGGCCTGCAGGTGGTGATCGAAGACTACGTACACACCCGCTGGAAGGAAATCACCCTTTTGGTGGCGATTAAGTTCCTCGCGGTGCTGAGCGTGCTGGCTGGCTCGCTGGCTGTGCTGCGCATCGCATTGGGAGCCTGAGGTCGATGGAAGCCTACAAAGTTCAACAGCATAAATACGACGTGATCGTGGTCGGCGCGGGCGGTGCGGGACTGCGCGCCACCTTCGGCCTCGCCGAAAAGGGACTCAAGGCCGCCTGCATCACCAAGGTGTTCCCGACGCGCTCGCATACCGTGGCGGCGCAGGGCGGTGTTGCCGCCGCGCTCGGCAACATGGGCGAAGACGACTGGCGCTTCCATTTCTACGACACGATCAAGGGTTCGGATTGGCTCGGCGACCAGGACGCGATCGAGTACATGTGCCGGGAAGCCATTCCGGCTATCTACGAACTGGAACACTACGGCGTGCCATTCTCGCGTACCGACGATGGCCGCATCTATCAGCGCCCGTTCGGCGGCATGACCACGCATTACGGCAAGGGCACCGCGCAGCGCACCTGCGCCGCCGCCGACCGAACCGGCCACGCGATCCTGCATACGCTCTACCAGCAGGCACTGGCCCACGACGCTACCTTCTTCATCGAATACTTCGTGATCGATCTGATCTTCGACGAAGAAGGTACTTGCCGCGGCGTGCTCGCGCTGGACATGAACGAAGGAACGCTGCATTTCTTCCGTGGACAGGCCGTGGTGCTGGCAACCGGCGGCTATGGCCGTGCCTATTTCAGCGCCACGTCCGCGCATACCTGCACGGGCGACGGCGGCGGCATGGTGCTGCGCGCTGGCCTGGCATTGCAGGACATGGAGTTCGTGCAGTTCCATCCCACCGGTATCTATGGTGCGGGCGTGCTGATCACCGAGGGTGTGCGCGGCGAAGGCGGCTACCTGACCAACTCCAAGGGCGAGCGCTTCATGGAGCGCTACGCGCCCAGCGCGAAAGACCTTGCGTCGCGCGACGTGGTCAGTCGCGCCATCACGCTGGAAGTGCGCGAAGGCCGCGGCGTGGGCGATCAGAAAGATCACGTGCACTTGAACCTCATGCACCTGGGCGCCGACGTCATCCACGAACGGCTGCCGGGCATTGCCGAGTCGGCCCGCATCTTTGCCGGCGTGGACGTGACCAAGGAACCCATCCCGGTGCTGCCGACCGTGCACTACAACATGGGCGGCATTCCCACCAACTATCACGGCGAAGTGGTGCAGAAGAAGGGCGATGACGTCGATGCCGTGATTCCTGGCTTGTTTGCGATTGGCGAGGCGGCCTGCGTGTCGGTGCATGGCGCCAACCGCCTCGGTTCCAACTCGCTGCTCGACCTGGTGGTGTTTGGCCGCGCGGTATCGCATCGTTGTGCCGAGCTGATCAAGCCAGGTTCCGCGCACAAGGATCTGCCCGCCAGCGTGCTGGACAAGGCGCTTGCCCGCTTCGATGGCCTGCGCAACGCCAACGGCACGACGCCGACCGCAAAAATCCGTATGGATATGCAGCGCACCATGCAGCAGGACGCCGCCGTATTCCGCACCGGCGACACCCTCAAGGCCGGTTCGAAGAAAATCTCCGAAGTGTTCGATGCCTTCCAGGATGTGAAGGTCAGCGACCGCTCGCTGGTGTGGAACTCCGACCTGATCGAAACGCTGGAGCTATCCAACCTGCTGTCACAGGCGGTGGCGACCATGCATTCAGCCGAGCAGCGCCCGGAAAGCCGCGGCGCGCATGCGCGCGAGGATTTTCCCGATCGCAACGACCACGAATGGATGAAGCACACGCTGGTCAAGGTCGACGAAAGCGGCCAGAGCAGCTTTGATTTCCGTCCGGTGCACATGTACACCTTGACCGACGAGGTCGAAGTGGTGCCGCCGAAGAAACGTGTTTACTAATCCGACTGGAGAGGCAATCGTGGCCGAGTTCACGCTACCGAAGAATTCCAAGGTCCAGCCGGGCAAGCACTATCCGGCGAAGGACGCGAAAAAAGCGCGTACCTTCCGCATCTATCGCTGGTCGCCGGACGACGGCCAGAATCCACGCATCGATACCTACGACGTGGATCTCGCCGCCTGCGGCCCGATGGTTCTGGACGCGCTGCTGAAGATCAAGAACGAGATCGATCCCACGCTCACGCTGCGCCGGTCTTGCCGCGAAGGCATTTGCGGGTCGTGCGCCATGAATATCGACGGCACCAATACGCTGGCCTGCACCAAGGCCATCGACGAGTGCGCGTCCGGCGACGTGAAGATCTATCCGCTGCCGCACATGCCGGTGGTGAAAGACCTGGTGCCGGACCTTACGCACTTCTACGCCCAGTTCGCCTCGATCAGGCCGTGGCTGCGCACGCAGAGCGCGGCGCCGGACCGCGAGCGCCTGCAATCGCCGGAAGATCGCAAGAAACTCGATGGCCTATACGAATGCATCTTGTGCGCTTGCTGCTCGACCAGTTGCCCGAGCTATTGGTGGAACGGCGATCGCTACCTCGGACCGGCGATCCTGCTGCAGGCCTACCGCTGGATCGTCGATTCGCGCGACGAAGATACCGGCATGCGCCTGGACGACCTGGAAGATCCGTTCAAGCTCTATCGCTGCCACACCATCATGAACTGCGCGCGTACCTGTCCGAAGGGTTTGAATCCGGCCAAGGCGATTGCAGAGATCAAGAAGTTGATCGTCGAGCGGCGTTCGGCGTGAGCTGATTTGCCCTCTTTCGTCGGGAGAGGGCAGGTGGCGCAATGCTGCGTCACGGCGAATCGGTGCATGCTCCGGCTTGAGTAGGGCAGGCTTGGCTCCGCACCCCGATCCTCTTTCCAAGGCGAGAGGAGACATAAGGAGGCGCTTCGCGCTCTGGTTAATGGACTCAGCACGCATCAAGCGCCTGCAATGGCGCACCCGCCGCGGTACGCGCGAACTCGACGCGCTATTCGGCGGCTGGCTTGAAACTTCCTTTCCGGCTGCCGACGAAGCCCAGCGCCTGGCTTTCGAGGAATTGCTCGACGTACAGGATCCGGACCTGTGGGATTGGGTAATGGGCCATGCCCGGCCGCCGCGCGCGGACTGGCAGGCGATCATCGATGACATCCGCGCCCGCCATCGGGTTTGAATACCGGCCTTCGCGCTGGATGCCGCGCCTGTTTGCCGGCGTCGCCGGATTGGCCTTGCTCGCCGTCGGCTTGTCGGGCGTACCAACGCTGCTGCAGCTAGTGCTGGCATTTGGCGTCGTCACGGCTTGCTCGCATGCGCTACGCCGCCTGCGCCTGCCGGTCTGTGCGGTGGGCTGGGCTCATCAAGGCGGATGGACGCTGCGCGGCCTGGATGGCACCGATGACCCGGCCGAGCTGCTCTCGTTCCGGATCGTGCGCAACGCGGTCTTGCTGCGTTTGGCGGGCAATCGGTACGGCAAACTCACGTTCTGGCTACTGCCGGACAATAGCGATCCGGATATCCGCCGCCGCCTGCGCATGCGGCTCGCCGTGCTGCGGGCCACCGCCATCGAGGAAGGCTAGGGCCTGTCCACACCATTGGCGTGGCCCGCGCCGAGGGCTGTTTGTTCGCAGCGGAAGAGCGAGGGAGTAAATCGGTACACCACCGAGTAGTGATGCCTTCTGGCGGGCAAACAGACCCGGCCCTTCGGGTTGGCGCTGCGTACCGTCATGCGCTGGCGCGCGGCTTGCCTCGGCAGCAGCCAGCCAAGCCTGCGCCACGCACTACCACCCGACCGCCACGCAACGCCAACGCGGGACGCGAACGGCGCGGACACACCCCTGGCTACACATAGTTGCCGCCATGTCCGCCTTCGGGCACTCTGCGCGCGCGGCATGGTCCCAAGGATTCCAGGATGATCGGCGATCATCGGGCACCGGATGGCCTGTCCCCCGAACCCACAAGCGAATCCTCCATGTTCCGACCGCTCGAGCTTTTCATCGGCCTGCGCTACACCCGCGCCAAACGGCGCAACCAATTCATCTCCTTCATTTCCACCGTTTCCATCATCTGCATCACGATCAGCGTGATGGCGCTGATCACGGTGATGTCGGTGATGAACGGTTTCGACGATCAGCTGCGCTCGCGCATCCTTGGCGCGATCTCCGACGCCACCGTGGCCGGCCTGCCCGGCGAGAGCGTGCAGGACTGGCCATACGCCATGAAGATGGTCCAGGCCAATGCGCATGTGAAGGGCGCCGCGCCTTACGTGGAGATCCAGTCGTTCCTGCAGGGGCAACGTTCCAGCGGCGCCATCGTGCGCGGCATCGATCCCGCGCAGGAACCCAAGGTTTCCGATATCAACAAGCACATGATCGCCGGCTCGTTCGATTCGCTCACACCGAAAAGCTGGAACATCATTCTCGGCAAGGACCTTGCCTTGCAGCTTGGGGTGAACGTCGGCGACAAAGTCACCATGGTGGTGCCCGAACTCAGCGCCACGCCGATGGGCTCGGTGCCGCGCATCCGTGGTTTTACGGTCAGCGGCATCTTCGAGATGGGCATGGAGGAATTCGATTCCGGCCTGGGCCTGGTCAGCCTCGGCGATGCCGAGACGCTCAAGCGTCTCGATGGTCCCACCGGTATCCGCCTGAAGCTGGACGATCTCTATAACGCAGGGCCCGTCGCGCGCGAGCTGGCCAACAGCCTTGGCCAGGTCTACCAGGTGACTACCTGGATGGACAGCCACGCGAATTTCTTCTCCGCCATCTCGATGGAGAAGCACGTAATGTTCATCATTCTCTCGTTAATCATCCTGGTCGCGGTGATCAATCTTATTTCCATGCTGATGATGCTGGTGACCGACAAGCAGGCCGACATTGCCATCCTGCGCACGCTAGGTTCCACGCCGCGCAGCATCATGGGCATGTTCATGGTGCAGGGCGTGCTGGTCGGCATCGTCGGGATCGGCTTCGGGGTCGGGCTGGGCTCGCTGCTGTCGTGGCGGTTGCCGGGCATCGTGAAGTGGATCGAGCATGTCACCGGCGTAACCTTTCTGTCGCCCGACGTCTATTACATCAGCGAGGTGCCCAGCAAGCTCGACTGGCACGATGTCACCTGGGTGGCGCTGATTACTTTCCTGTTCTCCCTGCTTGCCACGCTTTATCCCGCATGGCGCGCGTCGCGTACCCAGCCGGCGCAGGCGCTGCGCTATGAATAAGCCCATGAATACTTCGACCGACATCGTGCTGCGCGCCAGCCATATTGCGAAAACCTATGCAGAAGGCGGCCTGCACACCAAGGTACTGGCCGATGTGAGCTTCACTCTCAAGCGCGGCGAAACCCTGGCGATCGTCGGTGCATCCGGCTCCGGCAAGAGCACGTTGCTGCACATCATCGGCGGCCTGGATACGCTCACCAGCGGCGAGGTGGAGGTCGAAGGCCGCATGCTCTCGCAGCTGTCCGACGCCGAACGCGGCCGGGTGCGCAATCGCTCGCTCGGCTTCATCTATCAGTTCCATCATCTGCTGCCGGAATTCACGGCGTTGGAAAACGTATGCATGCCGCTGCTGATCCGCGGCACGGGTATTGCCGACGCACAGAAGCAGGCGAAGGCATTGCTGGAACGTGTGGGGCTGGGACAGCGCCTGGAACACAAGCCTGCCGAGCTTTCCGGCGGCGAACGGCAGCGTTGCGCGGTAGCGCGCGCGCTAGTGACACGTCCTTCCTGCGTGCTGGGCGACGAGCCCACCGGTAACCTGGACGAGGACAATGCCGCGCAAGTCTATGCCCTGATGCTGGAGTTGAACCGCGAGATCGGCACCAGCTTCATCCTGGTCACGCACGATAGCCGGCTCGCCGCGCGCATGGATCGCACATTGGAGCTGCATAACGGCGAGCTGCGCGAAAAGGCTTAGCAGCTTCGCCGGCGAGTGGCGGGGAGATCATGCTCCTGGCGTCTCCCTGGCGGTAGCGGCTGTCGCGAAAAATCCCTGGATGTTCGCGTGGCATGTTTCCCTCAAGCGTGCAGGCTACTTCCTACACGAACATGTCGTGGCCTGGGCTAACTTCGCTACATCGGAAAGCGAAGCAGACCTATGCGGCGAGCAGGGCGGTGGCCCGGTGCGATAGCGGTGACGTTGGCGTGGCTGGCGGGCGTGCTTGCCGTGCAATGGCTGCCAATACTGCCGGCGCATGGGTTGACCGGTGCATTGGCCGCGTGCGCATGCCTGCTTGCGTGGCGTGTGCCGTATGCACGCTGGTTGGCCATTGCGCTGTTCGGCTTTGCATGGGCAGCGTGGCGAGGCAGCGTGGCGGTGGAGTCACGTTTGCCGAAGGCCTGGGAAGGCCAGGATTTTCGCGTCGTGGGGATCATCGAAGGCCTGCCACAATCGCGCGCCGACGCCACCAGCTTCCTGTTTCGGATCGAACACACGGAACATGACGCAAAGCCCTGGCGCGGGCTGGCACGCATAAGCTGGTACGACGCGCCGCCGGCCGCGCTCGAGCCTTGTGCGCAGGGACAACTGCTGGTTCGATTGCGCCGGCCACGCGGCATGGTCAATCCGGGGGGCACGGACAGCGAGCGCAGTGCGCTGGCACGCGGCATCACCGCGGTCGGTTATGTACGCGACGATCGCTCCAATCAGCCGCAAAGCGGAGCGAAGTGGTGTCTTGACCGGCTGCGCGCAAGGCTGGCTGAGGATATCCAGGCGCGTGTCCGCGATCCCCATGATGCTGCCTTGTTGCGCGCTTTTACCGTGGGCGATACACGAGGCCTGGGCCTCTACGACTGGGATGTGGCGCGCGCCAATGGCATCTCGCACCTGATCGCCATTTCCGGCTTCCACGTCGGCGTAGCTGCGGTGTTCGGTACCTGGCTCTGCTACGCCGTGTACTGGCTTTGGCCTTCATGGGGACTGCGATGGTCGCGCGTGCAGGCACAGGCCGTGGCCGCGCTGGCCTGCGCTTTGGGCTATGCGGCATTGGCGGGTTTCGGCATGCCCACCGTGCGCACCGTGCTGATGATCGCGGCGGTGGTGCTGGCGCGATGCAGCCGACGCGCCGTTGGGGCCGACCAGGCCTTGGCGATCGCGCTGCTGGCGATTCTGCTGGTCGATCCCATGGCCGTGTTGGAAGCAGGGATGTGGCTTTCTTTCGTCGGTGTGGGTTTTCTCATCGTATGCCTGGAAGCGCAAGGGCACGGTGTTCGCGCCTTTTTGCGCGAATTGACCTTGGGACAGTTGGTCATGACCGTCGCCCTGCTGCCATTGACGCTATGGTTTTTCGGCGAGGCATCGTTGGTCGGCGCCTTATCCAACCTGGTCGCAGTGCCTTTCGTCAGTTTCGTGATCGTGCCGTGCGCGCTGATCGGCTTGTTGCTGCTCTTGATCTGCCCGGCGCTGGCTACGCCACCGCTGCGGCTGGCCGGGTGGCTCGCCCATGCGCAGTGGTGGTTGCTTGAACACACCGCGAGGTGGCCGGGCGCGCATTGGTTCCTGCCGGCTGTGGAGCCGTGGGCGCTGTTGCTGGCAACGCTTGGCGCGGTGTGGCTGTTCATGCCTCGCGGTGTGCCGTTGCGTGTGCTGGGCGGGTTGTTATTCCTGCCGCTGCTATGGCCGGTACGGTATCCGCCTGCCACCGGTGCATTCCAGGCATGGGTGCTGGATGTGGGGCAGGGACTATCGATCATCGTGCGCACGCGGGAGCATGCGATGGTCTATGACGCCGGCGCGCGTTATCCGTCGCAGTTCGATCTCGGCGAAGCCGTGGTCGTTCCGTCGCTGCACGCGCTTGGCATCGACCGGCTGGATGTGTTGATGGTGAGCCACGCCGACAACGACCACGCCGGTGGCGCGCCCGCGGTCGCCGCCGCCTTTCCGCTGGCGCGCCGCTATGCGGGCGAACCGGAGCGCATGCCGATACCGATGGAGGCATGCGTGGCGGGACAGCATTGGGAATGGGACAACGTGCGGTTTCGCGTGCTCAGTCCTGGCAGTAACACGCCGCGCGCATCGGCCAATGACCGTTCCTGTGTCGTAGCCATCGAAGGTGCGCAGGGCCGATTGTTGCTGACTGGCGATATCGCCGCCGATACGGAGCCGGGCGTTGCCACGGCGCTCGGGCCTGGCCCGTCGCCGGTGCTGCAGGTACCGCACCATGGCAGCAAGAGTTCATCCAGCCCGGCGTTCATTGCGGCGGCCAGGCCGGAGCTGGCGGTGGTTTCGGCCGGATGGCGCAACCGCTTCGGCCATCCTCGTCCGGAAGTGCTCGAGCGCTATGCGAAGGCCGGTATCCCGCTCTACAACACCGCCGTGGAGGGCGCCATTCAGATTGATTTTCCGGCCGTGGCGCCCGCGCGGGTCGCAGCACGCTGGCGCCTGCGGGAGCGGCGCTACTGGCGCGAATGAACTGCCACTGGCCGCACGGTATGCCAAGTCGACGCTGCTATGATGGTCGCTTCAGGCGGACGGCAGGGCCGGGAGTTTGTTGTGGGTGATTTGGGTCAGATTCTGATGGCTGGCGGCTGGGCGATGGCGCCCATCCTGGTCTGCTCGGCGGTGGCGCTGGCGATCGTGCTGGAGCGATGCTGGACCTTGCGGCGCCGTTCGGTGCTGCCGCCCGGCCTATCGCAAGAAGTACGCGAGTGGGCGCGCTCTGACCAACTGGATCCGGCCCATCTGGAAAAGCTTTCCGCAGGTTCGCCGCTGGGCGAGTTGCTGGCCGCCGCGGTGGCGGTGCGCGAACGTCCGCGCGAACTGATCAAGGAGCGCATCGAGGATACCGGCCGCCATGTGGTGCACCGCATGGAACGCTATCTCAATACGCTCGGTACGATCGCGCTGATCGGCCCGCTGCTCGGCCTGTTCGGTACGGTGATCGGCCTGATCCGCATGTTCATGCAGGTCATGGTCGGCGGCATGGCCGATCCCACCAAGATGGCCGGTGGCATTGGCGAAGCGCTGATCTGCACCGCCGCGGGCCTTACCGTGGCGATTCCCGCCTATGTGCTGCATCGCTATTTCCGCTCGAAAGTGGCCGGCTACTGCGTGGAGATGGAAAAGCAGGCCACGCTGCTGCTGGACGACCTGACGCTTTCCGCGCCGAGTGCTGCGCCGCGTCCGCGTCGCACCACCGGGGCTGCGGCCGCAGGCAACAAGGCGCCGGTCTGACCCATGCGTATCAGTAACGATCGTCGCGGCGACGATTTCGAGATCAATGTCGTCTCGTTGATCGATGTGCTGCTGACCCTGTTGATGTTCTTCGTGCTCACGACTACCTTCGTGCAGCATTCGCGCCTGAAGGTCAACCTGCCGCAGGCCAGCGCGGAAGATCGCGACATGCAGCCGCCCGCGATCACGGTGATGGTGGACCGCGACGGGCGCTTCTACGTCGGTAGCGATGAAGTACCCGGCGCGGGCGTGGAACCGCTCAAGGCAGCTATTGCCCGCGTAGCGGGCGATGATCGCGGCCAGACCGTCGTCATCCGTGCCGATGCGCTGACCGCGCACCAGAACGTGGTCACGGCGATGGATGCATTGGGCCAGCTTGGCTTTACCCATCTTTCCATCGCCACCACGCCGACGCCGTCGGAAACGGGCCAATGAGCGAAGGCAGAAAGAAGGTTGCCCTGTGGGACGCTGACAGTCGTCGCGTCTATAAGCGGCTGCTTGTCTATTCGTCGCGTTATTGGCCGGTGCTGCTCGTCGCCATCATCGGCTTTACGATCGATGGCGGGGCCTTGGCGCTGTTCACCCAGAAGCTGCAACCGATCATGGACAACCTTCTTACCAAGAAGGATCCCTATCTCATTCGCTGGATGCCGGTTTGGATCATCGGCATCTTCCTGGTGCGCGGCGTGGCGATCTACGTCAGCAATTACGGCATGGGTTATGTCGGTCGTAATGTCGTGCAAACGATGCAACGCGATGTATTTGGAACCTATCTGCGGCTGCCGGTGACGTATTTCGGCAATGAGCATTCCGGTCACCAGGTTTCGCGGATCACCTATACGAGCGAACAGATCGCGGGCGCATCCACCGATGCGTTGAAGGTGGCAGTGACCGAAGGGGTAACCGTCATCGGCATGTTCATCGTCATGTTGCGTGAGAGTGTTTATCTCACGACCGCTTTGCTGGTGCTGGTGCCGGCCATCGTGCTGATCACCACGGCGGTAAGCCGGCGCTATCGCGTTATCAGCCGCCGCATTCAGGGCATGATGGGTTCGGTTACCGGTACCGTGGAAGAAATGCTGGATGCGCATCGCGAGGTGCGTATCTACGCCGGCCAGCACCAGGCGGCCGAGCGTTTCCGCCAGGTATCGGGTCGGGCGCGCTATCTCAACCTCAAGATCGTGGCGACCAGCGCGCTGTCGGGATCGACGGTGCAGACGGTGGCGTCGTTCGCGTTGGCGGGCATGGTCTTTCTCGCTTCGCGACCGACGGTCATCGATAGCATTTCGCCAGGTGTATTCATTGCGGTACTCACTGCCATGGGCGGTATGTTGTCGTCGCTGAAGCGATTGTCCAACGTGCAGTCGACCATTCAGACCGGCATCTCGGCGGCGGAAAACCTGTTCGCGCTGATCGATACGCCGCCCGAAGTGGATCACGGCACGCATGTGCTGGAGCGCACGCGGGGCGACCTGCGTCTGGAAAACGTGCGATTGATTTATCCCCGCGGCAACACGGAGGCATTGGCGGGTGTGAACCTGCATTGCGCGGCAGGCACTGTCACCGCCTTGGTGGGCCGTTCGGGTAGCGGCAAGAGCAGTCTGGTCAGCCTGCTGCCGCGTTTCAACGAACCTACCAGCGGTCGTATTCTGCTCGATGGCGCCGATTACGAAAGCTATACCCTGGCCTCGTTGCGCAAGCAGATCGCGTGGGTCGGGCAACAGGTTGTTCTGTTCGACGGTACCGTGGCCGAGAACATCGCTTACGGGGAACTGGCCGGCGCAAGCGAACAGGACATCGTCGCGGCGGCCATGGCGGCGAACGCCATGGAATTCATCGAGCGTTTGCCGCAGGGCATTCACAGCCCTATCGGTGAAGGCGGCAATATGCTTTCTGGCGGTCAACGCCAACGCATTGCGATCGCGCGCGCGATTCTCAAGAACTCGCCGATTCTTGTGTTGGACGAAGCGACCAGTGCGCTGGATACCGAATCGGAACGTCTTATCCAGCAGGCACTGCAGCGGTTGATGAAAGATCGCACCACGCTGGTGATTGCCCATCGGCTTTCGACTATCGAGCATGCCGATCAGATCGCGGTCATGGATCACGGCCACATCGTCGAGCGCGGGACGCACGCAGAGTTGCTCGCTTTGGGTGGGCATTACGCTGGGCTGCATCGCATGCAATTCAACGAGCGCCCCGCCGCCGTGGCAGCCGACTGACGCGATGGCGCTGGCCGATACGCTCCAGGCGGGCTGGTATGGCGGGGAGCGTTTGCCATGGTGGGTTTATCCGTTGGCTGCATTGTATGGCGCGGTCGTGGCGATTCGCCGGCGTTTGTACCGATCGCGCTGGCTGCGCGTGGTGCAACTGCCATGCCCGGTGATCGTGGTGGGCAACATCACGGCGGGCGGTGCGGGAAAAACACCGCTCACCCTGGCGCTGGTCGATGCGCTGCGCGAGCGCGGCTATCGCCCTGGCGTAGTCAGCCGCGGCTACGGTGGCAGCCGGCGCGAGCCGGCCTTGCTGGACAGTGCTGCGACTCCTGCCGAGGTCGGCGACGAACCCTGCCTGATGCATGCTTCCGGCGTTGCCGTGGCCGTGGGCCGCGATCGTCCCGCCGCTGCGCAGTTGCTGGTCGGTGCGGGCTGCACCGTGGTCATCGCTGACGATGGCTTGCAGCATTATCGGCTCGCCCGCGATCTCGAAATCTGCGTCATCGATGGGGACCGCCGATTCGGCAATGCGCGCCTGTTGCCGGCCGGTCCCTTGCGCGAACCGCTGGGTCGCCTGGAAAAAGTGGATTTCCGCGTCTGCAACGGCGGCGACGCCCGGTCGGGTGAGGTGTCCATGCGCTTGCGCGGTAGCCAGGCGCGCAGGTTGTCGGATGGGTGCGAACGACCCGTCGCCGACTTTTCCCGCGCGCGTGCGCATGCGGTCGCCGCCATCGGCCATCCACAGCGCTTTTTTGCAAGCCTTGCCGCGCAAGGCATCGAGGTCATTGCGCATCCGTTCGCGGATCACCATGCCTTCGTGCCGCAAGACCTCGCGTTCGGCGACGATCTACCAGTGCTGATGACCGAAAAAGACGCGATAAAGTGTCGCGCCTTTGCGCAGCCGCATTGGTGGAGCGTACCGGTGAGGGCTGAATTACCGTCGAGTTTTTACGATGCGCTGCGCGCGCGCCTCGACAGTGTGCAGGCTACGTCAGCGCCGATGGCGCTATCATAGGCGTCGCTTGCCGGCGTCGGCCGCCATCTTCGAATGCGAGGTTTTCATGAGCTTGATCCAGGTTCCGGTGTCTTTCGGCGAGTTGATCGACAAGATCACGATCCTTGAGATCAAGGCACGCCAGATCTCCGATGCCGCCAAACTCGCCAATGTGCAGAACGAGCTCAATCTGCTCAACGTCACATGGGCCAGCCACCACGCCGCGCAGACAGATATCAGCAAGGAGCGCGCTCGCCTGCTGGCGGTGAACGAAGCGCTGTGGGATATCGAAGACCGTATCCGCATGAAGGAAAAGGCGCAGGCCTTCGATGCCGAATTCATCGAGCTGGCGCGTTCGGTGTACTTCCAGAACGATGAGCGCGCGGCAGTGAAGCGCGAGATCAACCTGAAGCTTGGCTCGCAACTGGTCGAAGAGAAGTCCTATCAGGATTACCGCCAGAAATAAGGTCACTTGCTTGCGCTGGTAACCGTGGCCGCAGCGGCTTCGAAGCGTTCGATCACGTCGTCGATCGCGATCAAGTCCATCACGCCAGGTCGTTCGATCTTGCTTCCCCAAGGAATCTCGCTGGCAGGCTTGCCCAGGTATTTGCGCGCGGCCTCATCGTATTTATCCACGCACCAGCGTCGGTCGGAATAGGGGCCGGAGCGGGCCGGGTTGCTGGCGGCATGCAGGCCCAGCACCTTCAGGCCGACCGTATTGGCCATGTGCATGGGGCCGGAGTCGGGCGTCAGCAGCAACTGAGCGTGGCAGAACATGGCCATCGCTTTCTTCAGCGTATCTTTGCCGGTGAGGTCGAGCGGCTGATTGCGGCACGCGGCCAGCACGGCATCGGCCATGCTGCGTTCGGCGGGGGATGGTCCGCCGATCAGCACCACGCGCCAGCCGCGCGCGGCCGCGTGATCCATCACCGCCGCGTAGCGCTGCGATGGCCAGTTGCGCAGCGCATGGCTGGACGTCGGGCTGACCAGCAGCACCGGTTTATCGTCCGTCCACTGTTGGGCGGCCCAGGCATGGGCGTCGTCGGGAATCGGAATATCCCAGCGCACGTTGGTCTGTTTCAGGCCGAGCGGCTCGCAAAAGCTGCCGATCGCCTGCAACACATGTTCGCCAGTGCGGGCGGGGATGCGTTCGTTGATGACCAGGCCATGCAAGTCCTTGGCGCGTGCGCGGTCGTAGCCGATCCGGCGGGTCGCTTTGATTCCCAGGCTCAGCAGGTTCGAGCGCATGGCTACTTGCATGTGCAGCAAGGCGTCGAACCGTCGCTTGCGCAGGGCCGCGTGCACGGCACGCATGCCGGCCCAGCCGGCGCCTTTGTCGAAGGTGATGAATTCCACGCCCGGCAAGTCGCCGACCAGTCTGCGTTCCAGCTTGCCGACGAGCCAGGTGAGCGAGGTCCGTGGCCAAGCCTGTTGCAGGGTATGCACCAGCGGTACCACGTGGGTAACGTCGCCCAGGGCGGAAGTGCGCAGCAGGCAGATCGAGGCGGGAACGGACATGTAGAATTGCCGGGCAATGAATCGAGACGGAGCGTGGCAGCACCGATGCACGAACAACTGCGCCAAGATGCCGAAGGTGCGATTCTGTTCGACGCCAGCCTGTCGCCACAAGTCGACGGCCGCTGGTTCGATCCCGGCTACTGGCGGGAACGTTCCGCACTGAACACCCAGGCCGGCGGTCGCGGCGGCGTGGCCATGGTCGCGACACCGGCTGGAGAGTGCGTGCTGCGCCACTACCGGCGTGGCGGCATGGTGGCCAGGGTGATGGGCGACCGCTATCTATGGACCGGTGCCGATCGCACGCGCGGTTTCGCGGAATTCCGCCTGTTGCAGGCCATGGCCCAACTGCAACTGCCCGTGCCGCAGGTGGTAGCGGCACAGTACCGACGCGCCGGTCTTCATTACCGCGCCGACCTGATGACACGGCGGATTCCGAATGCGCAGACCCTGGCCGAATGCCTGGCCGCAGGACGCCTGGATGCCGAGCTGGCGCAGGAGGTTGGCGCGCTGGTGGGGCGTTTCCATCGCGCGGGCGTCTGGCATGCCGATCTGAATGCGCACAACGTGCTGGTGGGTCCATCAATGCTTCACCTGATTGACTTCGACCGCGGTCGCCTGCGGTTGCCGGCCCAAGGCTGGCGCATGGCGAACCTGCTACGGTTGCGCCGTTCGCTGTTCAAGCTGGGCGCGGCGGCGGAAGGCGCGGCCAGATTTGAGCAGACAATCTGGACACCCCTGATGTATGGCTACGAGCGAACGCTGAGCGCATGAACTGGCACCTGCACTTTTTGGGAACCGGGGCCGCGCATGCCGTGGAGCTGGGTTCGTCTGCCGCCGTGCTCGAACGCGATGGCCGGCCGGTGCTGTTGATCGATTGCGGTCCTGACACGCTGGACCGCTACCTGGCAGCTTACGGCGAGCCGCCCCGCGCGCTCTACATCACGCATACGCATATGGACCACGTAGGCGGGTTGGAGCGACTGTTTACGCGCCTGTGGTTCCACGAGGCCTTGCGCGGCAAGACGCGCGTGTTCACCCATGCGGCACTGGTTCCCTGGCTGCAGGCGCGCGTGGCCGATTATCCCGGCGCGCTTGCCGAGGGCGGCGTGAACTACTGGGAGGCATTCCGGCTGGTGCCGTGCTCGCGCGGCTTTTGGCTGGACGGATGGTGGTTCGACGTGTTCGCCACGCGCCATCACCGGCCGGGTACGTCGTTCGGACTGGCCCTGCAAGGCAGTTTTGTCTTCACTGGCGATACACGTCCGATTCCTGAAATGCTGGCGCAGTATGCGGGCGACGGTGAACTGGTTGCCCACGATTGCGGTCTGGTCGGCAATCCTTCGCATACGGGGATCGACGATATCGAGCGCGAATACGATCAAGTTCTCCGCGCGCGCCTGTTGTTGTATCACTACGGCAGTGCCGGCGACGGTGCTGCCCTGGCGGCGCGCGGTTATCGCATTGCCGGTACTGGCGAGCGAGTGGCGTTGGCGCCGCCACCGCCGCCCAGGCTGGATGCCGGCTGAGCTTTCTCTCTTGTCTGCGCTAGGCCCAGCCGTTATCCTTCCGCTTCTTTGCCGGCCTTGTGACGGTAAAGAGGTTTGATGCGTGCGGAGAGGTGTCCGAGTGGTTGAAGGAGCACGCCTGGAAAGTGTGTATACGGCTTATCCCCGTATCGCGGGTTCGAATCCCGCCCTCTCCGCCAGTATTCGTTGAACTGGCACGCAAGAAGCAGTGCCGTTTTCGGGCTTCGATGCCCACCTCTTATGGTGGCCCCGTCGGTCCCCCCGCGACGATAGTCCGCAAACCCCGCCAGGTCCGGAAGGAAGCAACGGTAGTGGATGACTCGGGTGCCGGGGTGTGGCTGGCGGGGCCGCCGCCTTTCAGCGCGTGCCTGGGCGGTTCTTGCCGCTTTGCATGACTTGCCCCGGCCGACTTGGCACAATCGGGTTCTGGTCCAACTGGCTTTAACGCATGTCCTATCAGGTACTCGCGCGCAAGTGGCGCCCCCGCAAGTTCGCCGAACTCGTCGGTCAGGAACATGTCGTGCGCGCCTTGACCAACGCGCTGGACAGCGGACGCATGCATCACGCTTACCTGTTCACCGGTACGCGCGGCGTGGGCAAGACGACGATCGCGCGCATCTTCGCCAAGTCGCTCAATTGCGAGCGCGGCGAATCGGCGGATCCGTGCGGTGAATGCGCGGTGTGCACGGCTGTCGATGCCGGCCGCTTCGTGGACTTGCTCGAGATCGACGCGGCCAGCAATACCGGCGTGGACGATGTGCGCGAGGTGATCGAGAACGCGCAATATGCGCCGGCGCGTGGACGCTTCAAGGTGTATCTGGTCGACGAAGTGCACATGCTTTCCAAGCCAGCCTTCAACGCCTTGTTGAAGACGCTGGAGGAACCGCCACCGCATGTGAAGTTCCTGCTGGCCACCACCGATCCGCAGAAACTCCCGGTGACGGTGCTGTCGCGCTGCCTGCGCTTCAATCTCAAGCGGCTGCTGCCTGACCAGATCTCCCGCCAGATGCGGCATATCCTTGGCGCGGAGCACATCGAATACGAAGATCCGGCCATCGGCGAGCTCGCGCGCGCAGCGGATGGCTCGTTGCGCGACGGCCTGTCGCTGCTGGACCAGGCTATCGCCTATGGCGGTGGCTCGCTGAAGGCGGATGACGTGCGAGCCATGCTCGGCAGCGTCGAGCGAGGGCAGGTGCTGGGATTGCTCGGGGCACTGGCGGCGGGCGATGGTCAGACCTTGCTGGCCGAGTGCGCGCGCATCGCCTCGTTTTCGCCGGACTTCGGCAGCGTGCTGGACGACCTCGCCGCGTCCTTGCATCGTATCCAGTTGCTCCAGTTGGTACCCGGCTATCAGCCGGACGCTGGCGAGGGCGACGATAGCGCCCTGCCTGGACTGGCCGAACGGCTGGCCGCCGAAGATGTGCAGCTTTACTACCAGATCGCCACGACCGGTCGCCGCGATCTGTCGCTGGCGCCCGATGCGCGGACCGGGTTTGAAATGGCCATGCTGCGCATGCTGGCATTTCGCCCGTCGGACGACGTGTCATCGCCCCCGTCGGGCGGTGGACATCAGCGCTCGGCGCCTGCCGCGCCATCGCCACAGCCGCGGGCAGCCGCGCCCTCGTCCGTACCAGCCGCCGCGCAGGCGGCTGCGCGGCCTGCCGGCGTGCCGTCATCCCAACCTGCTGTCGAGCGGGTTCCTGCCGTGCCATCCACGCCGGTGCAACGTATCGCCGATGTCGGCGGGTTGCCTGATTGGGAAGCATTGATCCAGCGTGCCGACCTGCGCGGTCCGCTCGGCCAATTGGCGCAGAACTCCGCCCTGCATGCACGCGAAGGCCATACGCTGGTGCTGGCGTTGCAGCCGACCTACATGCATCTGGCAGTGGAACCCATGGTCAGCCAGATCGCCGATCGCCTGAGCGAAGTCCTGGGCGAGCCGATACGGTTGCGTTTCATCAGCGACAGCCATGGCGCCGTACATACGCCAGCGGCGCGCGCCGCGGTGGCGCGCAGTGAAGCGCAAGCGGCCGCCGAGGCGTCGATCGAAGGCGATCCACTGGTGCAGGCACTGAAACGTGAATTCGGCGCGCGTGTCGTGCCGCAGTCCATCAAACCCATTGAGTCTTGAGGGCGCTCTGACGCCTATATTCCGGAGCACATGTCATGAGAGGACAACTTGGCCAGTTGATGCAGCAGGCCCAGCGCATGCAGGAAGATATGAAGCGTGCGCAGGAGGAAATCGCCAAGCTCGAGGTCACCGGCAGTGCTGGCGGCGGCTTGGTCAGCGTGGTGATGAGCGGTGCGCATGAAGTGCGCCGCGTGCAGATCGATCGCAAGCTGTTTGCCGATGATCCGGAAATGGCCGAAGACCTGGTCGCCGCCGCGATCAACGATGCGGTGAACAAGGTTGCCGAGGCGAGCAAGAACAAGCTCGGCGGCGTCACTGCCGGGCTGAATCTGCCCCCCGGGCTCAAGATGCCTTTTTGATGGCTTGCACGGCATTCCCTCGCTTACGTTGGGAGACGGTAGACGAAGGATCCTGCGCCGCGAATCGTTATCGCGGGCGTGTCTTCTCACCTCAACCTCTTCCAGGGAGAAGAAGCCGATAGCCCATGAATACATCGTCGCTCCTCAACGATCTGATCGAAGCGTTGCGCTGCCTGCCCGGAGTGGGCGGTAAAAGCGCCCAACGCATGGCGTTTCATTTGCTGGAGCGTGAACGCGAGCGCGGCCTGAAACTCGCCGCGGTACTGCAACAGGCAATGCAGCAAATCGGCCACTGCACCCGTTGCCGTAATTTCAGCGAAGCCTCGGTGTGTGCGATCTGCGCGAGCAGCAGCCGGGACCGCCACGTCCTTTGCGTAGTGGAATCGCCCACCGACCTGGCCGCGATCGAGCAGGCTACCGGTTATCGCGGGCAATATTTCGTGCTGATGGGACGCCTTTCGCCTTTGGATGGCCTGGGGCCCGAAGAGCTGGGCCTGGGCCTGTTGAGCGAACGGCTGGCGGAAGGGGAAGTGGAGGAGCTGATCCTCGCCACCAATCCCACCGTGGAAGGCGAGGCTACCGCACACTATTTGGCGCAACTTGCGCGTGCCGCGGGGATCAGGCCGACGCGCCTGGCACACGGCGTTCCGCTTGGCGGTGAGCTGGAATACGTAGATCGCGGTACGCTGGCGCACGCATTTGGCAGCCGGCAATCCCTGGACTGATGGGCATGCACTTAAGGGAGCACATTCATGGGCGACACCATTTTCGACAAGATCATTCGCCGCGAAATTCCGGCCGAGATCGTCTACGAAACCGATGACGTGCTGGCGTTCAAGGATCTCAATCCGCAGGCGCCGGTACATGTCTTATTCGTGCCCAAACGGGCGTTGCCTACCTTGAACGACGCCACTGCGGCCGATGCCGGGCTGCTCGGCAAGCTCATGCTCGCCGCGGCCGATTACGCCAAGCGCGAAGGTTTCGACAAGGACGGTTATCGTGCCGTGGTCAATTGCAATGAACACGGTGGACAAACCGTGTTCCATCTGCATGTGCATTTGCTCGCAGGTCGTCGGTTAACCTGGCCGCCGGGTTGATCCTCGAAACACTGGCGTAAAAAAACGCCGGCGTGATAGCCGGCGTTTTCATGGGTGACGGATCGGTCAACGATGGCGCACGACGATTACCCTTGGTGCGTACCAGCCGCCGCCCCAACCACCCCAGCCACCCCAGCCACCCCATCCGCCCCAATAAGGGCCGCCCCAATAGGGGCCCCAGAATGGGTCGTACCAGCCTGGGCCATAGGGATAATTCACGACCATCGGGCGCTTCGGCCACAAATAGATCACGTTCGCCTCGACACGCGGATAGGCGTAATCGTAATCGCCGACCTTGCGTGTCACGACGCCCTGGACCGCGCCGGTGACCGTGATCTCGCGGCCCCGCTTGAACACTTCCGGATCATAGAAGCCCGCTCGGCAGGCTACGAAACGGCCCTGGCTGCTGCTGCTGTCCAATACGGGGCGGGCCTGGTCGTCCAGCGGACGCCCCAGCACATAGAAGCAGGTGGATTGCTGGCCTGGCTCGGTACTGATGATTTCGCCGCCCCAGCGCACTTGCGAACCATTGGCGCCACCCTGCTGGGCGCCTACCGAGGTGACATTGGTGTAAGTGCCCTGCAACGGCTGCGGCACCGTGGCGCAGGCAGCCAGCAGGGTAGAGGCCGCTGCGAGGGTGAGGATTCGGTAAAGGGGAGACATGATGTTTTCTCCATCGTGGGCGGATGCATGCTACAGTGTTGCGCTCGGATTAGACCATGCGGTGCGGGTGGAAATTCCGTACCGCCCGTCGGAACGCGCGCAAGGATTCAGGTGAAGGTTTGATCGTGGCGTAGCGCAATTCGATATAGCACCTCATCAAGTGGTCCAGCTCCGCGCGTTGTGCCGGCATCGCCCGGATCGCGCGATGGAAGTAATTCCGCGGTCCTTCGCTGCGTCCACGGATAACTCCGGCGCGGGCAAGCCTGCGCTCCAGCGTTCGCATGCCCGCGAGGACCGGATCGCCCCCGGATCGACGCCATAGCGCCCACGACAGCCCGATTGAACCGAACAGCGCCATGCTGATCGCCAGCAGCCTTTCCAGCATGCCGGTATCAACGTCACGGATGCCGAACGGAGTCAGCAACCCGCGCTGACGCAGCGCATCGAAACCGATAACGCCCTGGTTCCACCATCGGTTGACGATGTCCCAATGATTACGTATCGACTCCAGCGCGCCGGATTCATACCAGGGCAGCTGCCCACCATCGGAATTGGCGGCGCCGAGGTTGATCCGCTGGGGACTTACCGCGGCGGTGGGATCCACGCGCGTCCAGCCGCGGCCGTCCATCCACACTTCACTCCATGCGTGCGCATCGGAATTGCGTACCAGCAGATACTGGCCCAGATTGTTCCAGAACCCACCCTGGTAGCCGGTGACTACCCGCGCAGGAATCCCCGCGGCGCGCATCAAGATCGTGAAGGACGAGGCGTAATGCTCGCAAAAACCTTCGCGCGTGTTGAACAGGAAATCATCGACCGCATCGCGTCCCAAGGGCGCCGGCGCCAAGGTGTAGCTGAAACCTCCAGCATGGAACAGATCCAGTGCGGCCTGGACAATGGCGGCATCGTTGCGACCAAAGCGCCGTCGCCATTGAAGCGCCAGCGCGCGCGTGCGCGGATCGAAGCCGTCGGGAAGCTGCAGCGCGCGCTGGCGCGTGGCACGGTCGAGGTCCGGTTGAAAGCGATAATGCAAGGTCGAGCGAAGCGTGTAGTCCTGCGCTTCGTCGACCGGCTTGTTCGCAAATACTTCCCTGTCCGCACGCATTTGCGACTGCGCCGGTGCGTCAAGCGGCACATCGAGCGTTGGCAATACGCGCTGGTGGGTGGGCTCCAGGCTGATGCGGTAGCCGATCGAATCCTGCGCTTCGAGGGTGGCCGGCGTGTCGGCGGGAAAATCGAGCGGCCGCCACGCCCTGCCGTCGTAATTCCACATCACGTAGGCACGGAAATAACGTTGCTTCTGCGTCGGCGGCGGGCCATCGAAGCTCACGCGCATGGCGGCGCTGTCGTCGGTGAGCAGCTCGGTGAAATCCGCGGGCGACATCTGATCGCTTAGCCCGGTCCGTGCCGCTTGCTGGTTCGACGTCCCCCACAACGGCGAACTCAAGCGCGGCACCAGTACGAACGCCGTCAAGGCCAGCGGCAGCGAAGCGGCGAGCATCCCGAGCGCGGGGAGTAACTGGCGAGCCAGTGGCGTTGCTACCTGGGTCGGTTCCAGCGAGCGCCACGTGGTCAGCGCAGGCAGCAGCCCGAGGGCCACCACCAGCGTGGCGATCATTCCTTGGCCGAACAGCAGCGCCGCCATCAGCAGGAAGCAGGCGAAGGCCGCGGCAACGCGCGCATCGCGCGGCGACTCGCTTTCCGTCAGCTTGAGCACCAATAGTCCCGACGCCAGCGCGGAGCCCGGTTCGCGGCCGAATACATTGCCGTAGTCGAGGATGATTGCCGCGACCAGGATTGCCAGCATGGCTGTTTTCAACCACCCCGGAACGCGGCCCGGGCGATATCTGCGTTGCCACCAGCGCAGGCCCAGCGCCAGCGCCAGGATGCTGCCGAGCCAATAAGGAAGGTGGGCCGCGTGTACCGCCAGGACAAATGCAGTGCTCAGACACAGCAGGTCAAAGCTGCGTTCGCCGAGGCGCGGTTGCGCGCGGTGGCGTGTCCTTCGCCAGAAGCCGATCATGGCAGCAAGGCCAGCGCGGTCATGCAGCGTGCATAATGAGCGGCTCCGCTGCCAATGCCGATGGCTTCGCTGGGCAGCCACAGACTCCACGCATGCCCCTGCGTCTGCGCTTCGCCCAGCCAGCGGGCAAGGCGTGCAATGCGTGCTTCGTTATCAAGTCCGCGCAGCTGCCGCCAGTCCAGTTGCCATTCCTGCCGGGCTTCGGGTTGCTCGTAATCCTTCACCAGCAGGTTCTGATGACGCGCGCTGGCTTTCCATGCCACGTGGCGCATCGAGTCGCCGCTGCGATAATCGCGAAGGGATGCCAGGTCTTCGCCGCGATGCAGGCGTTGCCGGCGCGAAGCGTCGATCGGCAGTGCCGGACCGGGGCCGGATAGTTCCTGCCGCGGCCAGACCAGCATCGCGTAGTGCGGATGCATCCAGCTCCAGGCGCGAAACAATCCCCACGGCCAGGTGGTCCAGATGCGAAAACGCGGTAACGGCAACCAGCCCCGTCGCTCGGTGGCGATGCCTACGGTGATATCGACGCGGCCATCGACATCGAATGCATGCGTGCCGCCGGCGATATCCAACTGGACCGCCTGGCGCAGGCGCAGCGCTTCGAAGTCGAAGGTCACCTCGATCGGTTGTCCGGCGATCGCATGGCTGGCGCGCAGGCCGCGCACGCGCAATCCATTGAGCGTGCGAAACGCCACCAGCATGCTGATCGACGTCGCCGCGCCAAGCAGGCAAGTGAGCAGCAGCGCCGCATTGTTGGAGTAGTTGAGGCTGCCGACCATCATTACCAGCAGCAATACGGTGAACGCCATGCCGAAACCGGTCGGAACGATATAAATGCGCCGCCGATGCAATTGGATCGGCAACGCTTCCTGCCGGCGATGCCGGGTCAACGCCGGCAGGCGGCGTTCCGCCCATTGCTGCAGGCGATGGAGCGGATGCCGCATCAGTCGACGGCGACTTCGCTCAACAGCGTGCGCGCTAGCGCATCGCCGCTGGCACCCCGCGATGCGACCAGCCGGTGCGCCGCCAGCGGAACGAACAACGCTTGGATGTCTTCTGGCAACACGTGCCCGCGATCGCTGAGCATCGCCCAGGCGCGCGCAGCAGCGAGCAAGGAAAGGCCAGCGCGTGGTGAAAGCCCGACCCGGATATCGGGATGCCGGCGGCTGGCGGCGAGCAGCGCCTGCAGGTAATCCAGCAGTGCCGGGCTGGCCGTAATGGTTTGTATCTGCCGGTGCAGCAGGGTGAGGCAGGTTGCGTCCAACTGTGGCGTCAGGTGCGTCAGCAGGTCGCGGCGATCGCTACCCGTGAGCAATTCGCGTTCGGCGCTGGCGTCCGGGTAATCGAGCGACACGCGCAGCATGAAACGGTCGAGCTGCGAATCGGGTAGCGGGAAAGTGCCCGCCAGGTCCAGCGGATTTTGCGTGGCTACCACGAAGAACGGTTCGGGCAAGGTGTGAGTCTGGCCGTCCACGGTCACCTGCCGCTCGGCCATCGCTTCCAGCAGCGCGCTCTGCGTTTTCGGCGTGGCGCGGTTGATTTCATCGGCCAGCAGCAAGCCGGCGAACAACGGCCCGGGATGGAAGCGGAACTGCCCCGTCTCGCGCTCGTACATGCTGACCCCGATAATGTCCGAAGGCAGCAGGTCGCTGGTGAACTGCACGCGCTGGAATTCCAGCGCGAAGCTGGCGGCCAGTGCGTGCGCAAGCGTGGTCTTGCCGACGCCGGGTACGTCTTCCAGCAACAGATGGCCGCCTGCAACCAGGCAGGTGAAGGCCAGTTTGACCTGACGTGCCTTGCCGAGCAGCACCTTGTTGACCTGGGCAATGGCGGCATGCAAACGCCGTTGCAGGTTTTCATCACGAAGCGGAGTGATGGCTGACATGAGTTCGTGGCAGGAGAGGGCAGAAGTGGGGAGTGACTCCAGTGTAGTCGCCAGCCTCGCGCGCTGGCGAGCGGCATTCCTCGTCGTGTTCCTGTGCCTGCTGGTGCTGAAGCTGGCGCTCGCGGCCATCTTGCAGCCACTCGGCGACGAAGCGTTCTATTGGCAGGAAAGTCGTCATCTAGCCTGGGGCTATAGCGACCTCCCACCGTTGACCGCGTGGTTGATTCGCCTGGGCGAAAGTGTGGCTGGCCATGGCGTGCTGGGCATGCGTTGGCCTTTCCTGTTATTGGGAAGCGGCCTGCCCTGGTTGCTGGTGGCGTTCGGCCGGCGCGCTTTTGATGCGCGTACAGGATGGCAGGCCGGGTTGCTATGCCTGTGCCTGCCGCTGGCTGGCAGCCTGGGTGTGATGGCGCTGCCGGACGTGCCGCTCACGGTGGCAGGCGCCGCCGCCATGCTCGGTTTGCTGCGTGCGATGGATGAGAATCGTTGGCGCGACTGGTTGTTGCTGGGCGTTGCGCTCGCGGTGTGCTGGATGAGCCATTACCGCGCGGCCATGTTCATGCTCGCTGGAGGGTTGCTTTGCCTGCTGACGCCGCGTGGTCGGCGCCAATGGCGCCGGGGCGGCTTTTGGCTGGCGATGCTGATTGCCGCGATCGGACTGCTGCCATTGTTGGTTTCCAACTGGCAGCAACATGGCGCGGGCCTGGCGTTCCAATTGGTCGAACGCAATCCGTGGCGCTTCCATGCCGACACGCTGGTGCAGCCGCTGGAGCAGGCCGTTACCTGCACGCCACTGTTGTATGCCTGCCTGCTGTGGGCGGCGTGGCAGTGTTGGCGCCGTCGCCTGGGAGGTCCTTGGGACGTGATCGCCTGGCTGTCGCTTGGCTTTATCGTCATCTATTTCGTGGCGGGCCTGTTTGCGGACGACCAGCGCTTTCGCGTGCATTGGCCGCTGCCCGGCTATTTGCCGTTGTTGGCGGCGCTGCCAGTGTTGTTGCGCGAAGCCACTGCGTCGCGTGGGTGGCGATTGGTGGCCATGGCCGGCGCCGGGGTGGCCTTGCTGGCGCAATCGGCAGGTTTGCTCTATCTCGGCCTGGCGGCTTATCCCGGCACCGCGCCATGGCTGGGAGCGGCGCGCGCCTTGCCGGCTGCCTTTATTGGATGGCGGGAAAGTGCCGATATCGCCAAGGCGCAGCTGGCGCGGCAGCCGGCGATCCTGGTGGCGGACAACTTCATGTTGGCGGCCGAGCTGGATTTTCAATTCGACAGGCAACGTCCGATCTACGCGCTCGACAGCCCGTTGAACGTGAAATATGGACGCGCGCCCCAACTGGCCTGGTGGCAGACCGATGAGGGCGCATTGCGCCGGTCGCATGCTGGCGCGCCGATATTGCTGGTGGTCGATGAGCGCGCGTTGCGCGAGCGTGAGCGCGGGCCGTGGTTGGAGTCGCTGTGCGCGCGGGTGAAAAATCTGCAGCCGGCACAGCGGCTGGACCTCTATGACGGTCGCAAAAGCGTGGCCTTTTACCGAGGCCGCATCGGCAAAGAGCCGACCGCGGGCGAGATGCCATCGGAGCATTGCATGGCTGCAAGTGACGCATCTGCCGGAGAGTAGGTCTCAAGGCACCTCGATTCCTGCCTCGCGCAGCAATTGCGCCAGCGCGATCAGCGGCAGCCCGACCAGGGCGGTCGGATCATGGGTTTCGATACGGTGGAACAAGCTGATACCCAGGCTCTCGCATTTGAAACTGCCCGCACAATCCAGCGGCTGTTCGCGCTCGACATAACGGACGATTTCCTCGGGGCTCAGCGGGCGGAAATGCACCCGGGTGAGATCGAGGTGGGTGTGCTGTCGCCGGCTGCGCGTATCGAACACGCATAGCGCCGTATGGAAATTCACCGCATGGCCGGAACACGCCTTCAGCTGGGCCCGGGCCCGTTCCACCGAGCCAGGTTTATCCAGCAATACGCCATCCAGTTCGGCGACCTGGTCGGAGCCAATCACCAGGGCATCGTGCAGCCCCGCGCTGGCGTCGATCGCCTTGGCCGTGGCCAGCCGCATGGCGCGTGCGGCAGGTGGTTCACCTGCGCACGTGCTTTCAATGGTGCCGGGAGCTTTCAGCTCGAACTCCAGGCTGAGCCTGCGCAGCAGTTCGGCGCGATAGCGTGAAGTGGAGCCGAGCACTAGCTGGCGCCTCATGGCCGGGAGGAATCCGGTCGGATGTGCTCACGCATGGCACTGTCGAGCTCGCTCTGGGCCTGTCCCAGCGCTTGCAGGAGGGGCCGCAGGCGGTCGCGGGTCTGGTTCATCGAGCGGATGGCGGCATCCAGCTCTTTCTGGCCGGCGGTCGGCGCGTGGTCGCGAATCCAGATTCGCTGTTGCAGCAGCGCCCGCAGGCCTGCATCAACGGCATGGGCGGCCTCTTGTTCGCTGGCCGCAGGCAGGTCCGGATTGAGCGACATCACGGCATGGGCCTGCTGCAGCCGGGCCCGGCAGGACTTGAGGTCCGCCTCCAGCCGGTCGGCCAGTTCGAGCAATTGCTTCAAACTGGTGGTGCGGCGGGTCAGGCGGCGCAGCAGGAACGTTCCCGCGAGGGCTATCGCAAGCAAAATCAACAAGATGGCCAAGCCGAACGTAAGATAGGTATCCACTGAGGCAGTCGGCTCGGGCTAAGGTAGGACGGCAGTCTGCCGTATGCAGGATGGTTCAGGCAAAGCCCCGCGGCCAAGGCCGGGAACCGGTCTGCGGCAAGCTTGCCATGCTGCCGCACGGTTGACTTAACTGGCCGGGAAACATACTATTTCCCGGTTATGTCCGTGACACTGCCAGAGTCCGTGGACGCTTGGCGCATGGTTTCGGCGCGGCGTTCGTTCCAGGGGTCGCTGCCCATCGCCGCAATGCCTCGCCTGTGCGGCGTGCTGGCGGAGAGTGCAGGATTGGCCCAGTACGAGCTCGACTTCGGTCGGGACGAGTACGGTACGGCATATGTCGATGTACGGGTTCAGGCGCCTTTGTGGCTGGTTTGCCAGCGCACGCTCGAGCCGTTCGTCATGCCGGTCACGGTGGATAGCCGGCTGGGCCTGATCCGTTCCGAGCGCGAAGAGTCCGCGTTGCCGGCTGGGTGCGAGCCGCTGCTGGTTGCCGAGGACGACAAGCTCGGCCTGATCGATGTGATCGAGGACGAATTGCTGTTGGCGTTACCACTGGTGCCGGTCAATCCGGACAGCGAGTTGCCCGAAGAAGTCACGCGCCCGCCGGCGGAAGATGTGCCCGCCCAAGTGCGTTCCGATAACCCGTTCGCGGTGTTGCGCGAACTCAAAAAGAACTGATTTAGCTGGAGAAGCATCATGGCCGTTCAAAAGAGCCGCAAGACCCCGTCCACCCGCGGCATGCGTCGCTCGCACGACAAGCTGAGCACCGTGCAGTTGGCCACCGATCCGACCAGCGGTGAAGTGCATCGCCGTCACCACGTGACCGCCGATGGCTACTACCGCGGCAAGAAGGTGATCGACACCCAGGTGGCAGTGACCGAGGAAGACTGAGGCTTCGTGCCCGGAGGCTGCAAGGTCTCCCTGGAGTCGGTTCGGCAAGCGGCGCGGTGACGCGCCGCTTTGCGTTCTGGCATCCGCCAACGTAACGTTGCGGTCTTGGTGCGGCGAGCCATCCGTCAGGCGGATGGCATGGGGCACCACCGCCTGCTGATGGATATTCAATGGCCCAGATCTACTCTCGCATCATCGCCACCGGCAGCGCCTTGCCGGAGCGAGTCGTGACCAATGCCGACCTGGAGAAATTCGTCGATACCAGCGACGAATGGATCCGCGAACGCACCGGCATCCGCCAGCGCCATGTGGCGGCAGAAGGGGAGACCACCGGCGACCTGTCCTTCCTGGCCGCGCAGCGCGCGCTCGAAGCTGCCGGCGTGAAAGCGTCGGAACTGGACCTGATCGTGTTGGGCACCACTACGCCCGATATCATTTTCCCGTCCACCGCCTGCCTGGTGCAGTACCGCCTGGGTGCCAACGGCTGTGCCGCGTTCGATGTCAACGCCGCCTGCTCGGGCTTCGTCTACGCATTGGGCGTGGCGGACAAATTCATTCGCAGCGGCCAGTCGAAGAAAGTGCTGGTGATCGGTGCGGAAACGCTTACGCGCATGGTTGACTGGAACGAGCGCGAGACCTGCGTATTGTTCGGCGACGGCGCCGGCGCCGTGGTGCTTGAGGCGTCCAGCGAGCCGGGCATTTATGCGACCTGCCTGCACGCCGATGGCGGTTACAGAGATCTGCTGTACAACCCGGTCGGTGTTTCCGCGGGATTCAAGGACGAGCCCAATCACGGCGTGCGCATCCGCATGTCTGGCCGCGAAGTATTCAAGGTCGCGGTGAAAACGCTTGATTCGCTGGTCGAGGAAACACTCGGTGCCGCCGGCATGGATGCTTCGCAGCTGGACTGGCTGATTCCGCATCAGGCCAACCTGCGCATCATCGAAGCCACCGCCAAGCGCCTGAACATGTCGATGGAACAGGTGATCGTCACGGTCGACAAACACGCCAATACCTCGGCCGGTTCGGTGCCGCTGGCGCTGGACTATGCCGTGCGTTCGGACAAGGTCAAGCGTGGACAGAATTTACTGCTGGAAGCTTTCGGCGGTGGATTTACCTGGGCTTCCGCGCTCCTGCGCTATTGAGTCAGGAAGGCGGATCTTGCCGGCAGGTGTGTCTGTCGCTGGTGGATCGCACGGTCCGCTGCCTGTCCCATGACAAAAAAACGGCTGCGCATGTCGCCTCTTGATGGCACCATTTCGTTTTTCTTCAACTGTACCTTTTCATGACCCCATCGTCCGCGTCGCTCGCCTTTGTTTTTCCCGGCCAAGGGTCGCAGTCGGTCGGTATGCTTGCCGATCTCGCCGTTCTCCACGGCGATGTGAAGGCCACATTTGAGGAAGCTTCGCAAGGCGCTGGCATCGACCTGTGGGCGCTGAGCCAGCAAGGTCCGGAAGAGCAGCTCAATCGCACCGAGAACACCCAGCCTGTGCTGCTTGCCGCTAGCGTTGCGGTGTGGCGTGTATGGCAGAAACTTGGCGGCGCGCGTCCTTCCCAATTGGCAGGCCACAGCCTGGGCGAATACAGCGCGCTGGTTTGCGCCGGCGCATTGTCGTTGCACGATGCCGCCGCCCTGGTCGCCGAACGCGGACGTCTTATGCAGACGGCGGTTCCAGCGGGCGTGGGCGCGATGGCTGCGATCCTGGGCGGTGACGACGAACAGATCACCGCGGTCTGCGCGGAAGTTGCGCAAGGGCAGGTGGTTGCGCCGGCCAACTTCAATTCGCCTGGCCAGTTGGTGATTGCCGGCCACGCCGCGGCGGTCGATCGCGCCTTGGCCAGGCTTGCGGAATTGGGTGTGAAGAAAGCCGTCAAGCTGGCCGTATCGGTGCCTTCGCACAGTGCATTGATGCGCGAGGCAGCCGACCGCCTCGGCGAGCGCATGGCCTCGATCGCATGGGAGCTGCCGGCCATCCCTGTGGTGCAGAATGCCGAGGCGCGCAGTTACTCGTCGCTTGACGATATCCGCGGCGCGCTGCAACGGCAGCTGTATCTGCCGGTACGCTGGACGGAATGCGTGCAGGCATTGGTATCCGGTGGCGCGACGCGCTTTGCCGAATGCGGTCCCGGCAAGGTCTTGGCGGGCTTGATCAAGCGTATCGACAAAAATGTCGAGACCCGTGCGGTCGGCATGCCGGCAGAACTCGACGCCGCACGTGGCGCATGGACCTGAAGCAGGTCCGTATCATTCGAATTCCCTGTATGGAAGGACTTGAAGGATGAGCACACTGCAAGGTGAGATTGCATTGGTCACCGGTGCAAGCCGTGGCATTGGCGCGGCCATTGCCGACGAATTGGCGGCCATGGGTGCAGTGGTCATCGGCACGGCGACCACCGAGGCGGGGGCTGCAGCGATTGGCGAGCGACTTGCCCCCCAGGGCGGTCACGGGCGCGTACTCAATGTCACCGATTCGGCGGCAGTGGAGGCGCTGGTCGGTGAGATCGCCAAGCAATTCGGGCCAGTTTCGATCCTCGTCAACAACGCAGGCATTACGCGCGACCAGTTGCTGATGCGCATGCGCGACGAGGATTGGCACGCCATCCTGGATACCAACCTCAGTTCGGTCTATCGCACGTCAAAGGCGGTCATGCGCGGCATGATGAAAGCCCGCAAGGGCCGCATCATTTCGATTGCCTCCGTGATCGGACTGACTGGCAACCCTGGACAAGCCAACTACGCCGCGGCGAAGGCCGGAATCATCGCATTCTCCAAATCGCTGGCGCGCGAGATCGGTTCGCGTGGCATTACCGTCAACGTGGTGGCACCTGGTTTCATCGACACCGATATGACCCGCGGCCTGCCGGAGGAGTCCAGGCAGGCCCTGCTGGGCCAGATTGCGCTCGGCCGCCTGGGCGAGGCAGGCGATATCGCCAAGGCAGTAGGCTTTCTCGCGTCTCCGGCGGCGGGCTACATCACTGGCGAAACCTTGCATGTCAATGGCGGCATGTACATGCCTTGAGCGACAAGCTGGGCGGCCAAAGCCTTGAAAAAAAGGCCCTTGGCAGTACAGCTGGTGGCTGGAATGGGTCGGTGCGTTTGAAATTTTCCGGTCGATCCGGGCCGCTGAACTCGAGGAGTCGTCACGGCGTCCTTTTTAGGCGACAATTGGCGCTTTCGCGTCGACGCGGACACCGTGGCGGCTTGTATTCCCTGGCATATGATTGGCGGCTTCGCGGCTTAGCCACTACAATGCCGCAGGCTTTGCCGGCGAAAAAGCCGGCGAGACAGACAATTTCCCCTTGGGAGGCAAAGGCAACATGAGCACCATCGAAGAACGCGTCAAGAAAATCGTCGTCGAGCAACTGGGCGTGAAGGAAGACGAAGTCAATCCAAACTCTTCGTTCGTGGACGACCTGGGCGCGGATTCGCTGGATACGGTCGAGCTGGTGATGGCGCTCGAAGAGGAATTCGAAACCGAAATTCCCGATGAAGAAGCCGAGAAGATCACCACCGTGCAGGAAGCCGTCAACTACATCAAGGCTCATACCAAGGAATGATCCAGCGTGGCACGGTGGCGCACAGGCGTCCCATGCATTACGCAGCGATACCGGAATCTGCGCCACCTCGGCGCAGTTTTCGTTTCTGCAATAGGTAACGTCCGATCCCGTATGGTGTACAAGGTCGGCGCGCATCGCGATGTGCGGAAGGTGACGCCTTTTGGCTGATCTTCCCGAACCAGCAAGGAACTTCGATCCATGAGCAAACGACGTGTGGTAGTGACTGGCATGGGTATCATCTCGCCGGTCGGCAACGACATCGCCACCGCCTGGGACAATATTCTCAAGGGCGCCAGCGGCATCGGCCCGGTGACGCACTTTGACGCCACGGCGTATGCCACGCGCATCGCCGGCCAGGTGCGTGACTTCGATGCTGCGCAATGGATGCCGCCAAAAGACGTGAAGAAGATGGATCCGTTCATCCACTACGGCATTGCCGCGGGCACCCAGGCCCTGCGCGATTCCGGGCTGGACGTGACGGAGGCGAATGCGCCGCGTATCGGCGTGGCGGTCGGTGCCGGCATCGGCGGCCTCAATACCATCGAGGATACGTCGATCGACCTGCACGAAAAGGGACCGCGCCGCGTCTCGCCGTTCTTCGTGCCCAGTTCGATCATCAACATGGTCTCGGGTCACCTGTCGATCATGTTCGGACTGAAAGGTCCGAACATTGCCTGCGTCACGGCGTGCACCACGGCGACCCACAACATCGGCCTGGCCGGCCGCATGATCCAGTATGGCGACGCGGACGTGATGATCGCCGGCGGAGCCGAGTTCGCCACGACCGGTACGGCCATGGCCGGTTTCTGCTCGGCCAAGGCCATGTCCACGCGCAACGATGAGCCACACAAGGCAAGCCGGCCGTGGGACAAGGACCGCGATGGTTTCGTGCTGTCCGATGGTGCGGGCGTGCTGGTGCTGGAAGAATATGAGCATGCGAAAGCCCGCGGCGCGCGGATCTACGCCGAGCTGGTGGGCTTCGGCATGAGTGGCGATGCCTACCACATCACTGCGCCAAGCGAAGGCGGCGAAGGCGCTGCCCGTTGCATGGAAGCGGCGTTGCGCGATGGCGCGATCAATCCGGCCGACGTGCAATACATCAATGCCCACGGCACTTCGACGCCGCTGGGCGATCTGGGCGAGGTATTGGCTGCCAAGCGCGTGTTTGGCGACCACGCCTATAAATTGGCGATGAGCTCGACCAAATCCACCACGGGCCATCTGTTGGGCGCGGCCGGCGGCGTGGAGGCGATCTTCACCATCCTTGCCATGCGCGACCAGGTGTTGCCGCCGACGATCAATCTCGACGAGCCCGGTGAAGGTTGCGACCTCGATTTCGTGCCGCACACCGCGCGCGAGGCGAAGCTCGAGATTGCCATCTCCAATTCGTTCGGCTTCGGCGGTACCAACGGCACGCTTGCTTTCCGCCGGATCTAGTGAGCCACCAGAACCGTATGCTGGCCGGCCGGCGCGACCTGCTTGCGCCGGCCGCTGCGTTTCCAGAGCGTTATCCCGCGTTGCTCGAAAGCGTTACGCGGGCGGGCGCAAACGCGCGCTACGACATTCTGTTCGCATTTCCCCAAGGCGTGCTTACGCTGGACGCCAATGGCCGTGTGCAGGATGCCGATGGGCAGGTGCGCGCCGGTCGCTTCCTCGATGCGCTCGATGCCTCGTGGCAGGCAGAGCGATTGCCACAAGGAGAGGATGACGGCTTGCCGTTCCATGGCGGCTGGATCCTGTTCCTTGCCTATGAACTCGCCGGCCAAATCGAGCCGACGCTTCGCTTGCGCCATGCGTCGCACCTGCCGATAGCGCAGGCAGTGCGCTGCCCGGCTGCGATCATTGTCGATCATCAACGCGAATGCACGATCCTGGTAGCCGAAGCAGGACAGGAGACGTTGCTCGACCGGATGCTGGCGGACCTCGATGCCGCGCCACCCCGGTCATCGTTGCCGGAGGCGCCGGCCAAGATCGAGGAAGACGATCCATCGTCGTTCCTGCACGGCGTTGCGTGCATCCATGAGCATTTGCGGGCTGGCGATCTCTTCCAGGCCAATCTGTCGCGGGCATGGCGCGCGCTGTTTCCCGTGGCGCCTTCCGCCGTCAGCCTTTACGCTGCGCTGCGTCGCGCGAACCCGGCGCCATTCGCGGGCCTCTTCCAGCAAAAGCATTGGGCGGTGGTCAGTTCGTCACCGGAGCGATTGGTGGAAATGCGTCGCGGCGTGGTGCAGGCCCGGCCGATCGCCGGCACACGTCCAAGGTCGGAAGGCGACGATGATCGTGCAAGCATTCGCGAGCTCACCGCACATCCCAAGGAACGCGCCGAGCACGTGATGCTGATCGACTTGGAGCGTAACGATCTGGGCCGTGTCTGCAAGCCGGGCACGGTGGAAGTAAACGAATTGATGGTGGTGGAAAGCTACGCGCACGTGCACCACATCGTTTCCAATGTGCGCGGCCGGCTGCGCGAAGACGTTACCCCGGGGCAGGTGATCGCAGCGACGTTTCCAGGCGGCACCATCACCGGCTGTCCCAAGGTGCGCTGCATGCAAATCATCGCTGCGCTGGAAGACGAGCCGCGCGGCGCCTATACCGGCGCGCTGGGCTATCTCGATCGCAACGGCGATCTCGATTTGAATATCCTCATCCGCACGCTGACCTTGAGCGGCAACCGCGTCAGTCTGCGGGCGGGCGCCGGCATCGTGGCCGATTCCATCGCGGCCAAGGAGCTGGACGAGACGCGGGCCAAGGCGCGTGGCATGTTGCGAGCGCTAGGGGTGGCCGGTTGATGATGTTGGTCAACGGCCAGCCGCATGACAGCGTCTCGGCGCTTGATCGCGGTCTGAGCTACGGCGATGGCCTGTTCGAAACGATCCGCTTTGTGCATGGCCGCGCGCCGCTCTGGGAGCGCCATATGCAGCGCCTGATGGCCGGTTGCGAAAGATTGCGCATGCCGTTGCCGGATCCGCAGCTGCTTTGGCGGGAAGCATGGCGGCTTGGGCATGGACTCGGGCATGCCATCGTGCGCATCACCGTGACCCGTGGCCTTGGCGAGCGTGGTTATGCACTGCCAATCCCCGGCACGGCCACCCGCATTGTCGCGGCCTTTCCGGGGCCGGCCATTGCGGCATCTGCCTACGTCGATGGCATCCGCGTGCATAGATGCCGGGCCACGCTCGCCGACCAGCCGCTGCTGGCGGGTATCAAGCACCTCAATCGACTGGAGCAGGTGCTGGCGCGTGCCGAATGGAGCGATCCGGCGATCGCCGAAGGGCTGGTATGCGACCGGCATGGCCAGGTCATTTCAGCGACGGCGGCCAATCTATTCGCCGTCCTCGGCGGCGCCATCGTCACGCCCGCCGTGGATCGCTGCGGGGTGGCTGGCGTGGCGCGAGCCGCGATGCTTGAGCGCTTTCCTGATTGCCAGGTTCGCGATCTGCCGCTCGATGCTTGCCTGGCTGCTTCCGAGCTCTTCCTCAGCTCCAGCATTCGCGGCATCCTGCCAGTTCAGGCCGTGGACGATACCGTGTACGCTCCCGGCCCGGTGGCACGTGCCATGCAGCAGCATTGGCGCGATCTGGGTTTCCCGATGGAGCAGGCATGAATCGAGGCGGTAGGCAAGGCGGACGTGTGGCGTGGCGTGTCCTGCTGTGGATCCTGTTGCTGGCAGTGGTGGGCGCCGCCGGATGGACCTGGCGAGACTTTTCGCGTTTCAGTGTCACGCCACTGCACGTCAGCAGCGCGAGCGAGAGCATCGACATTGGCCGCGGCACCAGCTTCAAGGACGTCGTGCATCAGTTGCGCAGCCAGGGATTGAGCACCTCTTCGCCGTTGTACTGGCGCCTGCTGGCCGAACGGATGCAGGTCGCCGGGCGCCTGCATGCAGGCGAGTATGCGATCACTCCGGGCATCACGCCGCAACAGTTGCTGGCCAACATGGCGCAAGGCAAGGTATTGCAGCGCGACGTCACCATCGTCGATGGCTGGACCTTTCACGATGTGCTGCAGGCACTGGCCAAGGCCGACAAGCTGAAGCACGAGACGGCGGGACTGGATGAGGCCGCCATCATGCGGAAGATCGGCGCGCCCGGTGAGAAGGCCGAAGGACGTTTCCTGCCGGAAACCTATGCCTACGTAAAAGGTGACGGCGATCTGGACATTCTGCGCCGTGCGCACGAAGCCATGGACAAGACGCTGGCAACCTCGTGGGCACAGCGCGCGCCCGATCTGCCGTTGACCACGCCCTATCAGGCTCTGATTCTCGCCTCCATCATTGAGAAGGAAACCGGTCGTGCCGACGAACGCGCGCGCGTTGCCGGCGTGTTTGTGAGGCGCCTGCAAAAGAACATGCTGCTGCAGACCGATCCGACCGTGATCTACGGCATGGGCTCCAGCTACGCCGGCACGATCCACAAGAGCGATCTGACTACCGATACGCCTTACAACACCTATACACGTCCGGGCTTGCCGCCGACGCCGATCGCCATGCCCGGCAAGCCCGCCATCGAGGCGGCCTTGCATCCGGCGTCGGGCGATGCGTTGTATTTCGTCTCGCGTGGCGACGGCACGCATATTTTCGCCAGTACGCTGGAAGAGCAGAATCGTCATGTCGCCTGCTATCAACTGAAGCATTGCCAATGAGCCGGCGCGGACGTTTCATCACGCTTGAAGGTGGCGAAGGCGCGGGCAAGAGTACGTTGCTCGCCGGTCTGCACGATCATTTGCTGGGCCATGGCGTGAGCCTGCTGCAAGTACGCGAACCCGGTGGCACGCCCCTGGGCGAGGCAGTGCGTTCGATCGTGCTGGATGCATCGCGCGCCGGGATCAGTGCCGAGAGCGAACTCCTGCTGATGTTCGCGTCGCGTGCGCAGTTGGTGCGCGAACGGATCGAGCCGGCGCTGGCAGCCGGGCAATGGGTGCTGTGCGATCGCTATGTCGATGCCAGCTACGCTTATCAGGGCGGTGGGCGAGGGCAGCCATTCGAGCGCATCGCCGCGCTTGAAAGCTGGGCCTGCGCGGGGCTAAGTGCGGACCTGACGCTGCTGCTCGACTTATCCGTGTCGACTGGACGCGCGCGTGCCGCGGGTCGCGGTGCGGCCGATCGCATCGAGACGGAAACCGATGCGTTCTTCGAGCGCGTGCGCAAAACGTATCGCGAACGGGCCGACGCCGAGCCGCAGCGTTTTCGCATGATCGATGCGAGCCAATCACCAGACCAGGTGCTGCAAGCTGCCATCGCGGCGATTGCGCCTCTGTTCGAGATTGGCGCATGAATATTCCTTCCTGGCACGCAGAGCATTGGATGCGCCTGCAGGCGCGCCGGCAGCGCGATGCCTTGCCGCACGCATTGCTGTTGTGTGGTCCGCGCGGACTCGGCAAGCGTGATTTCCTTCGGCGGTTCGTGCGCGGGCTTTTGTGCCAGCAACCCCGCGACGGCGACGCCTGCGGCGCTTGCCGCAGCTGCCTGCTGTTCGATGCGGGCACGCACCCGGACGTCGTGTCGCTGAGTTATGGCTTGCGCAAGGACGGCGTACAACGATCGGAAATCGTGGTCGACCAGATTCGCGATTTGTCCGCTCGGCTTGCCACGGCCAGCCAGTTCGGCGGCTGGCAGGTCGCCAGCATCGATCCGGCCGACGCCATGAATGCGGCGGCCGCGAACGCCTTGCTGAAGACGTTGGAAGAGCCTGCGACACGCACCATGCTGATCCTGGTGGCTGACGCACCATGGCGCATGCCGGCGACCATCCGCAGCCGTTGCCAACGCATCGATTTCCAGTTGCCTTCGCACGATGCATCCCTGGCATGGTTGCAGGAAATGGGCGTGCGCGATGCGCCGGCGGCCCTGGCTGCGGCGGCCGGCAATCCCGGGCTGGCTCGCATCTGGGCAGAGCAGGGCGCGTTGGCGCAACGGCAGGAGGTCCGCAAGGATCTTGCCGCACTGGCATCCGGTCGTGGCGACGCCATGGAAATGGGCAAACGCTGGCTCGACAGCGCGCTGGAACAACGCCTGTGGTTTGCAGCCCAGGCCGTGGCCGATGAAATGCGTGCCCGCGCCGCCACGCAGGCGGGCCCGCTGTCCAGTGCGCTGGATAGTGAAGCCTTGGCCGCATGGTATGACGCTGCCAACCGCACGCGCGAAGCTTTGCGTGGCCCACTGCGTGGCGACCTGTTGCTGCTGGAGCTGCTGGGGCGCTGGCGCTGATGCAGCAGTCATGGTCCGTATCCGCGCAGACGCGCCTGCTGGTGGTCGCGCCTCACCCGGATGACGAAACACTCGGTTGTGGACTATTGATCCAGCAGGTGCTGGCTGCTGGCGGCACAGTGCAAATCTTGCTGCTGACGGACGGCGACAACAATCCATGGCCGCAACGCTATATCGAACGCCGCCTGCATATCGGTCCGGCATCGCGCCGGCGCTGGGGCGTGCGGCGGCGGAACGAGGTGATGCGCGCGCTGGAACAGCTCGGCGTGCCGGCGACGGCGCTCCATCCCCTGGGCTGGCAGGATATGGAAGTGACCGGCCGCCTGCGCGGCGATCCGGCTGGATCGATTGCCGCCGTGCGTTCGGTCATGCAGGCATTCCAGCCCAGCCTGGTCTGCTGTCCGGCCCTGCGCGACAGCCATCCTGATCATGGGGCTGCCCATGTGCTGTGCCGGCTGGCCCTGGCCGGTATTTCTCCCTCTCCGATATTGCTGGCCTACCCTGTACATGGCGGGGCGGAGCCGGCGAATTATCCGGTGGCGATCGATGCCAGCGTGGACGAACGCGAGCGCAAGCTGCGCGCGCTGGCCGAGCATCACACCCAGATGGTGCTGAGCGGTGCGCGGATGCGCCGGCTGGCGCTTGGTCCCGAGCTATACGTGCAGATTGCCGGCCCGCCTGGGCAGGGCCGCTTGCCGTGGCGGCCTCCGGCGGCTGTGCGGCCCTGGTTGCGCCTGCTGGTCGCGACGCCCGACGGGATCCGGGACTGGAACTGGCGACACGCACCCCTGGCGCGCGATCCGGATGGAGCGTATCGGCTGTCATGGCCGGGCCATCGGGTGAATGGGCTGGCGTTTGCCAAGCTCCATCTGGATTGGCCCTCGCCCTGGATCTTCGATCACTGGGGCTGGCACGCATTGTGAGCCCGCGCTTCCACTTCGGCGAGAATGCCTTTGCGCATGGCGTACCTGCTGGTTAGGATGGGCTATTGCCAACCGCCCATAGCGCCGCACGACAGGAGCAGGCATGAACCCGGTCGCCGCCCGCCAGGGCATTATCTCGCTGAAGTTCAAGGACACGGCTTCGCTCTATAACGCCTACATGCCGTTCCTGAAGCATGGGGGCCTGTTTGCGCCCACCGCGCAGCGCTATTCGCTGGGTGACGAGGTGGTCCTGCTGATCAGCCTGATCGATGAAAGCGAGCGCCTGTCGGTAGCCGGCAAAGTGGTATGGATTACTCCGGTTGGCGCGCAGGGCAATCGTACTGCCGGGATCGGCGTGCAATTCAACGAGTCCAGTGACGGCGAGGCGGCGCGCAGCCGGATCGAGGCCTTGCTTGCCGGCGCATTGGGTGCGGAGCGAGCCACGCAGACCATGTAGCCGATCGCCTGGTCGGCGTTGCCACGCTTGTGTGCGATAGGCATGCATGGATGCGGGACGCTTTCGTGGCAACAGCTTTATTGCAAGAAATATCCCATGTTGCGCCACACAAGGCTTGTCGGCGCACCCATGCGCACTGATACAATGTCGCGATCCCCGGGCTGGACCCGTGGATCGTCGAGCACCTGCATTCTGCGCGGCAGCGTACAGGGCTGGACAGCCCGCTGACTCGAAACTTCCGGACCGTTTGCCCCGACGGTCACTGATGCACCTGTGTGGTGCGGAGGTAAGTTATACCGTGCTTGCCGAATATTGGCCCGTTCTCCTGTTCCTCGGTATCGCCACCGGACTGGGTCTCGTCCTCCTGGTGATCGGCCTGCTGGTCGGTCCCCGTCGGCCGGAATCGGAGAAGCTTTCGCCGTATGAATGCGGCTTCGAGGCCTTCGAGGATGCGCGCATGCAATTCGATGTGCGCTACTACCTCCTTGCCATTCTTTTCATCATTTTCGATCTGGAAATCGCCTTCCTCTTTCCGTGGGCGGTAGTGTTCCAGCATATCGGCATCGTCGCGCTGATCGAGATGGCGCTGTTCCTGCTGCTGCTGGTGATCGGTTTTGCCTACGTGTGGAAGAAGGGAGCACTGGAATGGGAGTGATCTCCTCCATCGATCGGGTGATGCATAACCCGCAGCCGTTGAACCTGGTGGACGACATCCTGCGTCCGGCCGGCGACAATCCGATCATCCAGCGCGGCTGGGCGACCACCAGTGTCGATGCGCTCATGAACTGGGCGCGTACCGGTTCGATGTGGCCGATGACGTTCGGCCTGGCCTGCTGTGCGGTCGAGATGATGCATGCGGGCGCCGCGCGCCTGGACCTGGATCGCTATGGCGTCATCTTCCGCCCCAGCCCGCGCCAGTCCGACGTGATGATCGTGGCCGGCACGCTGGTCAACAAGATGGCTCCGGCGCTGCGCAAGGTCTACGACCAGATGCCCGACCCGAAATGGGTCATTTCCATGGGCAGTTGCGCTAACGGTGGCGGCTACTACCACTATTCCTATTCCGTGGTGCGCGGCTGCGACCGCATCGTGCCGGTGGACATCTACGTGCCGGGCTGTCCGCCTACGGCCGAGGCGTTGATCCACGGCATCCTGCAGTTGCAGAAAAAGATCCGTCGTACCAGCACCATCGCGCGTTCCTGAAGGCGCCCTCATGAGCGATACACACATTCACTCGCCGCTGGTCGAGCGCCTTTCCGCGCGATTCGGCGACCTGCTGCAAATTACCGTGGCGCATGGCCAGGTCATGGCGGAAGTGGCATCCGCCAACCTGCTGGCCGTAGCGACCGCATTGCGCGATGAGCCGGGCTTTCGCTTCACCGAAGCGGTCGATCTATGCGGCATTGACTATCTCGGCTATGGCCAGACGGAATGGGACACCACTGACGTGTCCAGTACCGGTTTCTCGCGTGGCGTGGAAGGCGAAGCCCAAGGGCGTTTCGCCTGGGCCGACCGTCCGCGCAGCGTATCCATTCCGCGCCGCTTCGCTTCCGTGTTCCATCTGCTCTCGATCGAATACAACCAGCGCTTGCGCGTGCGCGTCTTCTGCGAAGACGACAGCCTGCCGGTCCTGCCGTCGCTGGTGCATATCTGGCCGGGCTTGAACTGGTTCGAACGCGAATCGTTCGACCTGTACGGCATCATCTACGACGGCCATCCGGATCTGCGTCGCATCCTTACCGATTACGGCTTCGTGGGTCATCCGTTCCGCAAGGACTTCCCGCTGATCGGCAATGTCGAAGTGCGCTACGACCCCGAGCAGAAACGTGTGGTGTACGAGCCCGTGTCGATCGAGCCGCGCGTGCTGGTGCCGCGCGTGATCCGCGACGATGCCGACCTGATCCAGGCCAAGGCGGAAGCCGCCGACCATTGGCGGGAGAACTGAGCATGTCGAGCCAAGAAATCCGCAATTACACGATGAACTTCGGTCCGCAGCATCCTGCCGCACACGGCGTGCTGCGCCTGGTGCTGGAGATGGATGGCGAAACCATCGTCCGGGCCGACCCGCACGTGGGGCTGCTGCATCGCGGCACCGAAAAGTTGGCCGAGTCCAAGCCGTTCAACCAGTCGATCGGCTACATGGACCGCCTCGACTACGTGTCGATGATGTGCAACGAGCACGCTTACGTGCGCGCCATCGAAACCCTGTTGGGGATCGAGGCGCCCGAGCGAGCGCAGTACATCCGCACCATGTTCGACGAGATCACTCGCATCCTCAATCATTTGATGTGGGTAGGTTCGAACGCGCTCGACCTGGGTGCGATGGCGGTATTCCTGTATGCCTTCCGCGAGCGCGAAGAATTGATGGACTGCTACGAAGCGGTCTCCGGCGCACGCATGCACGCGACGTATTACCGTCCTGGTGGCGTGTACCGGGATCTGCCGGGCAAGATGTCGCAATATCGCGAATCGCCGTGGCACAAGGGCAATGATCTCAAGCGCCTCAACAGCTGGCGCGAAGGTTCCATGCTCGATTACCTCGATGCCTTCACCGCGGATTTCCCGACCAAGGTGGATGAGTACGAGGAACTGCTCACCAACAACCGTATCTGGAAGCAGCGTACCGTTGGCATCGGTGTCATTTCCCCCGAGCTGGCCCAGCAATGGGGCATGACCGGCGTCATGCTGCGCGGTTCCGGCATTGCCTGGGACTTGCGCAAGAAACAGCCTTACGCGAAATACGCCGAGATGGACTTCGACATTCCGGTTGGCGTGGGCGGCGACTGCTACGACCGCTATCTGGTGCGCGTGGAAGAAATGCGCCAATCCAATCGGATCATCCGCCAATGCGTGGAATGGCTGCGCGCCAATCCCGGTCCGGTGATGGTGGAGAACTTCAAGGTTGCGCCGCCCAGGCGCGAGGCCATGAAGGAAGACATGGAAGCCTTGATCCATCACTTCAAGCTGTTCACGGAAGGCTACGGCGTGCCGGCGGGCGAAACGTATACCGCGATCGAAGCCCCGAAGGGCGAGTTCGGCTGCTACCTGGTGTCCGACGGTGCCAACAAGCCGTTCCGCGTGCACCTGCGCGCCCCGGGCTTTGCCCACCTGTCGTCGATGGACACCATCGTGCGCGGCCACATGCTGGCCGACGTGGTGGCAATGATCGGCACCTATGACCTCGTGTTCGGCGAAGTCGACCGCTGAGCCCGGAGGAAACATCACATGAAAGCCACCGGAAATTACGCTCAGGTCAAGCATGTCGATCCGCTCGTCGTGCTCAGTGAGCACACGCGCCATCACATCGACCATTGGCTTGGCAAGTTCCCGCCGGACCGCAAGCGCTCCGCGCTGATCCAGGCGCTGTTCGCCGCGCAGGAACAAAACGAAGGCTTCCTCACCGATGAGCTGATCACGGCCGTCGCAAAGTACATCGACGTTCCGTCGGTATGGGCCTACGAAGTGGCCAGCTTCTATTCGATGCTGGAAACCAAGCCGGTCGGGCGCAACAACGTCGCGATCTGCACCAATATCTCCTGCTGGTTGAACGGCGCCGAAGACCTCGTGCGCCATTGCGAGAAGAAGCTCGGGATCAAGCTTGGCGAGAGCACCGCGGACGGGCGCGTCTATCTCAAGCAGGAAGAAGAATGCATCGCCGCTTGCGTGTACGCGCCGGCGATGACGGTCAATGGCCATTACCACGAGCGACTCACGACCGAAAAGGTCGATGAGATCCTCGATGGTTTGAAGTGAGAGGGCAGGGAACCATGGCAGTCGGACCCGCACCCCAGGAACACCAGGTCGTCTACACCACCTTGCATTTCGACAAGCCGTGGGCAATGGACAATTACCTGCAGGTCGACGGTTACCAGGCATGGAAAAAAATCCTTGCCGAAAAACCCGATCCCAATGCGTTGATCGAAGAAGTAAAGAAGAGCAGCTTGCGTGGCCGCGGTGGCGCGGGCTTTCCAACCGGCCTGAAGTGGTCCTTCATGCCGAAGGGCTCCATGCAGAAGTACATCCTGTGCAACTCCGACGAGTCGGAGCCCGGCACGGCAAAGGATCGCGATATCCTGCGCTACAACCCGCATTCGGTGATCGAGGGCTTGGCGATCGCCTGCTATTGCACTGGTTCGACGGTCGCCTACAACTACTTGCGCGGCGAATTCCATCATGAGCCCTTCGAACATTTCGAAGAGGCGCTGAAGGAAGCCTATGCGGCCGGCTTGCTGGGCAAGGACATCCAGGGCAGCGGCATCGACGTGGACATCCACACCGCGCTTGGCGCCGGTGCCTATATCTGCGGCGAAGAAACCGCATTGATGGAATCGCTGGAAGGCAAGAAAGGCCAGCCGCGTTTCAAGCCGCCGTTCCCGGCCAACTTCGGCCTGTATGGCAAGCCGACCACGATCAACAACACCGAAACCTATGCTTCGGTGCCGGCGATCCTGCGCAACGGCGCGGACTGGTTCCTCAACCTCGGCAAGCCGAACAATGGCGGTCCGAAGATTTTCTCGGTGTCGGGCCACGTCAACAATCCGGGCAATTTCGAGATTCGCCTGGGCACGTCATTTGGCGATCTGCTGGACATGGCCGGCGGCGTGCGCAACGGCAACAAGCTGAAGGCGGTGATTCCCGGAGGCTCGTCGATGAAGGTGCTGCCCGCCGACGTCATGATGGAATGCACCATGGACTACGACAGCCTGCAGAAGGCCGGTTCGGGCCTGGGCTCCGGGGCCGTGATCGTGATGGACGACACCACCTGCATGGTGAAAGCCTGCCATCGCATCGCACGTTTCTACTTCAAGGAATCCTGTGGCCAGTGCACGCCTTGCCGCGAAGGCACCGGCTGGATGTACCGCGTGTTGACGCGCATCGTCGAAGGCAAGGGCACCCAGGATGATCTGCATCGCCTGAAAGCCGTTGCCGGCCAGATCGAGGGTCATACCATCTGCGCATTCGGTGAAGCCGCTGCGTGGCCGGTGCAAGGCTTCCTCGCCCGTTTCTGGGATGAATTCGAATACTACGTGCAGCACGGCCGGTCGATGACCGAAGACCGGCTCGCCGAAACACGCCGTGGAGTTGCTGCATGAGTGCGCAGCCAGCCAATACCGCGCCTGACGTCGTCAATATCGAGATCGATGGCAAGCCTACGCAGATCCGCAAGGGCGCGATGATCATCGAGGCGGCCGACAATATCGGCATTGCCATCCCGCGCTTCTGCTATCACCGCAAGCTGCCGATCGCCGCCAACTGCCGCATGTGCCTGGTGGACGTGGAAATGGGCGGCCGGCCGATGCCCAAGCCGCAGCCGGCTTGCGCCACGCCGGTGGCCGATGGCATGAAAGTCACCACGCGCTCCGAGAAAGCGTTGAAATTCCAGCGCGACGTGATGGAGTTCCTGCTGATCAACCATCCGCTCGATTGCCCGATCTGCGACCAGGGCGGCGAGTGCGAACTGCAGGATGTGGCGCTGGGCTACGGCCGCAGCGTGTCGCGCTATGTCGAACGCAAGCGCACCATCGCCGACGAAAACCTCGGCTCGCTGGTTGCCACCGAAATGACGCGCTGCATCCAGTGCACGCGCTGCGTGCGCTTCACCAGCGAGATCGCCGGCACCTACGAGCTCGGCGGCATGAGCCGTGGCGAGAACCTGCAGATCGGCACCTACATCGGCAAGACGCTGGAGACGGAGCTGTCGGGCAACATCATCGACGTATGCCCGGTCGGTGCGCTGACCAACAAGCCGTTCCAGTTCAAGGCGCGCGCATGGGAACTGATCGCCAAGCCGTCGGTCGCCTATCACGATGCGCTGGGCTCCAACCTGTGGTTGCATACCCGTCGCGGCGAAGTGTTGCGCACGGTGCCACGCGATAACGAAGCCATCAACGAATGCTGGCTGTCGGATCGCGACCGCTATAGCCATGAAGGCCTGTATGCCGCCGACCGCGTGCATGCGCCTGAAGTAAAGCGTAATGGTCAGTGGCAGAAGACCACCTGGGACGATGCGCTCGCCGTCGCTGCCGAAGCCTTGAAGAGTGTGCCGGGCGATGCGCTCGGCGTGCTGGTCCACCCGGCAACCACCAATGAGGAAGGCGACCTGCTGATGCGCCTGGCGCAGGGGCTCGGAAGCGCGCACGTCGACCATCGCCTGCGCCAGCTGGATTTTGCCGATGGCGTCGTTGCGCAGGCGTTCGGCATGCCAGTGAGCGAAGTGGACAAGGCCAAGGCGGTGCTGCTGGTCGGTTCGGACCTGCGCTACGAAATGCCGTTGCTCAATCATCGCGTCCATCAGGCGGTGAAGAAGGGCGCCAAGGTCTATGCCGTCAATCCGGCCGAATTCCATTTCAACTACAAGATCGAAGGCGAGGCGGTCGTGCCGCCGCACTACCTGGTTGATTCCTTGCTGGTGCTCGCCAAGACGGCGATCGAGGCAGGCGCCACGCGACCGGAGTTCATCCGTGAGGAGGCGCTCGCCAACCTGCAGGTGACCGACAAGTCGCGCGAAGCCGTCGATGCATTGAAGTCCGGACAGTCGGTCGTGATCCTCGGTGAAGCAGCGGTGACGCATCCGCAGGCCTCGTGGCTGCGTGCGATTGCGCGCTTCATCGCCCAGGCTGCTGGAGCGGCGTACAACGAACTGCCGACCGGCGCCAATGCGGTGGGTCTTGCCAAGGTTGGCGTGCTTCCGGGCCAGAGTGGCTTGAACGCACAGGCCATGCTGACCCAGCCGCGCAAGGCATACGTGCTCTATGGGCTGGAGTTGCCACACGATTTTGCCGACGGCACGGTGGTTACGCAGGCCTTGAACGGTGCGCAGCAGGTCATTGCCTTTAGCGCGTTTGCCGGTCCGGCGCTGCGCGAGGTAGCCCATGTGCTCCTGCCGATCGGTTTGCTGCCGGAAATCGAAGGCACGCTGGTGAACGCCGACGGCCATGCGCAGCGCGTGGAAGCGGGCGCCAAGGCGCCGGCCGAAGCGCGTGCAGGCTGGAGGGTGTTGCGTGCGCTGGGTGGGCTGATGAAAGTCCCCGGTTTCGAGTTCGATGACATGGCCGGTCTGCGTGATGGCATCGTCGAGCGCACGTCGGCAACCTCGCAGCAACTGATCGAGCGCAAGCCCACGCAAGGCTTGAGCCGGCTCGCCACCTGGCCGATCTATCGCAGCGATGCCGTACTGCGTCGCGCTGGCGCCTTGCAGGCCCACCCGCTCAATCGTGCACCGGCCGTGCGCGTGAACGCGGCCGAGGCGCAGCGGCAGGGCCTGGCTATTGGCGACCAGGTCAGGCTCGCGAATGTTGTGCTGCCGCTGGCCATTGATGCCACGGTGCCGGATGGCGCCGTATGGATCGAAGCCGCCCACGATCAGACCGCGATGCTGCCGCCTTACGGCGCGGCCATCACCTTGAGCAAGGCGTAACTCATGGCCGAACAGATCCTCAACCAGCTCGTCTGGCCCATCATCTATACCCTTTGCGTGATCCTGCCGCTGGTTATCGCGGTGGCGATGTACGTGTATTGGGAACGCAAGATCATCGGCTGGATGCATGTACGCATGGGGCCGAACAAGATCGGTCCGCTTGGTTTGCTGCAGGCCTTTGCCGACGTAGTCAAGCTGTTGGTCAAGGAAGTGATCCTTCCGACCAATGCGAACAGGTTCCTGTACTACCTTGCACCGATGATCACGTTGGTGCCGGCGCTGGCCGCCTGGGCGGTGATTCCGTTCAGCGACAAACTGGTGCTTTCCAACGCCAACGCCGGCCTGCTTTACCTGCTGGCGATGACCTCGCTGGGCGTGTACGGCATCATCCTGGCTGGCTGGGCTTCGAACTCGCGTTACGCACTGCTCGGCGCGATGCGTTCGGCGGCCCAGGTGATCTCCTACGAACTGGCCATGGGCCTGTGCCTGGTGTGCGTGCTGGTGCTCGCCGGAAGCCTGAATCTCACCGACATCGTGCACGCGCAGGCAGGCGGCAAGGGCCTGTTCGACTGGTTCTGGTTGCCGCTGCTGCCGGTCTTTGTCGTGTATTTCGTCTCGGGCGTGGCGGAAACCAACCGCGCCCCGTTCGACGTGGCGGAAGGCGAATCGGAAATCGTCGCCGGCTTCCACGTCGAGTATTCCGGTTCGGCCTTCGCGCTGTTCTTCCTGGCCGAATACGCCAACATGATCCTGGTCAGCTTCCTGGCCTCGGTGCTGTTCTGGGGCGGCTGGCTGAGTCCGTTCCCGGCCAGCGTGCCGGTGCTCGGGCACGCCAGCATCCTGTGGCTGTTTGCCAAGGTATTTGTGTTCGCCAACCTGTTCCTGTGGTTCCGTGCCACCTTCCCACGCTACCGCTATGACCAGATCATGCGGCTGGGCTGGAAGGTGTTCATTCCCATCGCCATCGTTTGGGTTCTCGTAGCCGGCTGCATGAAGTACTACGGCCTGGTTCACATCGGCACGGGGGGCTAAAGAAAGCCATGTCTCGCGTTACCAATTATTTCAAGAGCCTGCTGCTCATCGAGTTGCTCAAGGGTATGGCGTTGACGTTTCGGTACTTGTTCGCACCGAAATACACGATGCGTTATCCGATGGAGCACATCCCCAAATCCAACCGCTTCCGCGGCCTGCATGCATTGCGCCGTTATGCCAACGGCGAAGAGCGCTGCATCGCGTGCAAGCTGTGCGAAGCGGTATGTCCGGCACTGGCGATTACCATCGACTCCGCGCCGCGCGCCAGCGATGGGCAGCGCCGTACCACCCGCTACGACATCGATTTGTTCAAGTGCATTTATTGCGGCTTCTGCGAGGAGAGCTGCCCGGTCGATTCCATTGTCGAAACGCATGTGCACGAGTATCACTTCGAACATCGCGGTGAAAACGTGGTGACCAAGCCGCAACTGCTGGCCATCGGCGACCGCTTCGAGGCGGACATCGCGGCCGCTCGCGCGCAAGACGCGGCCTATCGCTGAGGACACTACCGATGATCGATCCGTCCTTGTTTCAACTTGTCTGTTTTTATGCCTTCGCCGCGGTTACCGTCGCGGCGGCGCTCGCGGTGGTCACCCTGCGCAACTCGGTGCATGCCGTTTTGGCATTGGTGCTTACGTTCTTCAGCACCGCCTGCATCTGGATGCTGGCCGAGGCCGAGTTCCTGGCCATCGCCCTGATCGTTGTCTACGTCGGCGCGGTGATGGTGCTGTTCCTGTTCGTGGTGATGATGCTGGACATCGACCAGGAAAAGCTGCGCGAAGGCTTCGTGAAGTTTCTTCCGGTCGGCTTGGTCGTGGCCGTGGTGATGCTGCTGGAAATGCTGGGCCTGATCGGCGTGCGCCTGATGCATGCGCAGACCATGGGCGAAAATCCCGCTACGGCTGCGGGCCTGTCCAACACGGCGTGGCTGGGCATGGCGCTGTACACGCAGTACCTGCTGCCGTTCGAAATCGCTGCGCTGATTCTTACCGTGGGCGTGATCGCTGCCGTGGCGCTTACCTTGCGCCAGCGCACCGGCGTGCGTCACCAGCAGGCGAGCGAACAGGTCGCAGTAAACGCGCGCGACCGCGTGCGCATCGTGAAGATGGCGGCGGAGCGCCCGGTCGATAGCCAGCCCGCGACGACCCAGGAGCCCAAGCCATGATTACGCTTTCGCATTACATCGTGCTGGGCGCGATCCTGTTCTGCATCTCGGTCGCAGGTCTGTTCATCAACCGCAAGAACGTGATCGTGCTGCTGATGGCGATCGAGCTGATGCTGCTCGCGGTCAACATCAATTTCGTAGCCTTCTCGCGCTTCAGCCATGACGTGGCGGGGCAGGTCTTCGTCTTCTTCATTCTCACTGTGGCTGCCGCGGAATCCGCGATCGGCCTGGCGATCCTGGTCTTGCTGTTCCGCAATCGCAGCACGGTCAACGTCGCCGAAATCGACAGCATGAAGGGCTGAGCACCATGGAACTTTCCTCCTCCATTCTGTTGACCGTCGCGCTGGCGCCGCTTGTCGGCTGTCTGCTCGCAGGCTTTCTCGGCAGGCAGATCGGGCGTGTCGGGGCACATAGCGTCACCATCCTCGGCCTGCTCGTCTCCTGCGGTCTTTCGTTCTACGTGCTGTACCAGATCAGCATGGGCGGTGCACCGGTCTACAACCACAACCTCTATACGTGGTTCGAGATTGGCAAGTACACGGCCAGCGTGGGCTTCCTGATTGACCGCCTCACCGCGATGATGATGGTGGTGGTGACATTCGTGTCGCTGCTGGTGCATGTGTACACCATCGGCTACATGGCCGACGACCCGGGTTACCAGCGCTTCTTCAGTTACATCTCGCTGTTCACCTTCTCGATGTTGATGCTGGTGATGAGCAACAACTTCCTGCAGCTATTCTTCGGCTGGGAGGCGGTGGGCCTGGTGTCGTACCTGCTGATCGGATTCTGGTTCAAGCGTCCGACCGCGATCTTCGCCAACCTCAAGGCATTTCTGGTCAATCGTGTCGGCGATTTCGGCTTCCTGCTCGGTATTGCGGCCATCCTGTATTTCCTGGGCACGCTGGATTACTCGACGGCGTTCTCGACCGCGCCAACCCTGGTCGGCAAGACGCTGACGCTGTCGCAGAACATCCATTGGGATGCCGCGACGGTGATCTGCATCCTGTTGTTCATCGGCGCGATGGGCAAGTCGGCACAGGTGCCCCTGCATGTGTGGTTGCCCGATTCGATGGAAGGCCCGACGCCGATCTCCGCGCTGATCCATGCGGCAACGATGGTGACCGCCGGCATCTTCATGGTGGCGCGCATGTCACCGCTATATGAACTGTCCAGCACCGCACTGAGTTTCGTGCTGGTGATCGGGGCGACCGGCGCGCTCTTTACCGGCCTGATCGGCATCGTGCAGAACGATATCAAGCGGGTAGTGGCTTACTCGACGCTGTCGCAGCTCGGCTATATGACCGTCGCGCTGGGTGTATCGGCCTATGCCGGCGCCGTGTTCCACCTGATGACGCACGCCTTCTTCAAGGCGCTGCTGTTCCTCGGTGCGGGTTCGGTCATCATCGCCATGCACCATGAGCAGGACATGCGCTACATGGGCGGCCTGCGCAAGTACATGCCGATCACCTGGATCACCATGTGGATTGGCTCGCTGGCACTGTGCGGCGTGCCGTTCTTCTCTGGCTACTACTCCAAGGACGCGATCATCGAGGCGGTGCATGACTCGCACCGCTGGGGTTCGGGCTATGCGTACTTCTGCGTGCTGGCCGGTGCCTTCGTCACGGCGACCTATACGTTCCGCCAGATGTATCTCACTTTCCACGGCAAGGAACGCTTCCGGGTCGAGCACCACCATGGGCACGGCCATGACCAGGCCAAGGATGAGCATGCGCACCATCATCCGGAACACGCAGACGTCAGTGGCCCGCACGCACATGCCATGACGGACGATCCGGCCAAGCATGGTGGCCACGGTGGCCATGAGCCAGGCGTGCTGGAACACGCGCCGAAGGAGTCGCCGTGGGTGGTGACGCTGCCGCTGATCCTGCTGGCCATTCCGTCGCTGCTGGTGGGCGCCGTCACCGTAAGGCCGTTGCTCTACGGCAGCTGGTTTGGAGGTGCCATCCGTGTGGATGAGGCGAACAATGTGCTGGGCGAAATGGCACGGGAGTTCCAGGGTTGGTTGTCGACAGGCATGATCGGCTTCACCCAGCTGCCGTTTTTCCTGGTGCTGTCGGCTTTCGTCATTACCACTTACATCTACCTGTTCAACCCGGCGATGGCAGGCAAGATCAAGTCCGCGCTGAAGCCGCTGTGGATTGTCCTCGATCATAAATACTGGATCGACGATATCTACTTCGCGGTCTTTGCGCGGGGCGGCGTCAAGCTGGGGCGCATGTTCTGGAAGGGCGGCGATGCTGCCGTGATCGACGGTGTCCTGATCGACGGTTCGGCGGGTATGGTCCAGCGTATTGCCTCGGGCGTGCGCCGTATCCAGTCCGGTTATCTGTACCACTACGCCTTTGCGATGATCCTCGGCCTGATCCTGCTCATGGGCGGGTATTGGCTGGTCGGGCAATAAGGGAAGCGAGCTCCAATGTTCAATCATCTGCTCAGCCTGTTGATCTGGCTGCCCATCGCAGGCGCGGTGCCTGTCCTGCTGGCCGGTTCCAGCCGTCCCAACACGGCTCGCTGGCTTGCCCTGCTGATGGCGATACTTACCTTTGCCGTCAGCCTGTTCCTCATACCGCAATACCACCCGGATGCGGCCGGCATGCAGCTGGTCGAAAGCCATCTGTGGATCGCGTCGCTCAATGTCCACTACGGCCTCGGCGTGGACGGTATCTCGGTGGCGCTGATCCTGCTGACTACCTTCGTGGGCATCCTGGTGATCATCGGGGCCTGGGAAGTGATCCAGGACAATCCGCACCAGTACATGGCCGCCATGCTGGTGCTGGAGGGCCTGATGATCGGCGTGTTCTGCGCCACCGATGCCTTGCTGTTCTACGTGTTCTTCGAGGCCATGCTGATACCGATGTTCATCCTCATCGGTATCTGGGGCGGACCGCGCCGCGTTTACGCCACGCTGAAGTTCTTCATCTATACCTTCCTCGGCTCGATCTTCATGCTGATCGGCCTGATCTACCTGTACCTGAAGGCGGGCACGTTCGACCTGCATACGCTGGCGTCGCTGCCGCTGACGATGACCGAGCAGAGCTGGCTGTTTTTCGCCTTCCTGATTGCCTTCGCGGTGAAGGTGCCGATGGTGCCGGTGCATACCTGGCTGCCGGATGCCCACGTGGAGGCGCCGACCGGCGGCTCGGTCGTGCTGGCCGCAGTGATGCTGAAGATCGGCGGGTACGGTTTCCTGCGTTTCAGCCTGCCGATCGTGCCGGATGCATCGATGCATTTCGCCTGGCTGGTCATCCTGCTCAGCCTGGTCGCGGTGGTCTACATCGGCTATGTGGCGCTGGTGCAGGAGGACATGAAAAAGCTGGTGGCTTACTCATCCGTCGCGCACATGGGTTTCGTGACACTGGGTATTTTCATTGCCTTCATGCTGGTGCGCGAGCAGGGCAACACCGATGCCGCGCGCCTGGGCATGCAGGGCGCGATGGTGCAGATGATCTCGCACGGCTTCGTTTCCGGTGCGATGTTCTCATGCATCGGCGTACTGTATGACCGCCTGCATACCCGCCTGATCAAGGATTACGGCGGCGTAATCAACGTGATGCCATGGTTCGGCTTCTTCTATGTGCTGTTCGCGATGGCCAATTGCGGCTTGCCCGGCACCAGCGGCTTCGTCGGCGAGTTCATGGTGATCCTGGCCAGCTTCAGCGCCAATCCGTGGATCGCGCTGGTTGCCGCGTTCACCTTGATCATCGGCGCCGCCTACACGTTGTGGCTGGTCAAGCGAGTGCTGTGGGGCGAGGTGACCAATCCGCACGTTGCGGAAATGAAGGACATCAACGGGCGCGAAACGTTTGTGCTGGCCGCCTTCGCTGCACTGGTGCTGATCATCGGCATCTGGCCCGAGCCGTTGACCCATCTGATGGACAGCTCCGTGAATCAGCTGGTCCACGTGCTCGCCATCCACAAGGTCTGATCGAGAGCGACCATGCCGACTTTGAACGACATCCTGATCCTGCTGCCAGAGTTTTACCTGGTCGCGGCGGCGTGCCTGCTTTTGCTGCTGGACGCTTTCATGAAGCCGACCCAGCGCGGAATTCTGCACTGGCTTTCCATCGCGGTCCTGCTCGTGGCCATCTATTTGGTGGTATCCGGACAGCCCAATGGCGCCGTGACGGCCTTCCATGGCATGTTTATCCGCGACGGCGTAGCCGAGATCCTGAAGGTCTTCGCCTTGCTGTCCACGATCCTGGTCTTCATCTATGGCCGGCCCTATCTGATGGACCGCAAGTTGTTTCAGGGCGAGTTCTACACCCTGATGATCTTCGCGGTACTGGGCGTGATGCTGCTGGTTTCGGCCGGCAATCTGGTCATGATCTACCTGGGCCTGGAGCTGCTGACGCTTTCGTCCTACGCACTGGTCGCATTGAATCGCGATTCGGCGCTGTCTTCGGAAGCGGCCATCAAATACTTCGTGCTGGGAGCGCTGTCGTCGGGGATGCTGCTGTACGGCATGTCGATGGTCTACGGCGCCACCGGTACGCTGGACCTGGTCCACTTGCATGATCTGGCGCCGCATAGCTTGATGCCGCACCTGCTGGTGTTCGGCCTGATCTTCATGGTCATCGGCGTGGCGTTCAAGCTTGGCGCGGCGCCGTTCCATATGTGGATCCCTGACGTCTACCAGGGGGCGCCTACGGCAGTCACCGCGTTCATCGGCTCGGCGTCCAAACTTGCCGCTTTTGGTATGGCATTCCGCCTGCTTGCCACTGGCATGGGAGATTTCTCCCAGCATTGGCAGCTCATGCTGGCGGCGATCGCAGTGTTGTCGCTGGCGATCGGCAACCTGGTTGCCATCGTGCAGACGAACATCAAGCGCCTGCTTGCCTACTCGACCATTTCCCACATGGGCTATCTGCTGCTGGGCCTGGTCAATGCGGGGCCGGAAGGCTATTCGGCCGCCATGTTCTACGCGATCAGCTACGCGCTGATGTCGACCGCCGCCTTCGGCGTGATTCTTGCGCTGAGCCGCGCCGGTTTCGAGTGCGAGGAAATCGAAGACTTCAAGGGCCTCAACCAACGTTCGCCGTGGATGGCGTTCCTGATGATGCTGTGCATGTTCTCGCTGGCAGGCGTGCCGCCGCTGTTCGGCTTCTTCGCCAAATTGCTGGTGCTGCAGGCAGCCGTTCATGCCGGCATGATGTGGCTGGCGATTGTCGGTGCCGTATTCGCCATCATTGGCCTGTACTACTACCTGCGCGTGGTGAAGGTGATGTACTTCGACAAGCCGGTGGCTGGTACCGAAGTGCGTGTTCAACCCGACTTCACGCTACGCATCGCTTTGTCATTGAATGCATTGGCGTTGCTCGCGCTGGGCCTGTATTGGGGGCCGCTGCTTGGCTGGTGCAAGCAGGCATTCGTAGGTTGAGAGGCGTAATTCGCTTACGCAAAACAGGAAAAAGATCGATTTCAGGCTTGCAAGAATTCGGCCATATCGCTAGAATTCTCGGACTCTGATGCGGGGTGGAGCAGTCTGGCAGCTCGTCGGGCTCATAACCCGAAGGTCGCAGGTTCGAATCCTGCCCCCGCTACCAGATCTTTCTTGGACAAGAAAGCCTCCTCGCGAGGCTTTTTTGTTGGGCGCAAGGATGCGTTGCGCCATATCGGGCCATAATTGGCCGGTGGCTGCGAGGAAAGAGCCTGGAAGAGTTGGGACATCGGCGAGATAAGGGAATGGGCCGCTTGAGCCCATTTTTTGTTTCTGGCGACGGTAGACGAGAATGGACACGCAAGCGCTTGCACAACGCTTCACCGAGGTTTTGACAGATCTGCAGTTGGAATGCATCGGTGTGGAATTCAGCCCTTCGCAGGGGCAAAGTACCTTGCGCGTCTATCTGGACGCGGAGGGCCGGGAGGTCAACCTGGACGACTGCGAGGCTGCCAGCCGCGAGCTTTCGGCCTTGCTGGATGTTGAAGACCCGATCCCTGGTCATTACTTGCTGGAAGTGTCTTCGCCAGGGATCGACCGACCATTGTTCACGGCGGAGCAGTTCGCCAAGGTGGCCGGGCAGGAAGTAAAGGTGCTGCTCAAGGCGCCGCTTGATGGTCGTCGGCGTTTGCGCGGCAGGGTAGTGTCGGTGGAAGGCAGCCAGATTGCGCTGGAAGCCGAAGGCAAGACATTTCAATTCGGGCATGACGCAGTGGAAAGCGCGCGTATCGTGCCGGACTGGGCGGCGCTCGGTTATGTGCCGCAGCCCAAGCCCGGTGGTCGCAAGCCGAGCAAGAAAAAATAGAGTATTGGACTGGTCAATCTGTCGATGGAGCGCCGAGCGGCGTTCACGGAGTGGTTGCAATGAGCAAAGAGCTTTTGCTGGTGGTTGATGCGGTAGCCAACGAAAAAGGCGTATCGCGGGATGTGATCTTCCTGGCGATGGAAGCCGCGCTGGCGTCGGCCGCGAAAAAGCGTTATCCGGATGAGGATCCGGACATCCGCGTCACCATCGACCGCACCTCGGGCGATTACGAGACCTTCCGCCGCTGGGAAGTGATCGCAGACGACGGTGAGATGGAGTCGCCCTTTCGCCAGCTGCGCCTCATGGACGCCACCGACGAACGCGCGGACGCCGCCATCGGCGAATTCATCGAGCAACAGATCGAAAACGCCGAATTCGGCCGCATCGCCGCGCAGGCCGCCAAGCAGGTCATCGTGCAGCGCGTGCGCGAGGCCGAGCGCCAGCAGGTCGTGGATGCTTTCAAGGATCGTGTCGGCGAGCTGGTTACCGGCATCGTCAAGCGCGTCGAACGCGGCAACGTCTACCTCGATCTGGGCAGCAATGCCGAAGCGTTCATCCCGCGCGACAAGACGATTCCGCGCGAATCGCATCGCGTCGGCGATCGCGTGCGCGGCTATCTGCAGGAAGTGCGCTCGGAAGTGCGTGGTCCGCAGTTGTTCGTGTCGCGCGCCGCACCGGAATTCATGATCGAACTGTTCAAGCTCGAAGTGCCGGAAGTGGGCCAGGGCCTGGTCGAGATCAAGGGCTGTGCACGCGATCCGGGCGACCGCGCCAAGATCGCGGTAGTGGCGCACGACCATCGCACCGATCCGATCGGCGCCTGCATCGGCATGCGCGGATCGCGCGTGCAGGCAGTATCGAACGAGCTCAACGGCGAGCGCGTGGACATCATCCTGTGGCACGAAAACCAGGCCCAGTACGTCATCAATGCCATGGCGCCGGCCGAGGTGCAGTCCATCATCATGGATGAGGACAAGCATTCGATGGATATTGCGGTGGCCGAGGACAAGCTTTCGCAAGCCATCGGCCGCGGCGGCCAGAACGTGCGCCTGGCCAGCAAGCTCACCGGCTGGCAGCTCAACGTGATGACCCAGGACCAGGTCGCCGCCAAGAGCGAGGCCGAACAGGAAGCTGCGCGCCAGCTGTTCATGGACAAGCTGGAAGTGGATCAGGAAATCGCCAATATCCTCGTGCAGGAAGGATTTTCCAGTGTCGAGGAAATCGCCTACGTGCCGAGCGCCGAATTGCTGGCCATCGAAGGCTTCGACGAAGACATCGTCGAAGAGCTTCGCGCCCGTGCCCGCGATTCGTTGCTGACCGAAGCGCTGGCGGTCGAGGAAAACATCGATGGGCAGCAACCATCGCAGGAGTTGCTGGAACTGGAAAGCATGGATGAACCGACGGCTTACGCGCTCGCTGAGCGCGGCGTCGTCACGGTGGATGATCTGGCCGACCTCGCGGTCGACGACCTGATCGACATCGAGGGCATGGATGAAGAGCGTGCCGCGGCACTCATCATGGCGGCTCGTGCGCCGATGATTGCCCGGCTGGAGAAAGGCGGCTAACCGCGGGCGGCCGCGTCCCGGATGGGCGCGCCGGGAGGCCGATGGGTCTCCACCAGGGACGGAGGTGACCGTGCAAAACATTTTGTACGGACGATAAGCGCGGGAACGGCGGAGAAAGAACACGATGTCGGATGTCACGATCAAACAATTAGCCCAGGTGCTGGGCATGCCGGTCGACAAGCTGCTCACCCAGCTTGGCGAAGCGGGCATGAAATTCTCCGATCCGGAGCAGGTCATCAGCAGCACCGAAAAGGTGAAGCTGCTCGGCTTTTTGCGCCGTACCCATGGCAAGGCCGATGTGGCCGTCGAAGCGGAAGATTCATCGCCCCGGCAGATCACCCTCAAGCGCCGCAAGATCAGCGAGCTGAAGGTTGCCACGCCCGGTGGACGCGGCACGCCCAGCAGCGCCAAGACCGTCAACGTGGAAGTGCGCGCCAAGCGTACCTACGTCAAGCGCAGCGTGATTGCTGAAGAAGCGAGCGTAGAGCCCGAGCGCGAGGATGCGCTGCGCAAGCTGCATGAATCGCAGCAGCAGCGCGAGCATGAAGAGAACGAGCGTGCCGACGTAGAGCGCCGGCGCCAGGAAGAAGCGTATCAACGCGCCGAGGAAGAAGCGCGGCAAGAAGCCGAGGCGGAACGCGCACGGCTCGAAGCAGAAGCCGCTGCAGAAGCGAGCGCGGTCGAGGAAGAGCCCGAAGTCGAGCAGGAAGAAGTCGTTTCCGCGCCGGCGCCCGAATCGGTCCAGCGGGAAGACAAGAACGCCGCGCCCGAGGCACCGGCTGTGCAGCGGATCGACCAGCATTCGCTGGGCATGATCCTGCCGCGCATCCATGAACCGCGTAAGCGTGAAAAGAAGCCCGTTGTCGTGCCCGCGCCGGCGCCCGCGCCAGCTCCTGCGGCGCCCGCTGCAGGCGCCGCCGCCGACAATCGTGGCGCCAAAGCGCGTCATGGCGGTCGTGACCGTGACGAGGCGCCAGGCGGCAAGCGTTTTGCTGCCGGTGAATTGCACTTGTCCGAGGCCGATCGCGCTCGCCGTTCCAACAAACGCGGCAAGCCTGGCAAGGGTTCCGTGCGCGAAGCGACGCGCGGCGGATCGCCGGCGGCGGGTGGTGCGCATGGCTTCTCCCGTCCGACCGCGCCGGTCGTGCGCGAAGTCGTCGTCGGCGATGCCAACGTAGTGGCCGATCTCGCGCAGAAGATGGCGGTCAAGGGTTCGGAAGTGGTCAAGGCGCTGTTCAAGATGGGCGTCATGGCAACCATCAACCAGACCATCGATCTCGATACCGCCGTGCTGGTGGTGGAAGAGCTTGGTCACAAGCCAGTGCAAGCCAGCGACCAGGGTGCCGAGGCGGCGCTGGCTGCGCACACGCAGAATGCGGAACTCGATGGCGAGCGCTCCACACGTCCACCCGTGGTCACCATCATGGGCCACGTCGACCACGGCAAGACTTCGCTGCTCGATTACATTCGCCGTACCAAGGTTGCATCCGGCGAAGCGGGCGGCATCACCCAGCATATCGGCGCGTACCACGTGGAAACGCCGAAGGGCGTCATCACGTTCCTCGATACACCCGGCCACGCGGCGTTTACTTCAATGCGTGCACGTGGCGCGCAGTCGACCGACATCGTGATTCTGGTGGTGGCGGCCGATGACGGCGTGATGCCGCAAACGCAGGAAGCCGTGCAGCATGCACGTGCCGCCAAGGTGCCGCTGATCGTCGCGGTCAACAAGATGGACAAGGCCGATGCCAATCCGGACAACGTCAAGCAAGGCCTGGCGAATCTGGAAGTGATCCCGGAGGACTGGGGCGGCGACACCATGTTCGTGCCGGTATCGGCCAAGACCGGCATGGGCATCGATGAACTGCTGGACGCCATTTCGGTGCAGGCCGAAGTGATGGAGTTGACGGCGGTCAAGGACGGTGCGGCATCGGGCGTGGTGATCGAATCCAGCCTGGACCGCGGCCGTGGTCCGGTGGCTACCGTGCTGGTGCAGCAAGGTACGCTCAAGCGCGGCGATTTCGTGGTGTGTGGGATCGAATACGGCCGCATGCGTGCGCTGGTCGATGAGACCGGCAAAACCGTGCAGGAAGCGGGTCCGTCGATTCCGGTCCAGGTGCTGGGCCTTTCGGGTGTGCCAGAAGCAGGCGATGACTTCGTTGCCGTCGCCGACGAGCGTCTGGCGCGCGAAGTGGCCGCCGAACGCCAGTTGAAGCGCCGCGAGACGCGCATGGTCAGCAAGGCCAACCGCCTTGAGGACATCATGGCGCAGATGGGCCAGGCATCCGAGCAGCAGACCCTCAACATTCTGGTCAAGGCGGACGTGCAGGGTTCGGTGCAGGCCTTGCGCGAATCGCTGAGCCAGATCGGCAACGAAAACGTAAAGGTGAATGTGATCGCCGCCGGCGTAGGCGGCATCACCGAGTCCGATGCCACGCTGGCGGCGGCGTCCAAGGCGCTGATCATCGGCTTCAACGTGCGCGCTGATGCGTCGGCGCGCAAGGTTATCGATACCGCGGGACTGGATGTCCGTTACTTCTCGATCATCTATGACGTGATCGATCAGGTGAAACAGGCGGCATCCGGCCTGCTCGGCGTGGAAGTGCGCGAGGAAATCATCGGTGTCGCCCAGGTACGCGACGTGTTCCGCAGCTCCAAGTTCGGCGCGGTTGCCGGCTGCATGGTGGTGGAAGGCACGGTCAAACGCAGCAAGCCGATCCGTGTGCTGCGCAACAACACCGTGATCTTCCAGGGCGAGCTGGAATCGTTGCGCCGCTTCAAGGAACTGGTCGACGAAGTACGCAACGGCATGGAGTGCGGTATCGCCGTGAAGCAATACAACGACGTGAAGGTGGGTGATCAAATCGAGTGCTTCGAGCGTATCGAGGTTGCCCGCACGCTGTAAAAAGCAGGGATATGGGATAAGTGGCGACAAAACGAACATCCCATCCCCCTGATGACTCAAGCCCGGGCATGTCGTGTCCGGGTTTTCACTTGACGTAATCTGGCGATCCGCGCTCCAGCTATTCGCCAGTTGTTCCTCGTTCCGGGGAAGGAGTTATCCATGCCCTCACGCGATTTCAAGCGAACCGACCGCGTCGGCGCCGAGCTTCGCCGCGAACTTGGCACCCTCGTCCATGCCGCCGTGCGCGACCACGGGCTGCCATCATGCAGCGTCTCGGATGTCGAGGTCACGCGCGACCTGGACTGGGCCACGGTGTGGGTCACGGCCCTGCTGCCGGAACAGTCGAGGGAGACGGTGAAGGCGCTCAATGAACTGGCCGTGGAATTCCGCCGCTCGCTTTCGCGTCAAATGCGGTTGCGCCGCGTGCCGGAACTGCGTTTCAAGTATGACGATTCGGTGGACAAGGGCGAGCGCATCGAGCATTTGTTGAGGAAGGATCGGGAAGTGGATGGCACGTAACAAAAGGCCTTCCCGCTCATCGCAGAACCATTCTCCGGTTACGATTCACACGTTATCCCGCCCATGAGCCGCCGCCGACATCGTCCCGGTGCCCGTGACCTGCACGGCATCTTGCTACTCGACAAGCCGCTGGGGGTAAGTTCGAACAAAGCCTTGCAGATGGCGCTGGCCATCCTGCGTGCTGCAAAAGGCGGCCATACCGGTGCCCTCGATCCGCTGGCTACCGGCCTGCTGCCGCTGTGCTTTGGCGAGGCGACCAAGATCGCTGGCAACCTGCTCGGGTCGCGCAAGGCTTACATCGCTGAATGTCGCCTTGGCGCAATCACCGCCACGGCGGACCGGGAGGGCGAAGTTATCGACCAGCGCCCGGTACCAGCGCTGGATGACGCCATGGTCGAGGCGGCATTGGCTCCGCTGCGAGGCCGCATCATCCAGGTGCCGCCGGTGTATTCGGCGTTGAAGCAGGATGGCGAGCCGCTATACCTGAGGGCCCGGCGAGGAGAGGCCGTTCAGGCTCCGCCCCGCGAAGTGCAGGTTGATCGGCTGGAACTGGTCTCCCGGACCGCCGATACGCTGATGCTCGAGGTGGAGTGTGGTTCAGGCACCTATATCCGCAGCCTGGCGGTCGATCTTGGCCAGAGCCTTGGCTGCGGAGCCCACCTGGCCTCGCTGCGTCGGCTATGGGTCGATCCTTTCCGCACGCCGGCCATGGTGACCCTGGATCAGCTGCGCGAGGCGGCGGAGCAGGGCGAACAGGTGCTGGATCAATGGGTCCTGCCTTTGTCAGCGGGGGTGTCGGACCTCCCCGCCCTGCATTTGGATGCAGCGGCCAGCCTGGCCGTCTCACAGGGGCGCCAGATCAGTTGGCCCGATGCTTTCCCGCGTGGCCGATCCGCCGCCTTTGCCGCGGATGGGCGCCTGTTGGCGCTGGTCGACTGCGATGTGCAGGGCCGGCTGCGTATCCTGCGCGGCTTTAACCTTCCGCCGCCTTCATGCGGGGAGGGGAAACGAAAAAGCCATGCTTAACATGGTCTTGTTGCAACGCGCTCGGGCTCGGTACAATAACCCACTTGATTCAGAGCTTTCATTCAACCTGTCGGAGCTTGCGCAACGCCATCGGGCGGTGATGTTGCGCAAGTTCCGCACCCGCTTTTAAGGAAGAGATACCCATGTCCCTCACCGCAGAACAGTCCGGCAAGATCATTGCTGACTTCGGCCACGCGCCGAACGATACCGGTTCCACGGAAGTGCAGGTTGCCCTGCTTTCCGCGCGTATCGATCACCTCACCGATCATTTCAAGGCACACAAGCAGGACCATCACTCCCGTCGCGGGCTGCTCAAGCTGGTCAACCAGCGCAAGCGTCTGCTGGGCTATTTGAAGGATCGCGATCTGGGCCGCTATCAGAGCCTGATTGAGCGCCTCGGCCTGCGTCGCTGATTTTTGCGCTCATCCATGATCGCGAAAATCAAGAAGCAGCCATCCATGGCCGCACCTTTCAATTCAGGACAAACCCAGTGGCGAAAGTAACCAAGTCGTTCCAGTACGGTAATCACGAAGTCACGCTGGAAACGGGCGAAATCGCCCGCCAGGCTTCGGGTGCTGTCATGGTCAGCATGGGCGGCACCGTGGTGCTGGTCACCGCCGTGGCAGCCACCAAGGCGCGCGAGGGGCAGGACTTCTTCCCGCTCACCGTCGATTACGTCGAAAAGTTCTACTCCGCCGGCCGCATTCCCGGCGGCTTCTTCAAGCGCGAGGGACGGCCGACCGAGAAAGAGACGCTTACCTCGCGCCTGATCGATCGTCCGGTACGCCCGCTGTTCCCGGAAGAATTCAAGAACGAGGTGCAGGTCATCGCGCAGGTCGTTTCGCTGAATCCCGAAGTGGATGGCGACGTACTGTCGATGATCGGTGCATCCGCCGCGCTGACCCTGGCCGGCATTCCGTTCAAGGGCCCGATCGGTGCGGCCCGTGTCGGCTATGCCAACGGCAAGTACTTGCTCAATCCGACCGTGACCGAGCTGAAGACCTCGGATCTGGATCTGGTCGTCGCCGGTACCTCCAATGCCGTGCTGATGGTGGAGTCCGAAGCAAAGTTGCTCAGCGAAGAAGTGATGCTGGGCGCGGTCGTGTTCGGTCACCAGCAGATGCAGGTGGTCATCAACGCGATCAACGAATTCGTCGCCGAAGCCGGTCGCAAGGCATTCCATTGGGAAGCTCCCTCGCGCAACGAAGCATTGTTCGCCTCGATCCACAGCATCCTGGGCGATCGCCTGGAGAAGGCGTTCGCGATCCGCGACAAGCTCGAGCGCCGTGATGCCATTGCCGCGCTCAAGGGCGAGATCAAGGCCGGTATCGCCGAAACGGCAGCGTCGCATGGCTGGACCGACCTGGATATCGGCAATGCGTTCGCCGAGATCGAATACCGCACCATGCGCGACGGCGTTCTGAAAACCAAAGTCCGCATCGATGGCCGCAAGCTGGATGATATCCGTCCGATCTCCGTGCGCGTTGGCGTATTGCCGCGCACGCACGGCTCGGCGCTGTTCACCCGCGGCGAGACCCAGGCCCTGGTCGTGGCCACCCTCGGTACCACCCGCGATGCGCAGATCATCGACGCGCCGGAAGGCGAGTCGAAGGATCCCTTCCTGTTCCACTACAACTTCCCGCCATTCTCGGTGGGCGAGGCCGGCCGCTTCGGCGCGCCCAAGCGTCGCGAAATCGGCCATGGCCGTCTCGCCAAGCGCGGCGTGCAGGCCGTCAAGCCCAGCATCGAGGAGTTTCCTTACGTGGTGCGCGTGGTCTCCGAGATCACCGAATCGAACGGCTCTTCCTCGATGGCATCGGTCTGCGGTTCCTCGTTGGCCATGATGGACGCCGGTGTGCCGCTGAAGGCGCCGGTTGCCGGCATTGCCATGGGCCTGGTGAAGGAAGGCAGCGACTTCGTCGTGCTGTCGGACATCCTTGGCGACGAGGACCATCTCGGCGACATGGACTTCAAGGTGGCCGGTAGCGCTGCCGGCGTGTCCGCGTTGCAGATGGACATCAAGATCGACGGCATCACCGAGGAAATCATGAAGGTGGCGCTGGAACAGGCCAAGCGCGGCCGCCTGCATATCCTGGGCGAAATGGCCAAGGTGATCAGCACCCCGCGTTCGGAGATGAGCGAGTATGCCCCGCGCCTGCTCACCATCAAGATCCATCCGGACAAGATCCGCGAAGTGATCGGCAAGGGTGGCGCCACCATCAGGGCCATTACCGAGGAAACCGGTACCACCATCGATATCAACGACGACGGTACGGTGATCATCGCCTCGGTGAATCGCCTCGCCGCCGATGATGCCAGGAAGCGTATCGAGCAGATCGTTTCCGACGTCGAGCCGGGCCGCATCTACGAAGGCAAGGTCGCCAAGTTGATGGACTTCGGTGCTTTCGTCACCATCCTGCCGGGCAAGGACGGCCTGGTCCACGTTTCGCAGATTTCCAATGAGCGCGTGGAAAAAGTTTCCGACAAGCTCAAGGAAGGCGATATCGTGAAGGTCAAGGTGCTGGAAGTGGACAAGCAGGGTCGCATCCGCTTGTCGATGAAGGCCGTTACCGAGGATGAGGCGACCGGTACCTGAGCTTTTCTGACAGGCTGATCATCGAAAACGCCCGGCTTCTGTAGCCGGGCGTTTTCATTTCCGCAAGCTTGTCTTTGCTACGATGGCGCCTCAGTTCGAGGATGCAGGCATGCCCGATCAGACGAATGATTTCCTGAAGGACTACCAGGCGTTTGCGCAGCAATCCTGGGATGCCTGGATGCGTTATATGCAGCAGCCCGCGGGGAGTCATAATCCCTTCGTCGCACAACCCGTCGCCGCTCCCACGGACGATCTGCTGACGCGCAGTCTCGCCAGTCTTAAAGCCTATGGCAGCTGGCTGCAGCAGGCAGCCGGGGCCGGAGTGGGTCATGGGCAGTTCGGCCACATGGGCGTGGGCAATTGGCAGCAACCGGCCTCCCTTCAGTCCTTCCTGGCAGCATTCAACCAGCCTTTTGCGCAAGCACTAACCGGCCTCGACAGTGCATCCGCCTTCGGCCTGGACCATCAATGGCAATCCTGGGTGCAGGCGATGCAGCGCGCAGGGATGGGCATGCCAGGGCACATGGCGGCGTTAGGCATCACGCGCGAACAGCAGTTGGATCAGCAGGCGTTGCTGGCGGCCATAAACGAATACATGCAGATCCACGCGCGTTATCAGGCATTGCTGCAACAAGTGAACAAGCAGGGCATCGCGCGCCTGCAGGATTCGCTTGCCGAGCACGCGCAGCCTGGCAAGCAGTTGGACTCCATGAAGGCGCTCTACGATCTATGGGTCGACGCCATGGAAGACGCCTATTCGGAAATGGCTTTGACCGACGAGTTTCGTGATGTGTTCGGCGAACTGGTCAATGCGCAGATGCAAGTACGCAAGCTGCAACAACAGCAGACCGAGCAGCTCTGCCGGGAATTGGGTATTCCTACGCGCAGCGAGGTGGACAGTCTTGGCCAGCGCGTGCAGCAGTTGCGACGCGAACTCAAATCCCACGGTCAGCATCATTCGCAGGCGGATGCTCCCATGGTGGATGCATTAAAGGCAGAAATTGCCGCACTCAAGCGCGCGCTGGCGGATAGCAAATCGACCGCAACGCTGCAGCCGGTCGAACGCAAGCCGGCCGGCCGTAACGGCAAGGCGACTACTTCCTCGCCGCCCACCAAGACGACGCGCTCGGCCGCTGGCAAGCGCAAGTAAGGATTGGCCATGCAAAGCCCATTGCACATCGATCCCCAGCAGGCCTTCAACGAAGTCGCTGCCTTCCAGCGCAAACTTGCCGCGGGCTTGCAGAATCTGCGTGGCCTGGGAGAGCAGGAGTACGCCAATACGCCGCGTGAAGCGGCTTATTGCGAGGACAAGCTCACGGTCTGGCATATGAAGGGCGCCAGCAAGCCGACCGCGAAAGTGCCCACGTTGATCGTCTACGCACTGGTGAACACGGTCTGGATGACCGACCTGCAAGACGATCGCTCGCTGGTTCGCAACCTTCTGGCGGAAGGCGAGGATGTCTATCTGCTCGATTGGGGTTACCCGGATGGTGCCGATCGCTGGTTGACCCTGGACGATTACATCAACGGCTACCTCGATCGTTGCATCGATGCCATTCGAGCGCGCCACGGGGTGGATGCGATCAATGTGCTGGGCATCTGCCAGGGCGGTACGTTCTCGCTTTGCTACACCGCGACGCATCCGGAAAAAGTGAAAAACCTCGTCACCATGGTGACGCCGGTGGATTTCCGCACGCCTGACAACATGCTCTCGCAATGGGTACAGGCCATGGATGTGGACCTGTTCGTCGACACCCTGGGCAATGTCCCCGCGCAGCTGATGAACTGGGTGTACCTGATGCTGAAGCCGCTGCGCCTGAATCAGCAGAAATACGTCAGCATGGTCGACATTCTCGACAACCCGGCCGAGCTGAAAAATTTCCTGCGCATGGAGCGCTGGATCTTCGATTCGCCCGACCAGGCTGGCGAAGCGTTCCGTCAGTTCACCAAGGACTTTTTCCAGCAGAACAAGTTGATCAAAGGTGAGTTGCAGATCGGTAGGCTACCGGTTGACCTGGGAATGATTACCCAGCCAGTACTGAATATTTATGCCACCCAGGATCATCTCGTACCGCCGGATGCATCGCGAGCGCTGAGGCGATATGTGGGTACGGCCGATTACAGCGAGCTGGCATTCAAAGGCGGGCACATTGGCATCTATGTGTCCGGCCGCGCCCAACGCGAAATCGCCCCGGCAGTCCATCAATGGCTGCGGGAAAGAGCCTGACAACAAGGCACATCAACAGGGGCAGGGGAGCGGCGAGAGGCATGCAAGGAACGCGGGCCACATGTCCCATGCTTGCTTATTCCAGGCTCCAATCGAGTCTTGTTGCCCTGATAGAATGGCGCGATGACTTCTGCCTCCCTTACCCAGACCCACGACTCCATCCGCGCCGTGCAATGGTGTGGCGATTACCTGCGCCTGCTGGACCAGCGCCTGCTGCCCGCCGAAGAGCAGTGGCTTGACTGCCATGATGCAGAGGCTGTCACCCAGGCGATCCAGGATCTGGCCGTGCGCGGCGCGCCCGCCATCGGTATTGCCGCAGCTTGGGGCGTGGTGCTTGCCGCGCAGCGAGGTACCCACCTGGATCAGGCATTGGCGCAATTGCGCGCAGCCCGCCCCACGGCGGTGAACCTGATGTGGGCGCTCGATCGCATGAAGGCGCGTATCGATGCAGGTGCGGACGCCGCGGCGCTGGAGCGTGAGGCCCAGGCGATCCAGGACGAAGACCTCGCCGCCAATCGCCACATGGGCGAATTGGGCGCGGCCCTGATCGAGCCGGGTTCCAGCGTCATGACCCACTGCAATACCGGTTCGCTGGCGACCTCCGGCTACGGTACGGCACTAGGCGTGATTCGCGCTGGCGTCACTGCTGGGCGCATTCTCCATGTCTATGCGGGAGAAACCCGGCCCTGGCAGCAAGGTGCGCGCCTGACCATGTGGGAACTGGTCCGCGATGGCATTCCAGCGAAACTGATTGCCGATTCGGCCGCATCGCACCTGATGAAGGCCGGTGAGGTGAAATGGGTGATTGTCGGCGCGGACCGCATTGCCGCCAATGGCGATACCGCCAACAAGATCGGTACCTACCAGCTGGCCATTGCGGCCCGCCACCACGGCGTGAAATTCATGGTCGTCGCGCCGTCGTCCACCGTCGACATGGCCACCGCTTCGGGCGATGACATCGAGATCGAATTGCGCGATGCGGCCGAACTGCTCAGCGTGGCGGGACGCCGCACGGTGATCGAGGGTGCCCAGGCCTGGAACCCGGTGTTCGATGTCACGCCCGCTTCCCTGATCGATGCCATCGTCACGGAGCGCGGCGTCATCGAACAGCCGAGCGCCGAACGCATGCGAGCCGTGTTCGCCGCATGAGGTTGCGTCACGAGGTGATGCTGTTCGCGGTCGGAGGGCTGATCGGCTTTGTCATCGACGCGGGCATCGTGCAATTGCTGGTCAGTTTTGTGCACTTCAATCCCTATGCCGGCAGGGTGATTTCCTTCCTGCTGGCGGCTACCGCCACGTGGTGGTGGAATCGCAGCCGTACGTTTGCCGCACGCCAGAGTGGTCACTCCTTGCCGGCCGAATGGCTGCATTGGATGGCCTTGATGAGTGGCGGGGCCATAGTGAATTACGCCGCTTTCGTGGTCTGCCTGATGGAATTTCCAAGCCTGCACCGGTGGCCGGCGCTGGCCGTCGGCGTCGGTTCGCTTTTTGCTGCGCTCGTCAATTTTGCGAGCGCCCGGACACTGCTTTTCCGGCGCGCCAAATCTCGCTCATAACTTGTTGATTTAAAAGGCTTAAATAAGGACTTTTCGAGCGCCGTTGTGGTACACTTTCAAGCTACCGCCTGACCCTTGTCGACAAGCGTATGACACGCCTGTCGCGAGGCTCTTATTCGTTACCAGGGAAGCCTATTGATGGCAGAGCTCGCCAAAGAAGTCATTCGCGTCAATATCGAAGACGAAATGCGCCAGAGCTACCTCGATTACGCCATGAGCGTGATCGTGGGACGCGCCCTCCCGGATGTGCGTGACGGCCTGAAGCCGGTGCATCGGCGCGTATTGTTCGCGATGAACGAGTTGGGCAATGCCTATAACAAGCCTTACAAGAAATCCGCGCGTGTCGTCGGTGACGTGATCGGTAAATACCACCCGCACGGCGATGCATCGGTCTACGATGCGATCGTGCGCATGGCGCAGCCGTTCTCGTTGCGCTACATGCTGGTCGACGGTCAAGGCAATTTCGGCTCGGTCGATGGCGACAATGCCGCGGCCATGCGTTACACCGAAGTGCGCATGGCGCGCCTCACCCACGAGCTGCTGGCCGACATCGACAAGGAAACCGTCGATTTCGGCCCCAACTACGACGAAAGCGAACACGAACCGCTGGTACTGCCCACGCGCGTGCCGAACCTGCTCGTGAACGGTTCGGCAGGCATCGCGGTGGGCATGGCGACCAACGTGCCGCCGCACAATCTCACCGAAGTCGTCGCCGCGACGATCGCGCTGATCGATGAGCCCTCGCTTTCCGTCGACGAACTGATGCAGTACGTGCCGGGCCCGGATTTCCCCACTGCCGGCATCATCAATGGCGCGGCGGGTATCGTCGAAGCCTATCGCACGGGCCGAGGCCGTATATTGGTGCGCGCCCGTACCGAGATCGAGACCGAAGCCAACGGTCGCGAGACGATCCTCGTCCACGAGTTGCCCTACCAGGTGAACAAGGCGCGGCTGATCGAGAAGATCGCCGAACTGGTCAAGGAAAAACGCCTTGAAGGCATCTCCGAACTGCGCGACGAATCCGACAAGGATGGCATGCGCGTGGTCATCGAGATCCGTCGCGATGCAATGGCCGATGTAGTGCTCAACAACCTGTTCCAGCAGACCCAGCTGCAGGTTACCTTCGGCATCAATATGGTGGCATTGGCCGACGGCCAGCCGCGCACGCTCAACCTCAAGGAAATCCTTGAGGCATTCATCCGTCATCGCCGCGAAGTCGTCACCCGGCGCACGATTTTCGAGTTGCGCAAGGCCCGCGCCCGCGCTCATATCCTCGAAGGCCTCACTGTCGCGCTCGCCAACATCGATGAGATGATCGAGCTGATCAAGACCTCGGCATCGCCGCAGGAAGCGCGCGAACGCATGTTGGCGCGCAAGTGGCAACCGGGCATGGTGGGGTCGCTGTTGGCCGCTGCAGGTGCGCAGGCATCGCGTCCGGAAGACATGGATCCGCGCGATGGCCTGAAAGCGGATGGCTACCAGCTGTCCGACACGCAGGCCCAGGAAATCCTGGCCATGCGCCTGCATCGCCTGACCGGCCTGGAGCAGGAAAAGCTCTCGGACGAATATCGCCAGATCCTCGACACCATCCATGGCCTGATCCAGATATTGGAAGATCCTGCGCGCTTGCTGGCCGTGATCCGCGATGAACTCGAAGCCATCAAGACGGAATTCGGCGACAAACGCCGCACCGAGATCCAGCATTCTCAGGAAGATCTCAACGTGCTGGACCTGATCGCGCCGGAAGACGTGGTCGTCACGCTATCGCATGCCGGTTACGTCAAGCGCCAGCCCGCCAACCTCTATCGCGCCCAACGCCGCGGCGGCAAAGGTCGTTCGGCATCAGCGTTGAAAGAAGAGGATTTTGTCGAGCAGTTGTGGGTGGTCAATACGCACGACACATTGCTCACGTTTACCAGCACCGGCCGTGTCTACTGGTTGAAGGTGTACCAGATGCCAGAGGCTGGCCCGAACGCGCGCGGCAAGCCGATGGTAAATCTGCTGCCGCTGGCTGAAGGCGAGAAAGTGCAAGCCGTCCTTCCGGTGCACGAATACAGTGAAGATCGCTATGTTTTCTTTGCCACTTCACAGGGCACTGTAAAGAAGACGCCGCTTACCGAATTCGCCTATCAATTGCAAAGAGGCAAGATCGCGATCAACCTGGACGAGGGCGACGCGCTGATCGGCGTCGAACTTACCGATGGCAACAGCGATATCCTGCTGTTCGCCTCCAATGGCAAGGTCGTGCGTTTCGACGAAGGTGAGGTGCGTTCGATGGGACGTACCGCCACCGGCGTGCGCGGCATGAAGCTGGCCGAGGATGCTGAAGTCGTATCGTTGATCGTTGCGGCTGAAGGCGACATTCTTACCGCCACCGAGCGTGGTTACGGCAAGCGTACCCAGCTCGATGAATTCCCCAAGAAAGGCCGCGGGACACAGGGCGTGATCGGCATCCAATGTTCGGATCGCAATGGCGCCCTCGTCGCTGCGGCGCAAGTTTCGGAAGCGCACGAACTGATGCTGATTTCGAACCAGGGCACCTTGGTGCGCACTCGCGTAACGGAAGTCTCGCAGCTCGGCCGTAATACCCAGGGTGTGACGCTCATCCGCTTGCCGGCTGACGAATCGCTGGTGAGCGTAGTGCGGCTGGATGCCGACGAGGGCAATGGCGACGAACTCGAAACGGATGAAAGCATTCCGCCAGTGCAATCCGGCTCTATGGACACGGGAGCTGCGGAATAACCCGCTGGCAAGAGATCAAGCCCCGGATTGCCGGGGCTTTCTTGTTGTTGCCGATAAGCACATGTAGCGTCAATCGCCGCCTTGCTTCGCCTGTCAGTGGCTCCGATGAGGATGACTCAGTTATAAGTCGCGCTGACCACCTTGGCATTTTTGGGTGCATAGGTCGCGTAGTAATCGAGCAAGTCGCTGAAGAGCATGCGACGGGCGCTTTCCAGCGTGTTTACCTGGCTGCTGTGTCCGGAACTCACCGGCCCTGGTGAACGATCCACCAAGGCTGCTGACGCCGGTACTGAAACTACTCCAGTGAAGTAGATGACTCCGCCCGATACCGTCGTGGCCTGGCTGGTAAACGCCAACGATGAAGTGAAAATCAGCATCGCGAACGCAAGGATTTTCATGAAAATCATTCTCCGAGAAGTGGCGGCTCGCTGTCCCATGGCACAGGCGGTTTGCCTGGGCGCTCAGCTGTGCGCATGTTCTGCAGAATGATTCTGTAGGCGAAGCTACCTTCGTAATGTGATTTTAATCTCTTTGTTTTGTAGGAATTATCAGCGAGGCGGTAGCGCGGCTAACATCGCTTCGGCGGTGGTCACCCGGAGCTCGCCCGGATGTTCCACATACAGTTGCTCCACCATGCCGTCGTCCGCGTACAAGGCAAAACGACGTGCTCGCAGGCCCAGGCCATAGGCACTGCCATCCGTTTCCAGTCCGAGCGCCGAGGTAAATGCTCCGTTTCCATCGGCCAGCAATAGGAGGCCGGCGGGTGTGTGCTGCGAAGCGGCCCAGGCCTTCATGACATAAGCGTCGTTTACGGCCATGCCATACACCTCCACCCCCCGCGCCTTGAAGGCCTCGTAGTGCTTTACATAACCCGGCAGATGGCGCTCCGAGCAGGTCGGGGTAAAGGCGCCGGGCATGGCGAACAGTACCGCCTTGCGCCCGGTAAACAGCGACGCGGTGGAGGCACGTCGGATGTCGACGTCCACGTCGATGACGGCAATGTCGATATCCGGCAGGGTCTGGCCGATCTGGATGGTCATGAACGCGCTCGCTGAAGCCATGGCAACGCCGCGCATGCTACCGCCAGCGGGGAGAGCTGTCGCCTTGAAACAACGGGGGAGCGGAACTATTTAGCGCCCAGGCGGTGGCCGCCACCGCAACCATTTGAGGTGAAAGCATATGACTACGAGCCGCAACGCAATTTGGGATACGACAGCGACCCTGCCCTCGGACATTCGCCAGATGTTCGATCGCTTTTTCCAGCAGGGGGAAAGCGACGCCTCCAACGTGGTAACCAGCCAGTGGGCGCCGCGCGTGGACATCAAGGAGGAAGACCAGCGCTTCGTGATCTTCGTGGATGTGCCTGGTATCGACCCGGCCAACATCGAAGTAAGCATGGAAAAGGGCGTGCTTACCATCAAGGGTGAACGCACGGTCGAGAAAAATGAACAAGGTGGGCGTTTTACCCGGGTAGAGCGCGCGCACGGCAGTTTCCACCGCCGTTTCAGTCTGCCAGACAGTGCCGATGCCGAGAATGTCAGCGCTAACGGCAGGCATGGCGTGCTGGAAATTGTGATACCCAAGAAGGCGGAAACCGCACCACGCCGCATCACCATCAACACCGCGCAGTCATAGCCGCGCATATCGATTGATATTGCGAAGGTGACCGCCACGGACGATGATCCGTGGCGGTCTGTGCGTGTTGCCAAGGGATGCTCTGATCCATTCTGGACATCAACCCATCAATCTAAATTCAATACGTTGGGGTCGTGGCTGTCTATCCGCATGCCTTCGGTGCGCCGTCTCGACAGACAGCCACGGTGACACCTGCGTAGAATGGATCAGAGCATCCCTAGATCAGTGCCGGGGAGTGGCAGTGGAATTCAAAGATTATTACGACATCCTGGGCGTGAAGCCCGATGCCAGCGAGGCTGACATCAAGGCGGCCTATCGCAAGCTGGCGCGCAAGTATCATCCGGACAAAAACAAGGAAGCCGGCGCCGAAGACAAATTCAAGGCGATCAACGAGGCCAATGAAGTATTGCGCGATACAGAAAAACGCCGGGCCTACGACCAGCTACGCGCCGGTGGATACAGGCCGGGCGAGCAATTCCGGCCCCCGCCGAACTGGGGGCAAGGGCAGGGCTTCGATTTTGGCGAAGCCGGCGAGGGTGATTTCAGCGATTTCTTCGAAAGTCTGTTCGGCCGCGCGGCATCCGGCAGGCATGGGGCATCCCACGCGCGGCGGGGCCGTGACGTGCAGGCCCACGTGCAAATCGACCTGCAGACCGCCTTCGATGGTGGACGCACGCGGCTGAGCCTGGACGATGGCAGTGGCAGCGAGCGGATCCTGGAGGTAAAGATTCCCGCGGGCATCCAGCCGGGCAAGGTGATCCGCCTCAGCGGACAGGGACAGCCTGGCATGGCGGGTGGCCCGAATGGGGATTTACTGCTTGAAGTCGGTATCCGCGAGGACGCGCGCTTCAAGCTGGACGGCCGCAACGTATTGCACGTCTTGCCGGTCAGCCCGTGGGAAGCGGCGTTGGGTACTGCGGTACCGGTGCCTACCCTGGCCGGCACCGTCGACCTGCGCATACCTGCGGGCACGCAATCGGGCCGCAAGTTGCGTCTGAAGGGGCGCGGCCTGCCAGGCCATCCGCCCGGTGACCAATTGGTGGAGGTATCGATCCGGGTGCCCGCGGCAGAGAGCGAATCGCAGCGCGAGGCATACGAGGCGTTGCGCGCGCAGTTCGCGCAATACGATCCGAGGCGCTAAGCAGGGAAATCGCCAGTGGTGGATAGAGAACGGAAAAGCGCCACTTTGCTTTCGCCGCTCCCTATTCACCCTGCGCGGGGAATCACGCTGGAAGCAGTTCCTTCAAGACGGCCATCAATTCTTCTTCCTTGATCGGCTTGGTCACATAGGCTTTCGCGCCCTGGCGCATGCCCCAAACCTTGTCGGTGTCCTGATCCTTGGTCGTGACCAGCACGATCGGGATGTGCGCGGTTTCGGGATCCTTGCTGATCGTGCGGGTGGCCTGGAAACCGTTGAGGTTGGGCATGACCACGTCCATCAGGATCAGCGATGGCTTTTCCTGCTTCGCTACCGCGACACCGGCCGCGCCGTCTTCGGCTGTCAGCGTTTCATGGCCGAGCTTTTCGACGATGCGCTTGATGCCAAGAAGCTGCGACGGGGAGTCGTCGACAATCAGGATGCGTGCCATAAGCTGGGAGTCCCCTTGTTGATTCGTCAATTCTAAGTCGCCGCGGCGACGCTTCCAAGTTTAAGGCAATACTGATCAAGTATTGCCATCACCCCGCCACGTGAAATTCAACACGTCGGGCCCGTTCTGTCTGTCCATCCCTTCCTCGCACCTCAAGCCGAGTGCGGTCGGCCGTCTCGACGGCCGCCAGTCTGCCCTTGCCGATGGCCGTGTGGTCTGCGAGCCGCCAGGACGGATGACGGCGGCGGTACTTGATCAGTGTTGCCTTAGGCGCATCACGCCTTGCCAATACGCACAACAGTGCGGCCGAACGAGTCGCCTGCCAGCATACGCTCGAATACGTCTGGAAGCTGGTCAAGACTGATTTCCCGGGTGGCGATACGGTCAAGATGGCGAGGTTTCCAGTCACTGGCCAGATGTTGCCATACCTCGTCACGCAGGTCGCGCGGAGTACCCGCCGAGGCTATGCCGAGCAGGCTGGCGCCGCGGATGATGAACGGCATGACCGTGCTGTCGAAGGCGATGCCGCCAGCATTGCCACAGATGGCGACATTGCCATAGGGAGCGATCTGCGGCAGCAACCCGGCGAGCATGGGGCCGCCCACGTTATCCAGCGCGCCGCCAAAGCGGGCCGAATCCATCGGCTTGCCGCTGAAGCTCAATGTGTGGCGGTCGATACACTCCACCGCACCGAGACTGCGCAGGAAATCGAAATGCTCGGCCTTGCCGCTGATGGCGTGCACGTCGTAGCCCACCCGGCTGAAGATGTCGATCGCCAGCATGCCCACGCCGCCACTGGCGCCGCTGATGGCAATCGGTCCGAGCGCGGGCGACTGGCGATTGTGTTGCATGCGCAGCAGTGCCAGTGCGGCGGTAAAGCCAGCCGTGCCCAGGATCATGCTTTGGCGCAGGTCCAGTCCTTCAGGCAAGGGAATCGTCCATTGCGAGGACAGCCGGACGTATTCACCGTAGCCGCCATCGCTCGTTTCCGAAAGGCCGCTGCCGGTGCATAGCACCCGGTCGCCTTCCTTGAAGGCCGGATCGGTGGAGGCTGCCACCACCCCCGCGGCATCGATGCCACCGTTGAGTGGAAATTGACGCAGAATTCTGCCTTTGCCGGTTCCGGCGAGGGCGTCCTTGTAGTTCACCGACGAATACGCCACGTTCACCAGCACTTCGCCCGCACTGAGCGCATCGGTATTCATGGTCTCGATGCTTGCGCGGTAACCGGCATCGTTATGGATGCGGAAGGCGCGGAAGTCATTGGAAGCGGTCATGGCGAATGTCCGTGCAAGGCATGGGAGGTTTCAGGCTTCGACGCTGCTGCTGTCGATCCACTTGGGCATATAGCCACTCTCATAATGAGCCATCCAGTCGAACAATGTCTCCATGCAATCACCGAACCAGATGCTTTCGCGCTGCGCCTTGCGAACGAAATTCTCGTGCACCATGTGATCCATCATCTCGCGCAGCTGCGTGTAGTAGCCCCGCACATCAAAAAATGCGCATGGGTATTTGTGCAAGCCCAATTGTGCCCAGGTGAGCATTTCAAACATCTCGTCCATGGTCCCGAAACCCCCGGGCAGGGCGACAAAGGCGTCCGACAATTCGTACATGCGCGTCTTGCGCTGGTGCATGGTTTCGACCACATGCATTTCCGTGAGACGGGGATGTGCCACCTCGCGTTCCACCAATTGGCGTGGGATGACGCCGATAACCTTGCCTCCTTCCGACAGTACCGCATCGGCGACGGTGCCCATCAGGCCTACTTTTCCTCCGCCGTAAACCAGCGCTATACCGCGCCGCGCCAGCTCCGTACCGAAAGCATGGGCGCTTTCGACATACTCAGGATGCCTGCCGGAGTTGGAGCCGCAATAGACGCACAGGGCCGTGGGTTGAGGCATAAGAGGCTCATGGGATGATGGAAAGAGGAGCAGCGATGAATCGCGATAGCATCATTGCGTAAGTTTCAGCCCATGCAGGCACTTGATATTCGGAGGCTGGACGCTTGCACCCTGGAAAAATGCGACGGCCCGCTCATGTCGCCACGAGCGAGCCGTCGAGCACAGCCGCTATGCCTCAGTTGCCCTTGTGGATCGCGCGCTTGTCGACCGACAACGCGGCCTCGTGCACGGCCTCGGACAAGGTCGGATGCGCGTGAACGATGCGGGCCAGATCTTCGGCCGAGCCCTTGAACTCCATCGCCACCACGGCTTCGGCGATCAGCTCGGACACGCCAGGGCCGACCATGTGGACGCCGAGCAGGCGATCGGTTTCGGCATGGGCGATCACTTTTACCTGGCCAATGGCTTCATTCATGGCCACGGCGCGGCCGATTGCTGCGAACGGGAAGGTACCGATCTTGTACGGCACTCCCTCATCTTTCAGCTGCTTCTCCGTCTTGCCGGCCCAGGCGATTTCCGGTTCGGTGTAGATCACCCACGGCACCGTCTCAAGATTGATATGGCCGGCTTTGCCGGCAATCCATTCAGCCACGGCGACGCCTTCCTCGGAACCCTTGTGCGCCAGCATCGGGCCGCGCACGGCGTCACCGATCGCCCACACGCCATCCACACCGGTATGGTTGTGTTCGTCCACCGCAATGCGTCCGCGCTCGTCGAGCTTCACGCCAGTGTCGTCGGCCAGCAGGCCCTCGGTGTAGGCACGGCGACCCACAGCCACCAGCAGCTTGTCGACGGCAAGTTCGTGCGAGCCGTCCTTGTCTTCATAGGTCAGTGCGACTTCATTCTTCTTGACCTCGGCCTTGGTCAGCTTGGCGCCGAGTTTGATCGTCAGGCCCTGCTTGGCGAATTCCTTGGCGGCGATCTTGGCGACGTCGGCGTCGGCGACCGAGAGGAAATCCGGCAGTGCTTCCAGGATCGTTACCTGCGAACCCAGGCGGTTCCATACGCTGCCCAGTTCCAGGCCGATCACGCCGGCGCCGATCACGCCCAGGCGCTTGGGTACTTCGTTGATGTCCAGTGCGCCCGCATTGTCGATGATGTTCTTGCCGTCGAACTTGGCAAAGGGCAGCTCGATCGGCACCGAACCGGGGGCCAGAATGACATTGGTGGCGCTGATCGTCTGCTTGCTGCCGTCGTTGCCGGTGATCTCGACATTATTGCCCTTCAGCAGCTTGCCCTTGCCGAAGAACGGGGTGATCTTGTTGGCCTTGAACAGCTGGCCGATGCCGCCGGTGAATTGCTTGACGATCTTGTCCTTGCGGCCGATGAAGGTACCCATGTCGACCTTCGCGTTCTCGACCGTGATGCCGTGCGCCGGAAGATTGTGCGACAGATTGAAGTACTGCTTGGACGAATCAAGCAGTGCCTTGGAAGGAATGCAGCCCACGTTGAGGCAGGTGCCGCCCAGCGCTTGCTTGCCGTCCTTGCCGACGAAGGCATCCACGCAGGCGGTTTTCAGGCCCAGCTGGGCGGCGCGGATCGCGGCCACATATCCGGCAGGGCCGGCGCCGATGACGATGACGTCGAATTTATCGCTCATGATTTTTCCTTGAAACGTGGTGCGCTCACAAAAAGCGCATCAAGGGAGCTTTGTCTTTGTGGCGAGCGTGCGACTTTGCGCACGTCCCGCCACCGGAGTTTCATTGCCTAGTCGTATGTGAGCGGGGCGCTCACATGCCGAGCAGCATGCGCTGTGGATTTTCCAGCTGGTTCTTGATATCGACCAGGAACAGCACCGCGTCCTTGCCGTCGATGATGCGGTGGTCGTAGCTCAACGCCAGGTACATCATCGGCGCGGCGATCACCTGGCCGTTCTCAACGATGGCGCGCTCCTTGATGGTGTGCATGCCCAGGATCGCGCTTTGCGGCGGATTGACGATCGGTGTCGACAGCAGCGAACCGAACGTGCCGCCGTTGGTGATGGTGAAGGTGCCGCCTTGCAGGTCCTCCAGCCCCAGCTTGCCTTCGCGCGCCTTCTTGGCGTAGTTGGCGATACCGCGCTCGACGTCGGCGAAGCTCATGTTCTGCACGTCACGCAGCACCGGCGTCACCAGCCCCTTTTCGGTAGCCACGGCGATCGAGATGTCCTGATAGCCGTGATAGATGATGTCGTTGCCATCGACCGAAGCATTGACGATGGTGTGGCGCTTGAGCGCCTCGGCCGCTGCCTTCACGAAGAAGCTCATGAAGCCGAGCTTCACGCCGTTTGCCTTTTCGAACTGCTCGCCCAGCGTCTTGCGCATCTTGGTGACTTCGGCGAGGTTCACTTCATTGAACGAAGTAAGCATCGCGATCGAATTCTTCGATTGCATGAGACGTTCGGCGATGCGGGCACGGATGCGCGTCATCGGCACACGTTCTTCCGGACGCGAACCTGGCGTCGGCGCCGTGGCCGGTGCTGCGGCGGGGGCGCCACCTTTGCCGTAATTGACCAGGTCTTCCTTGGTCACGCGCCCGTCGCGGCCGGTACCGGAGACCTTGGACGGGTCGATGCTCTGCTCGGTAGCCACGCGCAGGCCGGCGGGGGAAAGATCTTCGGCGCCCTTGGCGGCAGCCTTCGGCGCGGATGGGGCGGGGGCCGGTGCGGCCGGTGCGGGCGCCGCCGCCGCAGGGGCTGGTGCGGCTGCCACAGCGCCTTCCTCGATGATCGCGATCACCTGCTGGCTGTTTACGGTGTCGCCGGCCTGGAACTTCAGCTCCTTGACCACGCCATCGACCGGAGCGGGCACTTCCAGCACGACCTTGTCGGTTTCCAGGTCGACCAGGTTCTCGTCGCGCTTGACCGCGTCACCGGCTTTCTTGTGCCAGGTGGCAATGGTGGCGTCGGAGACGGACTCGGGCAGAACAGGGACTTTGACTTCGGTGGACATAGATGATCCTGGGGTTGGTCGCTCATCCGTGAGCGCGAGAATCCTGGATATTATTCAGCAGATTGATCGTCGCCGATCGGTGCGACCAGCGCTTGCTCGACCAGCGACGCCTGTTCGGCAATGTGATCGTTGAGATGGCCGGCCGCCGGCGCCGGGGATCGTGCACGACCGGCGTAAGAGAGGCTTTGCTTGTTGCCGACACAGGCCTGCAAATGGTGCCGGATCTGGAACCAGGCCCCCTGGTTCATGGGCTCTTCCTGGCACCAGATCACTTCCTTGGCCGCCGGATACTTTTCCAGTTCGGCCACTACTTCAGGACGCGGGAACGGATAGAGCTGCTCGACGCGCACGATGGCGACGTCCTTGAGTTCACGCTTTTCCGAATCCTCCAGCAGGTCGTAGTAGACCTTGCCCGAACACAGCACCACACGCTTGACCTTCTTCGCCGGCAGTTCGCGATGCTCACCGATCACCAGTTGGAAGCTGCCGTTGGCCAGCTCGTCCAGCGTAGACACGGCCAATTTGTGGCGCAACAGCGACTTCGGCGTCATCACGATCAGCGGCTTGCGCACCGGGCGCAACATTTGCCGGCGGATCATGTGGAAATCCTGGGCCGGCGTGGTCGGCACGCAAACCTGCATGTTGTCCAGCGCGCAAAGCTGGAGGAAGCGCTCCAGGCGGGCGGACGAGTGCTCCGGTCCCTGGCCTTCGTAACCGTGCGGCAGGAACAGGGCCAATCCGCACAGGCGATCCCATTTTGCCTCGCCGGAGCTGATGAACTGATCGATCACCACCTGTGCGCCATTGGCGAAGTCGCCGAACTGCGCTTCCCAGATGTTGAGCGTGTAGGGATCGGTGGTGGCGTGGCCGTACTCGAAGGCCATCACCGCTTCTTCGCTGAGCAGCGAATCGATGACCTCGACATTGGCATCCGGGCGCAGCGTCGCCAGCGGCATGTAAGTGCGGCCATCTTTCTGGTCGTGCAGCACGGCATGCCGATGGAAAAAGGTGCCGCGGCCCGAATCCTGGCCGACCATGCGCAGGTTGTGGCCTTCGTCGATCAGCGTGGCGTAGGCGAGGTTCTCGGCAAAACCCCAGTCTCCCGGCAGCTCGCCACTGGCCATCTTGCGGCGGTCGTCGTAGATCTTTGCCACGCGCGATTGCAGCGTCAGGTCTTTCGGCACGTCCAGGATGCGTTGGGCCAGTTCGACCAGCTTCTTCTTCGGCACGGTGGTGTTGGCCGGCGTGGAGAGCTTGCCGCCGATGAACTGGCTCCAGTCCACTTCCACATCCTTGGTCAGGGACGGGTGCAGGTCGGTCATCGCCGCGCCCGCTTCGAGACGGTCGCGGTAAGCCTCGAACTGCTTTTGCGCGTCGCCTTCGGCCAGCACGCCTTCCTTCACCAATTGCTGCGAGTAAAGCTCGCGGGTGGTCGGGCGCTTGCGAATGATCTGGTACATCACCGGCTGCGTGGCGGCCGGTTCGTCGGCTTCGTTATGGCCGTGGCGGCGGTAGCACACCAGATCGATCACCACATCCTTGCGGAACTGCTTGCGGAATTCGTAGGCCAGGCGCGTGACCTGGATCACCGCTTCCGGATCGTCGCCGTTCACATGGAACACCGGCGCGTTGACCATCTTGGCAAGATCGGTGCAGTACAACGTGGAACGCGCGTCCTGCGGATTGGAGGTGGTGAAGCCGACCTGGTTGTTGACCACGATGTGCAGCGTGCCACCAATCTTGAAGCCGCGCGCCTGCGACATGTTGAACAGTTCCATGTTCACGCCCTGGCCGGCCAGCGCGGCGTCGCCGTGGATGAGCATGGCGAGCGATTGCGTGCACTCATGGTCGCGGCGACGAACCTGGCGCGCATGGACGGAGCCGGCGACCACCGGATTGACGATTTCCAGATGCGACGGATTGAACGCCAAGGCGACGTGCACACCGCCCTTGGGCGTGCGCACATCGGCAGAGAAGCCCATGTGGTATTTCACGTCGCCGGAATGGGCCGGATCGTCCTCGTGGTGTTCGAACTTGCCTTCGAACTCGTTGAACAGGGTTTTCGGCGGCTTGCCGAGGATGTTCACCAGCACGTTCAGGCGGCCGCGGTGGGCCATGCCGATGACCAGGTCCTTGACGCCGTTGTCGCCGGCAGCACGGACTACCTCATCCACCATCGGGATCAGGCTGTCGCCGCCTTCCAGCGAAAAGCGTTTCTGGCCGACATACTTGGTATGCAGGTAGCGCTCGAGGCCTTCGGCCGCGGTCAGCCCGTCGAGCACTCGTTGCTTGCCCGCCTTGTCCAGGCTGGCGTTGGCTCGCTCCAGGTGCGAGTAGATCCAGTTACGTTGCGTGTGGTCGGAGATGTACATGAACTCCGCACCCACCGTACTGGTGTAGATGCGCTTCAGGCGGGCGTACAGCTCGCGCAACTTCATGGGCTGGCCGCCACCGGCGAAATTGCCGCAGTCGAATTCGGTATCCAGGTCCGCGTCCGAGAGCCCGTGGAATGCCAGGCCGAGGTCGGGCGCTTCCATCTTGTGGGCCAGGCCCAGCGGATCGAGGTCGGCGGCGAGATGGCCGCGCGAACGATAGGCGGTCAGCAAGCGCAGTACGCCTGCCTGCTTGCGTGCGTGCTCGTCGCTGGCGGGGGTGGCCGCCGCAACGGCAAAGCGCTGCTTTTGCGCGGCTTCTATACGCGCAATGGCCGCGGTGTGAGAAATATCTCCCGACTCGCGGCCTTTGAAGGTCTTGAAGTAAGTATTCCACTCGGCGGGTACCGACTGGGGGTCGGCAAGCCATGCGTCATACAACGATTCAACGTAATCGGCGTTGCCGCCTGCGAGTTGCGAGGATTCGAAGAACTCGCGGATCAGGTTTGTGCTCACGTCACCACCGGCAGGGAAGGGGGCCTGCAGCGACCGCCTGATCGTGGCGGTTCGCTGGCGAAAAATCCTGTTAATTATAGCCTGTGGCTGCTGCGGCGCGGCAAGCCGATTGACGATCGGAATGGAACGAGCCGGTCTTGCGCCGGTGAGCGCAAGTCCAATGATGGCAAGGCCTGGCCGTTTTTCCCTCGGTTGGCTGGCCGGCGGACTGGTGGCCCGTCTTCATGGCCGTTCAGCCAGGGGTCTATAAGCCGAGGGGCTGCAATGAGGTAGCCGGCACGGCTCGCCCCCACAACTGGTCGAATTGCAGCAGCAAAGGCGCCAGTCCCGGACCGTCGCTCAAGGCCGCCCGCCCCGCAAGCCGTTCGGCATCGGGTAGAAACAGGTAGCCCAGGCTGTCGTTGAGCAGCCAGGCCCGGCTGTTCCGAATGGTGCTTGCGTCATCCTCGACCGGCATGCGGATTTGTAAGGTACTGGGAACCCGCTGTGCCAGGTCAATCAAACGGTGGCCGGAGCGCAGGGCTGCTGCCGGATCGCCTAGCACGAGGCGGATCTCCGCGCCGCGGCCCGAGGTCGCAATCCGGCGCAGCTCGGCCAGTTCCGCTGGCCGGCTGAGCACGTCCGCCGGCAAGGCCGGCAGATAGATCGCCAGCTTGTAGCGGGTGGCTGCCAAAAGTTGCAGGCGGATAGCGGCAAGTTCTTCGCGCCCTTCGATGGCGCGCGGCTGGCTTTCCGGTGATGGCGTCACGGTCAAGCGCGTCGTCCACGCAGGCGACGGGTAATCAAATGTCCGTCATTGACCAGCGCAAGCACCAGTGCGCGCTCCTCGGCAGTTAGCTCCCCAACGGGCGACAGGATGCGTTGCGCGCAGAGTTGCGTAGCGAGCGCGGTCGATGCCGGGTAGGCATGGCCATTGGCGTACAGCGTGCACTGCGAACCGCAGCGCGACCAGGCCAGGCGCGACCATGGATGGCGCAACAACGATGCACCGTCCGCCAATTGCTTCACCAAGGCCGCATCGCTCAACGGTTTGGCGGGAGGCAGGGGCGTTTGCGCGCTCCGATAGCGCGTGATGAAGCGGCCGAACCAGTCGGCCAATACGGCCTCTTCCATCCCGGCCGTGAGTGGCAGCGAGGCTCGCACGCGCTTCAGCGCTGTCGGATCGATTTCGCCGCTGCGCTTGGCTGGAGCCAGGTCCGGGTCGGTATATCGCTGCTCGTCGGAAAGACGTTCGGCCAGATAGTCGGCCAGGTCGCCAACTAGTTCGGCGTGCGATGGCGCCCGCATACCCACCGAAAAAGTCATGCAGGGGCCGCCGAAGGCCACGCCATCGTGGGGAACGCCGGGCGGCAAATACAGCATGTCGCCGGGCTCCAGCAGCCATTCGTGGGTGGATTCGAACGCTTGCAACTGCTTGAGTTCCACGTCACTGCGGAAATCCTTTGGCGCATGCGGATCGGTGCTGATGGCCCAATGCCGTTGGCCCAGGCCCTGTAACAGGAACACGTCGTACTGATCGACATGCGCACCCACGCCACCACCGGGTTCGGCGTAGGAAATCATGACATCGTCCACACGCCAGCTTGGCAGAAAGCTGAAGTGATCGAGCAGGGCGGCCACGTCCATGTCCCACTTGTCGACGTCCTGCACCAGCAGCGTCCAGTTGGCATGCCCGGTCTTGGCAAAATCGCTTTCGCTCAACGGACCGGTTTTCACGCGCCAGTGCTCACGTTGTTCGTCGTGCCGGATGAGGCGCGACAGCACGCCTTCCTCGCAGGCAAGCCCGGCCAGATCTTCCGGCGCGACGGGGGATTGAAAATCGGGAAAGGCGTTGCGAATCAGCAGTGGACGTTTTTGCCAGTAGTCGCGCAAGAACTGCGCCGGGCTCATGCCGAACGGCTGCTTCGTAGTGCCGCGTACTTCGATCGGCAGTGGCTTGCGGGGGGATTGTCTGGGGATCATGGGCTGGCATTGTAAGCGGACCAGCCCCGTGCTCAGCGCAGGATTCGATAGAAGTTGTAGAGGCCTAACGTCAGCACGGTCAAGCCAGCCAGCAAGGTGCACACCCGAGGCGGCAGCCTGCGAACCAGCCACGCGCCGAAGGGGGCGGCGATCACCCCGCCCAGTATCAGCCCAAGCACGACGTGCAGCTTGCTTTCCCCGATGCTGAGCAGAAAGGTGATGCTGGCCGCCAGGCTCACGATGCACTTGGCCAGGTGCACACTGCCGATCACCAGGCGCGGTTCCTGTCCGCGCGCCACCATGGTGGTCACCGTCAGCGCACTCCATCCGCCGCCGCCCGCGGCATCAAGCAAGCCGGCGACGAATCCCAACAGACCCGTGCCACGCGGGACATCCTGCCGGCGTTCCTTGCGTCGTGTGCTACGAAAGAGCAGGAACAGGCCCATGGCCAGCAGATATGGCGTGAGGAAATACCTTATCCATGTCGGTGGCAGATGAGCGAGCAGGGTGGCGCCGATGATCGCGCCGATTACACCCGGGATGGCGAGTACCAGGAACAATCGGCGCTGCACATTGCCGGCCCACCAATGGCTGATTCCGGACGCGCCACAGGTAAAGGTTTCCGCATAGTGCACGCTTGCGCTGGCCAGGGCCGGCGGCATGCCAATGCCCAGCAACATGCCCGCCGAGGTAACCCCATAAGCCATGCCCAGCGCGCCATCCACCAACTGGGCCAGCGCACCGATGCCGGTGAAGATCAGGAATTCGGAAAGAGGCGACATGAGACTCGTTGCAACCGGACGGCGCCCATCATGGCAAATGCCACGCTGATTTGTCCGGTCCGGCGGTCAGATCATCTTTGCCAGATCGCCGGCAAGTCCCGTGTAGGTACCTGGCGCGAGATCGAGCAGGCGCTGCTTGGCATCGTGAGGCAATGCCAGGCCGGTAATGAACTGGCGCATCGATTCGCGGGTCATGCCTTGGCCTCGGGTGAGCGCCTTGAGCTGTTCGTAAGGCTCGGGCAGGCCGTAGCGGCGCATCACGGTTTGCACGGCCTCGGCCAATACTTCCCAACTGGCGTCGAGGTCGGCGGCCAGGCGATCGGCATTCACGTTGAGCTTGCCAAGGCCCTTCTGGAGCGATTCCAGCGCCACCAGCGTATGTCCGAACGCGGTGCCGAGCGCGCGCAGTACCGTGGAATCGGTGAGATCGCGCTGCCAGCGGCTGATCGGCAGTTTCTCGGCAAAGTGGCCAAGCAACGCATTGGCAAGGCCGAAGTTGCCTTCGGCATTCTCGAAGTCGATCGGATTGACCTTGTGCGGCATGGTCGAGGAGCCGACTTCGCCGGCTTTCAGCGCCTGCCTGAAATAGCCCAGCGAAATGTAACCCCATACGTCGCGCGCCAGATCGATCATGATGGTGTTGGCACGGCGCACGGCGTCGCAATATTCGGCCACGCCATCGTGCGGTTCGATCTGGGTGGTGTACGGGTTGTAGTCCAGGCCCAGGCCGCTGACGAAACGCTGCGAGAACGCGCGCCAGTCCACTTCCGGATAAGCGATGGCGTGCGCGTTGTAATTGCCTACCGCGCCATTGATCTTGCCAGGGATCTCCACGGCCGCCAGTTGCTTGCGCTGGCGCTCCAGGCGTGCCACGACATTGGCCAGCTCCTTGCCAAGGGTGCTGGGAGAGGCGGTCTGGCCGTGCGTGCGCGACAGCATCGGCAGCTCGGCATTGGCGTGCGCAAGCTCGCGCAGCCTGGCAGTGATCTTGTCCAGCCACGGGAGCAATACGTGGGTGCGTGCATCGCGCAGCATGAGCGCATAGGAAAGGTTGTTGATGTCCTCGCTGGTGCATGCGAAATGCACGAATTCCTTGGCTTGTGCCAGCCCCGCATCGTTGCCGATGCGTTCCTTGATGAAGTATTCCACTGCCTTTACGTCATGATTGGTGGTGGCTTCGATCGCCTTGATGCGCGCACCGTCCTCGACACTGAAATCCGTGGCGATGGCCTTGAGCGTGGCGATCTGCGCCGCCGTGAATGCGGGCAGCTCGGCGACGCCAGATTCGGCAGCCAACGCCAGCAGCCATTCGATTTCCACCTGCACGCGACGGTGCATCAGGCCAAATTCGCTGAATATCGGGCGCAACGCCTCGGTCTTGCTGGCGTAGCGGCCGTCCAGCGGTGACAGGGCGGTGAGGGCGTGGGTGGACATCGGGCAGCTTCCGGGGATCAGAATCCGCCATTTTACATTGAGCGGCTCTCCGGCGTCGGCAGGCTTATAGTGGGGCGACCCCAAGCATGAGGCATAGCCATGAGCGGTTTCCGCATCGAACACGACAGCATGGGCGAATTGAAGGTGCCTGACGACGCCCTCTACGGCGCGCAGACCCAGCGCGCGATCGACAATTTTCCGATCTCCGGACTGCACTTGCCGCGCGCGTTCGTCCGGGCGCTCGGGCTGATCAAGGCGGCTGCCGCGGACGCCAATCTCGCCCTGGGCTATTTGAAGAAAGGCCAGGCCGCCGCGATCCGCAAGGCGGCCCTGGCGGTAGCCGACGGACAGTACGACGACCAATTCCCGATTGACGTTTTCCAGACGGGCTCGGGTACCAGTACCAACATGAATGCCAATGAGGTGATTGCGCATCTTGCGGCGAATGGCGGCAGCACCATTCATCCGAACGATCACGTCAATTATGGGCAGAGTTCCAACGACGTCATCCCGACCGCGATTCATGTGAGTGCGACATTGACCACGCACGAACAATTGTTGCCGGCGTTGAAGCATCTCAAGCGCGTGATCGATCGCCGCGCCCGACAGTTGCGCAATGTCCCCAAAACCGGACGCACGCACCTGATGGATGCCATGCCGGTGACTTTCGGGCAGGAACTGTCCGGCTGGTCGGCGCAGATCGAATCGGCCATCGGGCGGATCCAGGACAGCTTGCGTCGCATGCGGCAATTGCCTTTAGGTGGTACTGCGGTAGGCACCGGCATCAATGCGGACCTCAAATTTGGTAGCGCTGTCGCACGTGAACTGAAAAAGCTCACGAATGTTCGCTTCGATTCCGCCCTGAATTACTTTGAAGGCATGGCAGCACAAGATGCCGCGGTCGAGCTTTCCGGTCAGCTCAAAACCTTGGCGGTCGGGCTGATGAAGATCGCCAATGATCTGCGCTGGATGAATTCCGGTCCGCTGGCGGGCTTGGGCGAAATCGAATTGCCGGCGCTGCAGCCAGGTTCATCGATCATGCCTGGCAAGGTGAATCCGGTGATTCCGGAAGCTACCGCGATGGTCGCGGCGCAAGTGATCGGTAACGATGCGGCGATTACCGTTGCGGGCCAATCCGGCAATTTCCAGCTCAACGTCATGTTGCCGCTGATTGCCTATAACCTGCTGCAATCGATCCACATCCTGGCGAACGTATCGCGCCTGCTGGCCGATCGGGCAATTGCGGGTTTTCGCGTCAATACCGGGCGCGTAAACCAGGCCCTGGCGATGAACCCGATCCTGGTCACGGCGCTAAATCCGGTGATCGGCTACGAAAAGGGCGCGGCCATCGCCAAGCAGGCCTACAAGGAAAAACGGCCGATCATCGATGTCGCGATGGAAAGCTCGGGGCTTTCCAAGGATGACCTGAAGAAGCTGCTCGACCCGCGCGCACTGACCAAGGGCGGTATCCATGGCGGTGGCGGATGACTGCTTTAGCGGCCGTGCCGTTGCGCTGTGCAGCGGCATGGCCGTGCTGGCAGCGGGTCAGTCATTTTGATCTTTGCTGCAGTCGCTTACGTCGCTGGGGCTTATGACATTGCCATAGGGTTTGAACGCAGGCAGCGTGGCGGCCAGCTGATGCTGGCTGCTCATGGTGTTGCCAAGATCCAGGCAGATCTTCATTGCCGCCTCTTTTACCAACTTGGTCTTGGCGTCGATGTCGTGCTCGATCTGGTCGGGATCGCCATTGGCCAACCTCGTTGCAACGCTTTTTACCGCCTGTTCGCCGACTTCGGCTCCGGCCTTGCCGGTAGCAATGCCATCGGTGCGGATCATCATGGCGCTGGTGTAGTAGGCCTTGAGCAGTGCGCGTTCCGCGGGATCGACCGCAACCGCTTGCTCGCGAATCCGCAGATCGCCCTCGGCTGTGATTATGGCATCTGGCGCGTCCTGGGCACGTATCGTTACCTGCCCATCGCCCAGGCGGATACTGCCATGCGCCATGTCGTTCACGCTGCCCGTTACGGAAAGCAGGTGGTGATCGCCTGAATGGATGAAGGTGATGGAGCGATCGGCCGAATGATCACCGCACGCCGCCAGCAAGCTGCACAATGCCAGGGTACTGCATACGGTTGCGTGTTTCATGAGCTGTTCCGGATGTTTGGTTGGCGAGGATCGGATGGCTTGTCCGGGACCGTGTTCAATCGGCTGCATCCTTCTGGCAATCGGTGATGTCCTTGTCGCTGACGATGGCTCCATAGGGGGCGAAAGCAGAGAGTTGCGCGGCGAGCTGACCCTGGACGGCTTTGATGTCGATCTGGTCCTGGCAGAATTTAAGCTGCAATTGGCGTGTTTGCAGCCTGGCTTCATCGTCGAGGTGTTTCTTGCTTTCGGTAGTCGAATTGCCGCTGAGCTTGTTCTTCATGGCCTCGAAGCCCAGCTTGGCGCCGGCCTGGCCCATCTGCAGGCTCTGCTCGCGCATCGCCAGCACGTCTTGGTAATAAAGCATCAGCATGCCGCGTTCGGCCGGTGTGGCCGAGATCGGCCTGGCATCGATATCGAGATCGCCTTTGGCGCTAATCATGGCGTCGGGCTTGCCATCGACGTGCAGCGTCAGCAGGTTATTCCTCAGCACGATCTTGCCGCCGCTGTCGCCAATCGTAGTACTCGGATCGCAAGCAGCCAGCGTGGTGCACATGGCCAGCAGAAAAGCCGCGCGTTGATGCTTCATAGTGATGCTCCCCTTTCAGATCTGGCTTGCCGATGGGCAAGGGCGCAGGTTAGTTGTCGTCGCGCCAGCGGCGGAACCAGACCGCGGCGGCAAGCATGGCGGCACCGGCGACGATGCCGATCCAGATATCGGGTGTCGCCAGCACTGCGTAGGAGTTGGACAGCGTGAAGAAGCCGCTGATTGACTGTGCGTCGTTGCCAAATTCGCGCATGGCGGCATCACGAAGCCAGCCGCCAGGAAACACGCTGAACAGGATGCGGGCGGCGATGTCGCGCCAGTACCAGCCGCTGCGCAGTCCAGCTGAACCAAGCAGGTTGAACCAGCTGATCATCACGCCGACCGCCACCGGAATCACTATTGCCCACAGGATGGGCTTGCTCTTGGCCCAGGCTGAGCAGAGCATCAACCAGCCTACGGTCGGCAGTGCCCACATCAGATAAAGCGGAATGGAGGCAATCAGGAAGCCGGTGACCTGGAACGGATGGGCCGCCATCAACAGCGACCACACGCTTACGCCATGCAGGGAAAGGGTGATGGCGAACAGCAGCAGCATGGCGATGCCGGTCAGCACGCCGCATACCACGGCGATGATCGGCGCAAGCACTGTTGCGGCGATGACCTTGGAAACGATGGTGGCAGTGTCAGACACCGGTAGCGATTTCCAGAACAGGATGCTGCGATCGCGGCGCTCGTCATAGAGCGCGCCCAGGCAATAGAAGAATACGACGAAGAACAGCACCACGCTGATCAGGGAAGTCGCGGACAACATTGCGAGGTCCAGTCCGGAACCCACGATCTCCATATGACGCGCGTCGAGCGAATGGATCATGGCGGCAAGACTATTTTGCCCATCCCGGTCACCGATGTTGAAACCGAGGCGCGATCCGAAAACCTCGCCGCTGATGATGCCCATCACGTTCAGCAGCAAGAATACGCCGCCCGTAATCAACGGTGCCCACAGAAAGCCGCCGCGGTGTTCCCAGAATTCGCGCTTGATCAGCCAGTAGAGGGTTTTCATGCGTAGGTTCCCTTCATGGTGGCGACGAACAGGTCGCTGACGGACGGACGGCGGATCTCGCCCAGAGTTTGAAGTCGGGCGTGATCGACGCCGTCGAACAGGAAGATGCTCTTGCCAAATACCTGGCGCTCGTCCAGTGGATTGAGCTGGCGTGCGGCGGCGGCCATGCCGGCATCCACCATTACTTCCGCGAAGCGTTCGCCCAAGGCCTCCATGTCGGTGTTGAGCACGATCCTGCCGTCGCGGATGAACATCAGGTCGGTAAGGATGTGTTCGATCTCCTCGACCTGATGGGTCGTGACGATGATCGTCTTGTTTTCGTCGAAATAGTCTTCCAGCAGGCTCTGGTAGAACTGTTTGCGGTAAAGGATATCCAGGCCCAGGGTCGGCTCGTCCAGTACCAGCACCTTGGCGTCGATCGCCATGACCAGCGCAAGATGCAGTTGCACGATCATGCCCTTGGACATTTGCCGCACGCGCTGATCAGGCACCAGTTTGGTACGGGCGAGAAACGCTTCGCATTTGGCACGGTTGAAGCGGGGATGCACGTTGGCGACGAAATCGATCGCTTCGCGTACCCGGATCCATCGCGGCAGCACGGCGACATCGGCGATGAAGCAGACCTGCTCCATCAACTTGTCGCGCTGGGTGCGCGGGTCGAATCCCAGCACGTTCAGCTGGCCCTGGAAGTCGGTCAACCCCAGGATGGCTTTCAGGGCGGTAGTCTTGCCCGCGCCATTCGGGCCGATCAGGCCGACGATGCGGCCGGGCTGGATCTCGAAACTTACGTCGTCCAGAGCGGTGGCATGCTTGTAGCGCTTGCTCAGGCTGCTGGCGGTAATGACCGCGTTCATGAATGGCTCTCCGGGTCTTGCGACGCTTCGCGCATCAGGGTTTTCAGGTCCAGCCCCAGGCGCTGCAGGCGTGCAAACAGCGTTGGCCATTCCTCGCGCAGGAAGCGCTCGCGTTCGGACTTGAGTAATGCCTCGCGTGCTCCATCGGTAACGAACATGCCCAGTCCCCTCCTTTTTTCCACCAGTTGATCGTCGACCAGTTCCTGGTACGCCTTGGATACGGTGAGCGGATTGATTTGGAAATCCGCAGCCACCTGGCGCACTGACGGCAGCGGGTCGCCCTCGTTCAAGGCGCCGTCCAGGATCATCGCCACCACACGTTCGCGGAGCTGGCGATAGATCGGGACGCTGTCGTTCCAGGTGATGGACATGGATTATTCCTTGCTGATGCTGGCGAACTTGGTAGAGCCAAACGAATAGTAAGGCATGGCCAATTGCGCTCCGAGCAAGCTGGCGCCGCTTTCCGCGGCATCCATGACCGGCGAGTTGGTCATCGTCAGGCTGGCCGAAGTCAGCAAGGTGGCGGCATGCAAGTCGCTGGATGTCGGATGGACTTCTACCGGGGCCAGGTCAATGACCTTGGCGCCGTTGATTTCGGTAACGTGGACCCTGGAAGTGCTGGGACTCAGGGCAATCAGGCTGACCGTGGTCAACAGAACCGCAGCGGTGATGGCGATCGGGTTCGGTGCTTTCATGACGGCTCTCCTAGTGATCTCGTGGACCGGTGTTGTAGTTAACTATAACACCATGTTTGCGCCCGTCAAGCGCGGGCTCCCATGACTGATGGGCTAGATGCCGGAGCGTCCTGAAATGACAGGGCATGCACCCCGGCGCACCTGAAACATTCAGGGCCATGCAAGCTTGCGCCGCTGGCGAGGGCTGGAGCAGGGCGTGATGTCAGGAATCGCGTCTGACGAACGTCAGTCGGCTAAAATCAGCGATTGCCTGAGGGAGCACGACAACCTATGTGGTACGCGATCACCGGCACGGATCATCCTGACTCCCTGGAACGCCGCCTGGCGGCACGCGGTGCGCACCTGGCACGCCTGGAAAAGCTGCAAGAGCAAGGGCGCCTGTTGCTGGCGGGCCCATTCCCGGCGGTCGACGCCGAACAGCCCGGCCCGGCCGGTTTCACCGGTAGCCTGATCGTCGCGCAGTTTGCTTCGCTTGCCGAAGCCGAGCAGTGGGCCAGGGCCGATCCTTATGTTGCTGCCGAAGTCTATGCCAGCGTCAGCGTCAAGCCCTTCCGCAAGACATTGCCGGCATGACGACCGCCATGGTCGAGGAAATCCGTCGGCGTCTCACTGACGCGCTTCATCCCGTCGCGCTCGAGGTGCTGGACGAGGGCCACAAGCACACGGGCCACGCCAATGAAGGGAAGGGGCATTTCCGCGTGCGGGTCGTGAGTGCCGATTTCACTGGCCTGTCGCCGATCAAGCGGCACCGGCTGATTTACGCTGCCCTTGGGGAATTGCTGGATAACGGTATCCACGCGCTTTCCATCGACGCCAGCGTTCCAGATTGATTCCAATCAGTCGCTCGGGTCACGCTCCGGGCAGGAGGCCGAATGCATTGCGACGTTGTCCGGCGTTTGGCACAGTGACCCGTCACCCGCCCAGGCGGGCCATCAACTTCCGAACTATTGAATCTGCATGCGCCTAACTACGATAAAACTCGCTGGATTCAAGTCCTTTGTCGACCCGACTACCTTGCATCTGCCTACCAATATGACCGGTGTGGTGGGGCCCAATGGTTGCGGCAAATCCAACATCATCGACGCGATTCGCTGGGTGATGGGCGAGAGCGCAGCCAGCCGCTTGCGTGGTGATTCGCTCACCGACGTGATCTTCTCCGGTTCGAATGCGCGCAAGCCAGTAGGACAGGCGACGGTCGAGCTGATCTTCGACAACGCCGATGGCACGATCCAGGGCGAATACGGCCAATACGCCGAAATCTCGGTGAAACGCCAGGTGACGCGGGATGGGCAGTCGGCCTACTTCCTCAATGGCGCGCGCTGCCGGCGCCGCGATATCACCGACCTGTTCCTCGGTACGGGCCTTGGCCCACGCAGCTACTCGATCATCGAACAGGGCATGATCAGCCAGATCATCGAGGCGCACCCGGAAGAGCTGCGCACGCATCTTGAAGAGGCGGCCGGCATTTCCAAATACAAGGAGCGCCGCAAGGAAACCGAGAGCCGCATCAAGGCAACACGTGAAAATCTCGACCGCGTGCGCGATGTACGCGACGAGGTGGACAAGCAGCTTGAACATCTCAACCGCCAAGCGCGCGCGGCCGAACGCTGGAAGGCCTATAAAGAAGAGCAGACCCGCAAGGAGGCCGAGCTGCGCGCACTGGAATACCGGGGACTCAAGAGCCAGCACGAAGGCCAGGGCCAAGGTTTGTCCGCGGCGGAAATCGACATCGAAAAGCGACTCGCCGCGCAGCGTCAGGTTGAATCACAGATCGAGGCGGCCCGCGAGCGCCACGCCGAAGCCAGCGAACATCTAAATGCGGTGCAGGCCGAGGTCTACAAGGTTGGCGCGGAGATTGCGCGAGTCGAACAGCAGGTTCGTTATAACCGTGAAACATCCGAGCGTCTGCAGCGTGCGCAGCAGGATGCCGAGCGCGAGCATGGTGAACTTGCCGCGCATATAGCCACCGATCGCGAGCAGGTCGAGACCTTGCGCCTGGCGCTGTCCGAGGGCGAGCCGAAACTGGAATCCTTGCACCAGATGCAGGATGAAACCGCTGAAGCGCAGCGCGACACCGAGGCCAAGCTGGCTGACTGGCAACAGCGCTGGGATACCTACACGCGCACGGCGGGCGAAGCGAGCCGTGGCGCCGAAGTGGAACGCACCAAACTGGCCTATCTCGATCGTCAATCGATCGATCTGGGCAAGCGTAAGGAGACGCTGGAAACCGAACAAAAGGCCATGGATGTTGCCGCGCTCGATGCGGCTGCCGAGCAATTGCATAACGAACATGATACGCAGCGCGAACGGGTCGAGTCGCTGGGTGGCCTGCTCGACCAGCACAAATTGAGCTACGAAAAGGTGCTCGACGAAGAGCGCCAAGTGCAAGGCGTGCTCAACGAGGCGCGCCAGCAACTGCAGACCGCGCGCGGCCGCCTCGCTTCGCTGGAGGCCTTGCAGCACGCGGCCCTGGGTCAGGAAGAAAGCGCCGCCAGCCAATGGCTGGCGCAGTTCGGCCTCGACAAGAAGCGTCGCCTGGGCGAAGTACTGCAGGTGGAAGCAGGTTGGGAAACCGCGGTAGAAACGGTGCTGTCGGGATTCATCGACAATGTGCTGGTCGACAGTGCGCATGATCTCGCGCGCGAGCTCCCAACGCTGAGCAACGCCGATATAGGCCTGCTGGATACCGCCGAGGGTGGTGCCGCTACGGCCGGCACGCTGGCTGCGCACGTGCGCGGCCCGGCCGCCGCGATCACGATGCTCGGCCATGTGCTGGTCGCCGACAGCGTCGAGGAGGCGCACCGCCGGGTCTCGGGGCTTTCCGCGCTGGCGCCTTATCAATCGGTGATCACGCGCTCCGGTGAATGGCTGGGCCCAGGCTGGGCGCGGGTGCGCCGTGCGCAAGGCAACCAGATAGGTGTGCTGGCGCGTGAGCGCGACATCCGTGTGCTGACCGAACAGATTGAATCGCTGGAAGCGCAGATCGAAGAAGCCGGCGCGAAACTGGATGATCTGCGCACCAGCAAGTTCGAGGCCGAGCGCGCCCGCGATGATGCGCAGCGCGAACTGTATAACGCGCACCGGCGCCAGTCCGAACTGGCAGGACAGTTGCAGAGTCATCGCGGCAAGGTCGAGACCGCGCGTGCGCGCGCCGAAAAAGTGGCCGGCGAGCTTTCCGCGCTGATCGAGCAGATGGACGAATTGCAGTCGCAGACGCGCGAGGCGCGTGCGCGCCTGGATGAGTCGGTCAACAATATGGGCGATCTGGAGGACCAGCGCCGAGAGCTCGAAAACGAACGCCGGGCGTTGCTGGAAGCACGTGAAGAAGCGCGCATGAACGCTCGCGAGGCAGCCGACCAGGCACACGCGCTGGCGCTGAGCATGGAATCGAAACGTTCCTCGCTGACGTCGCTGGAGCAGGCGCTGGCGCGCATGGATAGCCAGATACGCCAGATCGAGGCACGCCGCAGCGAAATCGCCGGCCAACTGGCGGCGGGCTCCGATCCGATCGCGGAACTGGAAGCCGAGCGCCAGACCTATCTTGACCAGCGCCTGTTGGTGGACCGCCAACTGGTCGAAGCTCGCCGTGCGCTGGAAGATTGCGATATCGAATTCCGCAGGCTCGAGCAGCAGCGGCACCATCTGGAACAGGAACTATCCGCGCTGCGCGAAGGCTTGTCTGAGAAGCGGCTGGCCGCCCAGGCGCTGCAAATGCGCGCCGACCAACTGGCCGAGGCCATCGCGGCTTCCGGACTCGATCTCGAAACGCTGCTCGCGGAACTGGCCGAAGACGTCGATGCTACCCAATGGCGCCAGCAGCTGACCGATCTCGGGCAGAAGATCGCGCGCCTGGAGCCGGTGAACCTCGCTGCGATCCAGGAACATGCCGAGCAGAGCGAGCGCAAGACTTACCTGGATACGCAACTGGGCGACCTCACCAGCGCAATGGAAACGCTGGAAAATGCCATCAAGAAGATTGACCGCGAGACACGTCAGCGTTTCAAGGAAACCTTCGACCGCGTCAATGCAGGCGTACAGGAATTGTTCCCCCGGCTGTTCGGTGGCGGTCACGCCTACCTGGAACTCACGGGTGATGACCTGCTCAGCACCGGCGTATCGATCATGGCGCGTCCGCCGGGCAAGCGCGTTTCCAACATCACGCTGCTTTCAGGCGGCGAAAAGGCACTTACGGCGGTGTCGCTGGTGTTTGCGATCTTCGCCCTGAATCCCGCTCCGTTCTGCCTGCTCGACGAGGTGGACGCGCCGCTTGACGAGGCGAACGTCGGACGTTTCTCGAACATGGTGCGCGAGATGAGCGAAAAGGTGCAGTTCATCTTTGTCAGCCACAACAAGGCCACCATGGAAGCGGCCAGCCAGCTCTGTGGCGTTACCATGCGCGAGCCGGGCGTATCGCGTCTTGTGCAGGTCGATCTTGCCGAGGCAGCCAAACTGGCCGGCGCTGCCTGAGGAGTTACATCATGTTGCTTGGATCCGAATTGGCTGTTGCATGGAATCCGTGGGTCGGCATCCCGATGCTGATCGGTGGCGTGATCGTGCTGGTGCTGGTCTGGTTGTTCGGCGAGCCGAAGAAAGAGCAGGGCAGGCGCCGTCCTGCTCTGGAGCCCGGCGCCGAGCGAGAGCGGCGTGAACCTACCTTTGGTGAATCCGACGGCGAAGCAGAGGCTTTCGGCGACGGCGACCGGATCGATCCCCTCTTTTCAGAACCCGCGCCAAAGCAGGGCGAATTGGACGTCGGCTTGCGCATGGAGCTTGAAAAGCTCGGCGCGGCGTTGGCCGACGAACGCCATGCGACGCTGCAGATGCCCAAGCCGACCGGACATGCGGCGTCCATCGTAGAGGTGCTGCGTTCGCCATCGCAGCCGGAACCGGTCCAAGTTGCGCCTGCCGAGTCCGTGCCGATGGCGTCCGCCGCGCCCGTCGTGTCATCGGTGTCCACAGCAGTGCCGGCTCCCGCTCCATCACCACGCATCCCGCCGCGCTCCGACCTGGGCAAGCGCCCGGTCCAAATGCCCGTCGAACGGATCGTCAGTCTGTTCGTGGTGGCGCGCGAAGGCCATGCATTCAATGGGGCCGACCTGATCGTCGCCGCCGAGAAGGCCGGGCTGGAGTATGGCGACATGGGCATCTATCACCGCCTGGTCGATGGCAAGCGCGAGCTGGGCCCCATTTTCAGCGTGGCCAACATGCTCAAGCCAGGCAGCTTCGACCTGACACGTCTGGATGCCCTGCGCACGCCCGGGCTGAGTTTCTTCATGGCGCTACCAGGACCAGTGATTGCGCTCGATGCCTGGGACGCGATGTTGCCGACTGCCCAGCGTTTGGCTGAGCTGCTGGATGGCCTGGTGCTGGACGAGGAACGCAACGCACTCGGCCGCCAGCGCATTGCCCACATCCGCGACGAGCTGCGAGGCTGGGACCGAGAGCACGACGGCGGCGAGATCCGTTTCGGCCATTGATCTGCGACCCATGCAAGGGAGCGCCCATGCAGGGCGCTCCCTATGGAATGTTCCAGACCGAGATCAGGCAGCTTTGGTGACCATGTTGCCGATGGTGTCGTGCGCCAGGGCGATCGACTTCGTCTTGTGCTCGCCGCCCATGGCTATGCCCTCGGCGCGAATGAAATGCACATCCGTAATACCGATGAAGCCCAGCACGGTGCGCAGGTAGGCTTCCTGGAAATCCAGGCTGGTTGCCGGACCGCTGCTATAGATGCCGCCACGGCTGGACGCCACGATCACGCGCTTGCCGCCGGCCAGCCCCTGGGGGCCATTTTCGGTGTAGCGGAACGTCTGGCCGGCGACCAATACGCGATCGATCCAGGCCTTTAGCTGGCTGGGGATCGAGAAGTTGTACATCGGCGCCCCGATCACGATCACATCGGCGGCCAGGAATTCGTCCATGACTTGTTGGCCAAGCTTCGCCGCTTCGCTCTCGGCATCGACCACCGGTGCCCAATGCGGCAGCGGCTGGGCGGTCAGGTCGCGATAGTTGATCGCCAGGGAGGGGTGTTCCTGGGCGACCCGGGCCACGATGGCGGCCGTCAGCTCGCGCGAGACGGAATGTTGGCCCAGCGCACTTGCGTCAAGATGCAGGAGTTTCATGGTGATTTCTCAATTCCAGTCGGGCAGGCCGACGCTGGAATAAAGATAGATTCAGAACAAATGAACGATAAGATAGGTATCCCTGAACTTATTGTTCCAAGAGGGAAACAACGATGGCGGCCTTACCGGGTGCGATGCAGGATTTGAACGACCTGTATTTCTTTGCGGCCGTGGTGGAGCACGGTGGCTTTTCGGCGGCAGGGCGGGCCCTGGGAGTGCCTAAGTCCAGGCTGAGCAAGCGTATTGCCCAGTTGGAGGACCGTCTGGGAGTGCGTCTGCTACAACGGACCACCCGGCGCTTCGTGGTGACCGATGTCGGCGAACGTTTTTATGGCCATTGCCGGGCCGTGCTGGAGGAGGCGCGCGCCGCGCAGGACGCGGTAGAGGAATTGCGTGCCGAACCGCGTGGCGTAGTTCGGCTCAGCTGTCCGGTATCGATCGCGCAGACTGTACTAGCTTACATCCTGCCGGAATTCATGGCGATGTATCCCAAGCTGCAGGTCAGGGTGCTATCGAACAACCGCCGCGTCGATCTGATCGGCGAAGGCTTCGACCTGGCTATCCGGGTGCGAAGCAAGCTCGATACGGACGCCAACATGATCGTGCGAAGCTTCAGCCAATCGCGCGTGTTGCCGGTGGCGAGCCCAGCCCTGCTCAAGGCGCATGGCCGCCCCATGCACCCGGACGATCTGGCGCGCCTGCCGGCGCTGTCCATGCAGGAGCATGAAGGCGCGCAGGTCTGGGAACTGATCGATGCCAAGGGTGAGCGGGTTAGCGTGGACGTGCAGGCGCGCCTGATTACCGGTGATTTCGCGGTATTGCTGGAGGCCGCGCGGCGAGGCATCGGCGTGACGTTGCTGCCCGAATTCGTATGTGCGCCGGCCATCACGCGCGGCGAATTGGAAGTGGTACTGCCAGAGTGGAGTGCGCCGCAGGGCGTGATGCATTTTGTCTATCCGAGCCGGCGCGGCATGTTGCCCGGTGTGCGTGCGCTGGTGGACTTCCTGGCCGAGCGCTTGCCGGAGGCCACGCGCCAAAGCCACGAGAAATGCATGAGCCGTCCGCTCGATGCGCTGGAAACGCCCGGACCGTCTCCGTTGTAAGCCATGCTAGTCTTTGCGTTTGGACATCCATACTGCCGCCCATGACTATCGAAACCAAGCTTCCGAAAGTAGGCACCACCATCTTCAGCGTGATGAGCCATCTGGCCGTGCAGCACAAGGCGGTCAACCTTGGCCAGGGCTTTCCTGATTTCGAGCCGCCGCAGGCTTTGCGCGATGCGCTGGGGCGCGCCATGGCGAACGGACTCAACCAATATGCGCCTGGTATCGGCACCGCTGCGTTGCGTGAACAGATCGCGCTGAAGACCGAGCGGTTGTATGCACGTGAAGTTAGCCCGGACACCGATGTCACGGTCACTTCTGGCGCCACAGAGGCACTTTTTGCCGCCATCGCCGCCGTGGTGCGCGCAGGCGAAGAAGTGATCGTGTTCGATCCTGCCTACGATTCCTACGAACCTGCAATCGATTTGCAAGGCGCGCGCACGATTCATATCCCGCTGACCGTGCCAAGCTTCTCGATCGACTGGCAGCGCGTGCGCGATGCCATAACGCCCAGGACGCGCATGATCCTGATCAACAGTCCGCACAACCCTTCCGGTGCAGTGCTGTCGTCTGCGGACCTGGACGAACTGGCGGCGATTGTGCGCGACACCTCGATCGTGGTGTTGTCCGATGAAGTGTACGAGCACATCGTATACGACGGCATGGCGCACCAGAGCGTGTTGCGTCATCCGGAACTTGCTGCGCGCAGTATCGTGGTGTCCAGTTTCGGTAAGACCTACCACTGCACGGGCTGGAAGGTCGGCTACGCGGTGGCGCCGCCGAAGCTCTCCGCGGAATTTCGCAAAGTGCATCAATACCTGACTTTCTGCACCTTCCATCCCGCACAAGCTGCATTCGCCGAATTCCTCGCCAGCACGCCGGAACATTACCTGGAGTTGCCGGCGTTCTATCAAGCCAAGCGCGATCGCTTCCGGAACTTGCTGGCGCCATCGCGCCTGAAGCTGCTCGACGTGCCGGGTGGTTATTTCCAGTTGGTGGATTATTCGGCCATCCGCGATGAAGACGACCAGGCTTTCTGCGAATGGCTGGTAAAAGAAGGCGGGGTGGCGGCGATCCCGCTGACGCCGTTCTATGAAAAAGCACCGGGCACGCGCCTGGCGCGGCTGTGCTTCGCCAAGAGCGATGCCACCATGCAAGCTGCAGCGGAGCGTTTATGCAGACTTTGAATGTTTCCCTGGTACAGGGCGCGACTCGTTGGCACGACGCGCAAGCCAATCGTGATTACTACGGATCGCTGGTGCGGCGCGTGGCAGGGCAGAGCGATTTGGTCGTTTTGCCCGAGACCTTCATGTCTGGCTTCAGCAACGATACGCGCGCCAGCGCGGAGGGCATGGACGGCGAAGGTGTCGCCTGGCTGCGCGCGCTTGCCGTTGAAATCGGCGCCGTCATCACCGGCAGCCTGGCGATTCGCGAAGGCGGGAAGGTCTACAACCGACTGATCTGGGCCCGGCCGGATGGCGGCTTTGCTCAATACGACAAGCGCCATCTGTTTCGCATGGCGGGTGAGCACACACGCTACGGCGGCGGCTCGGAACGTTTGATCGTGGAGTTGAAAGGCTGGCGCATTCTGCCGCAAGTTTGTTACGACTTGCGCTTCCCAGTGTGGTTGCGCAACCGTCGCCTGACCTCGGCGGCAGGCGGCATGGATTACGATCTTTCAATCTTCGTGGCCAACTGGCCGGCGCCGCGCCGACAGCCTTGGCGAACGTTGCTGCGCGCCCGTGCCATCGAAAACCTTGCTTACGTGATCGGCGTGAACCGTGTCGGTACGGACGGCAACGATTTGCCGTATGCCGGCGATAGTGCGGCGATCGATCCGATCGGCGAGCCGCTGATCGAGCTCGGCACACAGGAGCAAGTAGTGACCGTCGTGCTCGATCCTGCGCCTTTGCTGGCGCATCGGGAGCGTTTTCCCGCCTGGATGGATGCGGATGATTTCTCGCTCAACCTCATGTAAGAAACCGGCGGACATGACCCTGTGTTTCAAAAAACTTCACAAAGAGTATTGACGGCTGCGACCAGTACCTGAATAATTCCGCTTCTTGCTTCGGCGCCTTCCGAATTTTGGGTCAGGGCGGCAGCAACAGGTTTTAACCACGCGCCCGTAGCTCAGTTGGATAGAGTACCAGGCTACGAACTTGGTGGTCGGGAGTTCGAATCTCTCCGGGCGCGCCATATTCGCAAGTCACGATGCCTCTGGAATCGTGTTTGCATTGCAGGCAAAGCATCGCCTGCAAAACCGGACGAAAATGTGTGTTCGGCGTGTTCGATACGGATTGACGGGCCAGAGTGTCACCCGTAGCATTTCAAGGCTTCGGTACGCGAAAGCTGACCGGGTTTCGAAACGGGGTATAGCTCAGCCTGGTAGAGCGCCAGCTTTGGGAGCTGGATGTCGTGGGTTCGAATCCCTCTGCCCCGACCATCAGGTGTTCTGCTTCAGTCAAGCGCCTGTAGCTCAACCGGATAGAGCATCGGCCTTCTAAGCCGACGGTTGCAGGTTCGATTCCTGTCGGGCGCGCCAGATTCGTGGTTACGGTGGGCGTAGCTCAGTTGGTTAGAGTACCGGATTGTGATTCCGGTTGTCGTGGGTTCGAGTCCCATCGTCCACCCCAATTTTAGCTTTACAAACAGCGTTCCCTGGGCCGTTAGCTCAGCTGGTAGAGCAGTTGACTCTTAATCAATTGGTCGTAGGTTCGATCCCTACACGGCCCACCAGCTACCGAAGGACCCGCAGCCATGCGGGTCCTTTTTCTTTGGGCGCCCTGAAAAGGGGCGCGGATGACCCATAAACGGGCGATCCGGCGCTTGTGCTGGTCCAATGCACAACCGTAAAATGGGTGGCTTGGCATAAGGTAATCATCGACTTGGGTCCCGTTCCGGCAGCTTTTTAACGAGCTCTGCATCACTGCGGAAATCATTGAAAACCTACGATTTGCGGGCCGGCAGCCGATGCGAAAGTGGCGGAATTGGTAGACGCACTGGATTTAGGTTCCAGCGGGTAACCCCCGTGCGGGTTCGAGTCCCGCCTTTCGCACCATTACCTTGGCTTGATTTTGCGGGCGGCCGGGCCGCTGCGGCCCCGTTACGGGCCATTACAGGTAATTCCAGGAGACGTCATGCAGTTTTCCGTTGAAAACGTCGGCAAGCTTGAGCGCAAGCTCACGGTCAAATTTCCGGCAGAGCGGTTCGAGACGCAAGTTAGCGCTCGCATCGCCGAGATGAGCCGCACGGTGCGCCTGAAGGGCTTCCGTCCGGGCAAGGTGCCCGCCAACGTGATCCAGCAGCGCTTCGGCGCGCAGGTGCGTGGCGAGGTGCTTTCGGACCTGATCGGCAGCACGCTGCGCGAGGCCTTCGAAAAGGAAAACCTGCGTCCGGTCGCCAATCCCGCGATCGATACCACCGGCAAGCCGGAAAACGGTGAAATCGCCTATACGGCTACCTTCGAGGTGATGCCGGAATTCCCGGAAATCGATATCGCCACGCTGGAAATCAGTCGCCCGGTGGCAGAAGTCACCGATGCCGACATCGAGAAGATGATCGAGACCCTGCGCCAGCAGCGGCGCAGCTTCGACGAAGTCGAGCGTGCTTCCGCCGAAGGCGACTTTGTCATGTTCGAATATGCCGCCGTCGCTGGCGACTACCGTTTTCCGGCCGAGGGGCTGGAGCGCGCCGGCAGCGTGATCGGTTCAGGCACCCTGTTCAAGGCGTTGGACACGGCGCTGACGGGCCGGAAGGCTGGCGAGGAATTCGAGACCGAGATCGAATTCCCGGCTGATTTCCGTAACGACCAGCTCGCCGGCAAGACGGCGAAAGTCAGCTTCAAGATCGTGAAGGTGCAGGAGCCCAAGCTGCCGGAAGTGGATGCCGAGTTCGTCAAGCTATTTGGCATCAACGATGGCGATCTGGATAGTTTCCGCAAGGAAGTCCGCGCCAACCTCGAGCGTGAGCTTAAGGCCGCCCTCATGGGGCGCCTGAAATCCCAGGTAGCCGAGAAGCTGGCGCAGGCGCACAGCGAACTCGAAGTGCCGAACCTGATGGTGCAATCCGAGGCACGCAGTCTCGCCGCCGGCAGCGTGCCGCGTGGTCAGCAGCCGCCTCAGCAGCTGGTCGACGCGGCGCTTCCCGCCGCGCGCATGCGTGTCATCGCCGGCTTGCTGATGGGGGAAATTGCCCGCAAGCAGGAATTGAAGCTGGATCGCACCCGCCTGGCCGAGCAACTTGCCGCCATCGCCTCCACCTATGAGGAGCCGGAAAAGGTCATTGAACTCTACAACGGCGATCCCCAACTGATGTCAGGGTTGCAGAATCGCGTGATGGAGGACCAGGTGGCGGAGTGGGTGGCGGAGAATGCCAAGACCACCGTGCAGAACCTGGGCTTCGACGAAGTGATGCGCCCAGCCGGTGCCTGAAACGATTCGATCAGGTCCGGCGATATAGCGATATAGTCTGACCCGATCCCCCTGAATCGCCTTTCAGTCCCACACGCGGAGAGTCCCACGCATGACCATGGACCCGATCCAGAACCTCAATCTGGTGCCGATCGTCGTCGAGCAGACCGCTCGTGGCGAACGTTCGTATGACATCTATTCGCGCCTTTTGAAGGAGCGTGTGATCTTCCTGGTCGGTGAAGTGAACGACCAGGTCGCCAACCTTCTTGTGGCGCAGATGCTGTTCCTTGAGTCGGAAAACCCTGACAAGGACATTCATCTTTACATCAACAGTCCTGGCGGTGCCGTCACCGCTGGGCTGGCCATCTACGACACCATGCAGTTCGTCAAGCCCGATATCAGCACCATGTGCGTCGGGCAGGCGTGCAGTGCCGCCTCCCTGCTGCTGATGGCCGGCGCCAAGGGCAAGCGCTACTCATTGCCCAATTCGCGCGTCATGATCCACCAGCCTTCGGGCGGTGCCCGTGGCCAAGCAACCGACATCGAAATCCAGGCCCAGGAAATCCTGTACCTGCGCCGCCGACTGAACGATATCTACGTCCAGCACACCGGCCAGCCCCTGGACAAGATCGAGCGTGACATGGAGCGTGACCGCTTCATGAGCGCCGAGGCCGCCAAGGAATATGGCCTGATCGATGCCGTTCTCGATCGTCGTAGTGTCGAAACGGTCAAGTCGGCCTGATTTCGGCCGATTTATCCTCATAAACGGGGTCCTGCGTCCGGATGCGGACTCGGGACCCTGTGCTATTCTCGACCCGTACTGGGATTTTCTAGCAGGATCAAACGAATGAGCGACGAGCGGCAGGGCCGTTCCAACGACAGCGGCAAGATTCTTTATTGCTCCTTCTGTGGCAAGAGCCAGCATGAGGTACGCAAGCTGATCGCGGGTCCGTCCGTGTTCATCTGCGACGAATGCGTGGAGCTGTGCAACGACATCATCCGTGAGGAGCTGGAGGAGAAGGCCGCCTCCGGGCGCAATCAGCTGCCCAAGCCCAAGGAAATCATGGAGACCCTCGATCAGTACGTGGTCGGGCAGACACGTGCCAAGAAGGCGCTCGCCGTCGCGGTCTACAACCATTACAAACGGATGGAGTCGCGCCAGCGCAGCGACGAGATCGAGCTGGGCAAGTCCAACATCCTGTTGATCGGGCCGACCGGTTCGGGCAAGACGCTGCTGGCCGAGACCCTGGCCCGTTTGCTCAACGTGCCGTTCACGATTGCCGATGCCACCACACTGACCGAAGCCGGCTACGTGGGCGAGGATGTCGAGAACATTATTCAAAAGCTGTTGCAAAAGTGCGATTACGACGTCGAGAAGGCGCAGTCGGGCATCGTCTACATCGACGAGATCGACAAGATCTCGCGCAAAAGCGAGAACCCGTCGATTACCCGCGATGTCTCCGGCGAAGGCGTTCAGCAGGCATTGTTGAAGCTGATCGAAGGTACGTTGGCATCGGTGCCCCCACAAGGTGGCCGCAAGCATCCCCAGCAGGAATTCCTGCAGGTCGACACCAAGAATATTCTGTTCATTTGCGGCGGTGCATTCGCTGGTCTGGAAAAAGTCATCCAGCAGCGTTCCGAAACCACCGGCATCGGCTTTTCGGCCGAAGTCCGCTCGAAAGAGCGTACCGAGAACCTGGGCAAGGTGTTGGCCGAAGTGGAGCCCGCGGATCTGGTGCGTTTCGGCCTGATTCCTGAGTTCGTCGGACGCCTGCCCGTAGTGGCGACCCTGGATGAGCTCGACGAACCTGCGCTGGTGAAGATCCTCACCGAGCCGCGCAACGCTGTCACCAAGCAGTTCCGCAAGCTGTTCGAGATGGAGGGTGTCGAGCTGGAATTCCGTCCGGAAGCGTTGCAAGCGGTGGCTCGCAAGGCGCTCAAGCGCAAGACGGGTGCCCGCGGCCTGCGAACCATCCTCGAGCAGGTATTGCTGGACACGATGTACGAGCTGCCCTCGCTGGAGCACGTCAGCAAAGTCGTGGTAGACGATGCCGTGATCGAAGGGCAGGCCGAGCCTTACCTGATCTATCGCGGAAACCTGCAGCAGCAGCCGCGCATTAGCAGCGAAAGCGGCGACGCCGCCGCCTGATTTTCGGGAATGGTTTGAACGCGGCCCTGGCGTTACCGCCGGGGCCGTTTGTTTTCTGTTGCAGGGTCGGCACTTGTGCGCGGCCTGCGTCGCCTCCACTTGACGAGTCAGCGACCTCGGCGCAGTGTCGGGGCCGTCCGCCTCATTTTTCGCGAGAGATATCCTGCGATGGCAAAAACTGCCGCAATTCCTGCTTCTAACAGTGCCTCCCTGGATGCGTTGCCGGTGCTTCCGCTGCGTGACGTAGTCGTTTACCCGCACATGGTGATTCCACTGTTCGTCGGACGCGATAAATCCATGCGTGCACTCGAGCGTGCGATGGAAGGCGAGCGGCAGATCCTGCTTGTCGCGCAGAAGAGCCCGGATATCGATGATCCGGCAGTCAAGGATCTGCATGAAATAGGCACGCTTGCCGGCGTATTGCAGTTGTTGAAGTTGCCCGACGGCACGGTAAAGGTGTTGGTCGAAGGCCAAGCCCGCGTGTCGATCGAGGAGTATCACGACGAGAACGGCATGCTTACCGCGCGCTCGCGCGTGATCGAGCCCGTCTACGATGCGAAAGAACGCGAACTGGATGTCGTGTCGCGCACGCTGGTTTCGCTGTTCGAGCAACTGGTGAAACAAAGCCGCAAGCTGCCGCCGGAAGTGCTGGCAACGCTATCGGGTATCGACGATCCCTCGCGCCTGGCCGATTCCATCGCTGCGCATCTCACCGTGCGCATGTCCGACAAGCAGAAGGTGCTGGAGACGGCGGATGTCGGCCAGCGCCTGGAATTACTGATCGGATTGGTCGATGGTGAAATCGACTTGCAGCAAGTAGAAAAGCGCATCCGCGGCCGTGTGAAGTCGCAGATGGAAAAGAGCCAGCGCGAGTACTACCTCAACGAGCAAATGAAGGCCATCCAGAAGGAACTGGGCGAAGGCGAAGAAGGCCCGAACGAGATCGAGGAACTGCAGAAGAAGATTGAAGAATCCGGCATGCCCAAGCCTGTCCTGACCAAGGCGCGGCAGGAGTTCGGCAAGCTCAAGCAGATGTCGCCGATGTCGGCCGAGGCCACGGTGGTGCGCAATTACCTGGATTGGCTGATTGGGGTGCCGTGGAAAAAGCGCAGCAAGATCCACAAGGATCTCGCGTTGGCCCAGGACGTACTCGACGCCGACCATTTCGGCCTGGAAAAGGTCAAGGAACGCATCCTTGAGTACTTGGCCGTGCAGCAGCGCGTAAGCACCATGAAGGGTCCTATCCTGTGCCTGGTCGGCCCCCCCGGCGTGGGCAAGACTTCGCTGGGCCAATCGATTGCCAAGGCGACCAACCGCAAATTTGTTCGCATGAGTCTCGGCGGCGTGCGTGACGAGGCTGAGATTCGTGGTCACCGCCGCACGTATATCGGTTCGATGCCTGGGCGCATCGTGCAGAACATGAACAAGGTCGGCAGCAAGAATCCGTTGTTCGTACTCGACGAAATCGACAAGATGTCGATGGATTTTCGCGGCGACCCCTCGTCGGCGCTGCTGGAAGTGCTCGATCCGGAGCAGAACCATGCGTTCAACGACCACTATCTGGAAGTGGATCTCGACCTTTCCGAAGTAATGTGGGTGGCGACAGCCAATTCCCTCAACATTCCCGGGCCGCTGCTGGACCGCATGGAAGTCATTCGCATCCCCGGCTACACCGAGGACGAAAAACTGGCGATTGCGCAGAGATATCTGCTGCCCAAGCAGATCAAGGCGAATGGCCTGAAGCCCGATGAAGTCACCGTAGATGAAGAGGCCATCCGCGATATCGTGCGTTACTACACGCGCGAATCAGGCGTGCGCAACCTGGAACGCGAGATTTCCAAGATCTGTCGCAAGGTGGTCAAGCAACTGACCCTCGGCGAGCACAAAAAAGTTGCCGGGAAAGCGAAGGCGCCGGAAACGAAGAAGAAGGGCAAGGCTGCTGCGCCAGGCAAGGTAAACGTCGATTCCTCCAATCTTGATAACTACCTTGGCGTGCGCCGCTTTGACTTCGGCCGGAAGGAGCAGCAGAACGAAGTCGGCCTGGTGACCGGCTTGGCATGGACTCAGGTTGGCGGTGACTTGCTTAGCATTGAAGCATCGATCGTGCCGGGCAAGGGTCGCCAGGTGCATACCGGTCAATTGGGCGATGTCATGAAGGAATCGATTCAGGCTGCGCTTTCGGTCGTTCGTGCGCGCGCCAATCGATTTGGTATCGAGCCGGATTTCCATGAAAAATTCGACCTGCATATCCATGTGCCGGAAGGCGCGACACCGAAAGATGGCCCCAGTGCCGGTATCGCCATGTGTACCGCCCTGGTGTCGGCGCTGACCAAGGTGCCGGTGCGTTCGGAGGTGGCGATGACGGGCGAAATCACGCTGCGTGGTCGCGTATTGCCCATTGGTGGCCTGAAGGAAAAATTGCTTGCCGCGCATCGCGGCGGAATTACCACCGTGATCATTCCGGACGAAAACCGCAAGGATCTCGCGGATATTCCGGCAAACATCACCAGTTCGCTGGACATTCATCCGGTGCGCTGGATCGATGAAGTCCTCGACATCGCCTTGGAACATCCGTTGCAGCCGCTCCCAGCCAAGGAGGAAGCAACAACGACGGAGGCGGCAGCTCCCGCAGCAGAGCCTGCGACGACGCACGACGACGGAGCCGAGTCTCCCGCGCGCACGCATTAAGCGAGCAACTGCTTCCTTTTCTGGGATTTGCGATAGGCGACACGTTTTACGTGTCGTCTGTTTCATGCCATGCCATACGATTGTCAGGCAACGGCCGTATGGCATTTGGCATGCGCGACTTTTGCCGATGAATCCCCGCAAAGCGTTGGTAACACTTGTATTGCGGACCCCGGAGGGCGCTGGTATAAAGGCTCACCGCCATCCTGGGGCTTCAGCAGATGCACAGCGATGCGGGATTGCGTGGCAACGCCCCCATGAATCAACGATCCTTTCCCGCGTTGTCCCGTCCCAACCTATCCGCGGGCCGAATACCTGTTTAAGGGAGTAACTCAATGAATAAAACCGATCTGATCAATGCCGTCGCCGAACACGCCGAACTGACCAAGGCCGACGCAGGCCGCGCTCTCGAGGCTTTCTTCGAGACCGTGCAGAAGGCACTGAAAAATGGCGATGATGTATCGGTCGTCGGCTTTGGTACCTTCACTGTGCGCAGCCGTGCCGCTCGTACCGGCCGCAATCCGCGCACCAACGAAGAAATCAAGATCGCCGCATCCAAGGTTCCGGCGTTCAAGGCTGGCAAGACGCTCAAGGACGCCTTAAACTAAGCGGCCCGCAAGGCTCGCGGGCGCTTAGCTCAGCGGTAGAGCGTCGCCCTTACAAGGCGAGGGTCGTAGGTTCGATCCCTACAGCGCCCACCAGAATGTGGAGCGGTAGTTCAGTCGGTTAGAATGCTGGCCTGTCACGCCGGAGGTCGCGGGTTCGAGTCCCGTCCGCTCCGCCACGGTATGCAAGGGCGCCCCCGTGGCGCCCTTGTTGTTTAGCTGGATATCGGAAAGTTGCTTCCAATACTTTTCGATGGCCGGGCCCGGGAATGCCCGAGCTCGTCATGTATGAACCGGGCGCCTACAGTACCTGGTTCGGGGCAGGGTGGTTCTTGCCTGTCGGGATTACGCCGTACAGACCACGCGCGATAGCGCGTCCACAACATCGCGGGAAGATCGCATGCTGCAGTCGCTACGAGACAAAATGCACGGATGGCCGGCCATCGTCGTGCTGGGCATCGCCGTATTTGCCATGTCGTTCTTCGGCATAGAGGGTTACTTCAGTTCGCAGGTGGAAACTTTCGTCGCCAAGGTCGGCAAGCGCGAAATCAGCCAGCAGCAATACCAGGATGCGATGAACCGCATCCGGCAGCAGCAGCGTGCGCAGATGGGTGATCAGTTCGATCCGACACTGTTCGACAAGCCCGAATTCAAGCAGCAGATGCTCGATGAGCTGGTTGGACAGCAGCTTTTGTTGCAGGCCAACGATGATCTGGGCATGCGGGTATCCGACCAGGCGCTGCGCGATACCATCGCCGCCATGCCCGCATTCCAGGTCGACGGCAAATTCAACGCGGACATGTACCGCGCGCAGCTGGCCGGTGCCGGGATGACGCCGGATATGTACCAGGACAGTGTGCGTACATCGCTGCAGAGCAGCTTGCTGCCAGACGCAATCAGCGGCAGCACCATCATCACCAACGCGGATGTGGATCGCTATCTGGAAATCAAATTGCAGCGGCGGGACGTCCGCTATTTCATCCTGCCGCGCCCGGCTCCGGCCGATAGCCAGGTGACGGATGCGCAAGTGCAGGATTACTACAAGGCGCACCAGGCGGATTTCATGAATCCGGAACAAGTGTCGCTGAAATACATCGAAGTGAATGCGGCCGATCTCAAGCCGGAAGCGCAGCCCACCGACGAAGAGCTGAAGAAGCGCTACCAGGACGAAATGTCCCGTTTCGGCATGCCGGAAGAGCGCGAGGTTTCGCACATCCTGATCAACGTTCCGAAGAACGCAACGCCGGCTCAGCAAAAAGCGGCGCTGGAAAAGGCTGACAAGATCGCCGCGCAGACAACGCCCGCCAACTTCGCCAAGCTGGCCCAGCAGGATTCAGACGACCTGGGCTCCAAGCTGCAAGGTGGCGACCTTGGCTGGTTGCAGAAGGGTGTGACCAATCCGGCATTCGACGCGGCCATGTTCGCCTTGCAGAAAGGTCAGATATCCAAGCCCGTGTTGTCCGACGAGGGCTACCATATCATTTACTTGCGCGATGTCCGCAGTGGGCAGACCAAGTCCTTCGAACAGGTCCGCGATCAGTTGTTGAAGGAGGCCGTGGCAGCCGATCACGATCGTGTCTACAACGACGCCGCGGGCAAGATGACCGATCTTACTTCGCAGAATCCCGGCTCGTTGGAACCGGCCGCACAGGCACTGCAACTGCAGGTCAAGGAAACGCCGCTGTTCAGTCGTGCAGGCGGCCCAGGCATTGCTTCGAACCAGAAGGTGCTTGCGGCGGCGTTCTCCAACGATGTACTCGCCTCAGGCAATAATTCAAGCTTGATCAACCTGAGCAAAACCGATTCGGTCGTGGTACGCCTCGACAAGCACGTGCCGGCGTCGCCGCGTGCGGTTGCCGATGTGCGTGACGCGATCGTGCAGAAGATCCTCGATCAGCGTATAGCCGATACCGCACGCCAAAAGGCGGATGTGCTCGTGCAGCGCCTGGGCAAGGGCGAGGACATGACTACGCTCGCGAAGGCCGAACATGCCGACCTGCTAACGCTTGGCCAGGCGCAGCGCGTGCAGCAGGGTGTACCGCAGGCGATATTGACGCAGGCTTTTGTGACGCCACATCCGGCGGATGGCAAGCCGCAGTATGCCGATGTCTCGCTGGATCACGGTACCTATGCCGTGCTGGCGGTCGATAAGGTGGAAGGTGGCGATCTGTCCAAGTTCACGGCGGATGATCGCCAGCAGCTTTATCGCCAGATGATGCAGGCTTACGGCGGTGTGGAAACCCAGGGCTTTGTCGACATGCTGAAGTCGAATACCAAGATCGAGATCGCCAAGGATCGCATGTAGCCTCGTGCCCATTCGCCACGGTGAGCCATGTTCAAAGGGCGGCTGCTGCAGTCGCCCTTTTTTATTTTTTTCGCAAACGACTTAGACGCCGGTCATGCCGAGGATGTTGTAACCGGCGTCCACATAGATGACCTCGCCAGTGATGCCCGATGCCAGGTCAGAACATAAAAACGCGCCGACGTTGCCCACCTCGTCGATCGTTACACTGCGACGCAACGGTGCGTGCTCTTCCACGTGCTCCAGCATCTTGCGGAAATTGGCGATACCGGCTGCCGCGAGGGTCTTGATGGGACCGGCTGAGACGGCATTCACGCGCGTCGTTTCCGGTCCGAGATTGAACGCCAGATGGCGCACGTTTGCTTCCAGGCTGGCTTTGGCCGGCCCCATGACGTTGTAATGGCTCAGTGCGCGCGTTCGGCGCCCAGGTACGCAAGGGTGAGGATGGCGCCGTTGCGTCCGGACATCATCGGTCGCGCCGCCTTGGCCAGGGCGGCGAGGCTGTAGCTGGAAATATCGTGTGCCGCTGCAAAACTCTCACGTGTCAAATGATCCAGGAACGGGTCCTCGATGGTTTCGCGCGGCGCAAAGCCAATCGAATGCACGAGAATGTCAAAGCCATCCCAATATTTGCCGAGTGAGTTGAAAAGCCCTTCGATCTGCGGCTCCTCCGCCACGTCGCACGGAAGCACGATATTGGAGCCGAACGTATTGGCCGCTTCATCCACGCGGTCTTTCATGCGTTCGTTCGGATAAGCAAAAGCCAATTGCGCGCCTTCGCGATGCATGGCATTGGCGATCCCCCACGCAATCGAGCGCTGGTTGGCGATGCCGGTGATTAGGGCGCGTTTGCCGTGCAGAAATCCCGTGCGTCCTCCAGAAGATTTGCCTGTCTGCCGGGTGGCATAGCTCTTGGCGTTTGGCAGGCGGACGTACAAGGTGGCGACAGGCTCCAGTGGACCGGGGCCGCCTGGCTTTCAGTGATGATTGTCCGGTTCATCCAATTTCAGCACCTGACCCGGCTTGAGTGCCTTGCCGTGCAGGTTATTCAAGCGTTCGAGCTTGTTGACGCTGATGGAGTAGCGGTGCGCAATCTGCCAAAGGCTTTCGCCTGGCTGCACAGTATGCGTTCGAATCGGATGTGCTTTCGCACTGTCAAAGCTTGCCACGGACGATGCAGAGGACACATCTGTGGGAGACACACTGGCAGTCATGCTCTGTTCGTTCGCCGATTGCATCGCATCGCGAAACTGTTGGGCATTGCGGTGAGGCAGCAGGAGATGTCCAAGCGTGTTGGCCTCAAGCAGGTCGCTGTTGAGCGCGGGATTGAAGCGTTTCAACGCATCTGTTTGCATGCCTGCATGGTTGGCGGCATTGGACAAGCTCATGTCATGCTTGATCTGGACCGTTTCCAGATGCTGGTCGGCGGGCAGGGTCGGTAACTTCACATTGAAGCGGGATGGATCGCGCACCACGCATGAAATGGCAAGCAGCTTGGTCAAGTGTTCGCGCGTCACGCGCGGTACCGGCAGGTTCGGAATGGCCGGCTCTTCTGGTGGTAAGCCGTGTTTCTGAACCAATTTCCGCACGGCGGATTCGCCACGATTGAATGCGTAGTCGACCAGCCGCCAGTCGTGTAGCTGCCCATAGTAGTCGTGCAGCATATGCATAACGCCATCGGTGGCGGCAGAAGTATCCAGTCGACCGTCGTATCGGTGATCCACATGCAGGCCCATCACCCGCGCAGTGCCTTGCACGAGCTGCCACATACCTGCCGGAAGATTGCGATGGCCTGCTACAGGCCGATACTGGCTCTCGACCCATGGCAGCAGCACGAATTCGCCTGCTACTTGGTACTTCTCGGCAACCTGTTGCACGTACACCAACTGAGACAGCGCGGCGTCCATCTGCGCTTCAAAGTGCTGCGGGTTTTGCGTATAGCGATGCGCCCATATCGTGATCTGCGGATCCGCATCGCAGTCGGCCATGGCAAAGCTGTTGCGCAATTTATCCCAGACGTCGGTGGGAGTAGCCGCGGCGGTCGGCGACGCAACAGGCGGTGGTGCAAAAGGTGGTTGTGGTTGAGAAGGTGCGACGGATGGCGGCGGCGTTACGGGGACGATCTTCGCCGGCGTGCGCATCGGTTGCGTGGCAGGCGGGGTTGCGCAGGCCGCCAACAGCGACGCAAGCACAACAGGGAGCCATCGTTGCGAGGAAACCTTCATGCCCGGAACGCATCTTTGGCCGAGCGCAACGCAGCAAAACGGGCGACCGGGTCATGGGCTGCGCCATGCCGTCCGCACCACTGCATGACGCACTCGCTATCTACGCGCAAGAACGGATTGCAGGCGAGCTCGCTCGATAGCGTTACCGGTACGCTTGGCCGGTTCTGGGCGCGCAACGTTGCCACTTCCTCCAGTCGTTGCCTGAGCGCCTGGTTATCGGGCTCTACGGTTTGCGCAAAACGGCCATTGGCGGCGGTGTACTCGTGGCCACAGCACACCAAGGTAGCGCCGGGTAACGAAGCAAGGCGTTGCAGCGAAGCCAGCATTTGTCCGGCGGTGCCTTCGAACAGGCGGCCACAGCCGAGGCTGAACAGCGTATCGCCGCAGAGCAGCACGCCTTCGCCCGCGTAGACGATATGGCTCGAGGTGTGGCCTGGCACGGCCATGATGTCAAAGCGCGCCGAGGGCTCCCGCAAAGTCAATACCTGACCATCCTTGACGTGATGCGTGGCGACGGTGATGCGATCATCATCGGGCGCGTAGACCGGTACTTTGTACTTGTCGCGCAAATAACCAGCACCACCGATATGATCGGCGTGGTGATGTGTCAGCAGGACCGCGCGCAGTCGCAGCCTGCGTTCCGCCAGGGCGTTTTCCACCGGGTGGGCTTCGCCCGGATCGATCACGATGGCCTGGCCGCATGCATCGTGCAGCAGCCAAATGTAGTTGTCGGCAAGCGCCGGTAACGGTACGACGTGCAAGGCGAACTCCGCTCTGTTAACTCGTATCGACTGACGCAGCCGTCCGTGGGTGCGCGAGATCGCCGAATATAAGGCCCAGACGCCGGCTGATCGTTAGATATGCGTTAATCGAAATATCGTTCGAATGCGATTGCGTGCTGGTTCGTCTTTGTGAGGCCAGCCGTTAAACTCTGTTCCATACGTCCGCGACAGGCCTTCGTACATGCCACAGCGCGCCCAAGATATCTACGCAAGTACGCCCATGCGTCACCTGCTGGCCGATGAGACCGTGGCATTCATGCCCGATGTGCGCCGTTGCCCGGGTACGCGGGCTTTGCTGCTATCGGCCGCGGCGCACGACGCACCGCCTGACCCACCCTACCTTGGTCAGTGGGTGACATTGCGCATCGCTGGAGACCGGCTTCAGGGCGACGTGCGCGCCAGCGTCGCCGAACCGTTACCCTTCGTCGATCGTGCTTTCGATCTGATCCTGCTGCGCCATGCCCTGGAACCCGCGCCGCTGTCGCTGGACGAGATTGTTCGTATCCTCGCGCCGGGCGGTTTGCTGGTGCTCACCGGCGTAAATCCGCTGAGCGGATGGACTCCATGGTGGCTGTGGCAGACGCGGGGAAGTGCCTCGCAGGCCAGTTCTCCCCTCCGATTGGCGGCGCGCCTGCGGCGGGCGGATGTGCAAGTAGAGCGCGTGCAGCATGTCGGCCGGATGCTGCCGTTGCCTTCCTTTGAGCTTGGCAGGGCAACCGGTTGGCTGGGGGGCGGCTATGTATTGATCGCGCGCAAAAAAGGCCCGGCGAGTGTGCCCACACGGTTGCGCCCAAGGCCGGTCACTGCTCCCGTGGGCGCCGGCCTTGCGTCGGGTGCACGTCGCAGCTCGGTCAGCTGACTATCTAAAAATAAGAAGTGGAGCGGAACAAGTGACGGATGTGGAAGCGTTTACCGATGGCGCGTGCCTCGGCAACCCCGGACCGGGCGGATGGGCAGCCCTGTTGAGGGCAAAAGGAAGCGAGCGCATGCTGAGCGGCGGCGAAGCGCAAACCACCAATAACCGGATGGAATTGCTTGCCGCGATCCACGCCTTGGAGGCACTCAAGCATCCATGCCAAGTGACAGTGACCACCGATTCGCGCTATGTCATGCAAGGCATGGAAGAATGGGTGCCGCGCTGGATCATTAACGGCTGGCGCACCGCGGACAAAAAGCCGGTGAAGAACCAGGATCTATGGCAGCGCCTGGCCGCCGTGGTAGCACGCCATCAAGTACGCTGGAAGTGGGTGCGCGGCCACGCCGGGCACGCTGAAAACGAGCGCGTCGACCAGGCGGCACGCCAGCAAGCAGAACAATTTCGGGACCAGGCATGAGACAGATCGTCCTAGATACGGAAACCACTGGCCTTGAAGTACGCCAGGGCCATCGCCTGATCGAAATCGCCTGTGTCGAGCTGATCGAACGTCGACCGAGCGGCCGCCACTACCAGACGTATCTCAACCCGGAACGGGCCATCGATGAGGGCGCGCGCGAAGTCACTGGTATTGCCGACGAGTTCCTGCTCGACAAGCCACGTTTCCATGAAGTGGTGGATGAATTCCTGGCCTTCATCCACGGTGCCGAGCTGATCATCCACAACGCCACCTTCGACATTGGGTTCATCAATGCCGAGCTGGCGCGTCTGGGCGTGCATTATGGCTGCATTGCCGATCGCTGTTCCGTGCTCGATACCCTGGCGATGGCACGCGAGCGCTATCCAGGCCAGCGCAACAGCCTGGATGCGCTGTGCAAGCGCCTGGGAGTGGACAACTCGGCGCGCGATCTCCATGGCGGCCTGATCGATGCCCAGCTGCTGGCGGACGTCTATCTCGCCATGACGTCGGGCCAGGTCGTGCTCGACCTGGGGTTTGAAGGCGGGAACGAAACCGGCGTCCGCGCGGTGATCGCCCCGGTGGTGCTTGCGCGCCGTCCACGGATATTGCGCGCCAGCGATGAAGAGATCGGCGCGCATCTGCGCCGCCTTGATGCGCTGGATAAAAGCGCGGGCGGCCAGTCCGTCTGGCGAAGGCAGGAAACAGAGGCCTGAGGCGCTAACCGCGCGTATCAGCGGATGCGTGCAAGGATCGCCGTGACATTGTCATCGCCGCCGCCATCGAGCGCGGCGAGCAGCAGATGATCGACGCACTCTTGCGCGGCCAGGTCGTGGCGCCTGACGATGTCCGCGATACCTGCGTCGCTCACTTCCTCGGTAAGGCCGTCGCTGCAAACGAGGAACGCCATGCCGGAAGCGAGCGGGCCTTTGGCCATGCTGATGTGCAGTTGTGCCAGGGCCGTGATGCCGAGCGCCTGGGTTAGCATGCTGCGCTGGGGGTGACGCTTTGCCTGGGCCTCATCGATTGCGCCGCTTTCGACCAATCGCTGTACCAGTGAATGATCATGGCTGATCTGATGCAGTCCGTCCTTCCATTGGTAAATACGACTGTCGCCGACCCAGGCCACTTCGTAGCCCTGTTCGGAAAAGCGCATGGCGGCCACGGTGGTGCCCATTGGAAGCGCATCATCGTAGCGTTGGGCGTGTTCCAGCAAGCGCGCGGCGGCGCCATGTATGGCTTCAGCCAGCGACCGGCCTTGGCGGACGAATGCCACGATCCAATCCCTGGCCAGCGCCGAGGCCACTTCGCCATGCTGATGGCCGCCCATGCCATCAGCGACCAGGAAAAGGCCGAGCGCCGCGTCGGCGTAATAAGTGTCTTCGTTGCGCGTGCGGCGCAATCCGACATGTGTTCCGTGTCCGAATTCAATCATGGGCATTCACCAGCTGGATAAGCGCAGCATGCCGGATGTGGATGCCCCGCGCAAAAACGCATGCGTAGGCATGCAAGGTCGAGCCGCCACTACACCGCACGCCTGGCTGCGCCCAGCGCCCAGGCTCCCTGATTGGCGCCCAGATGATTCGACGCAGCGCCGCTTTGGGTTGAATCGATATCGCTTGGCAGTTTCGAGATATTGACAACCATATTAGCGAATACTGGTGCGGCCGACTGGTGAAATTTGCTTGCATGGTGCGGTCAGTTGATTGAAGCAAACGAAAACATGATACGAAAGATGTCAGCGGCTATGAGGTCGCGCGGCCCCCACGCCATGCATTGCTACGCTGTCGCGCGGCTTTGCTTCACTTCGTGCAAAACGGCTACGTAACCACTGGTTCATGGGATTGCCGAAGAATCGTGCCGTCATCCCGGCCAATAAAGCCGAAAGCGCGAAAAACAGGGCGAAAACCGGGAGCTTTTGATCTATCGCCATCGTTTGCCGCGGTACAAGCTCTACGATGATACCCAACACTATGATGTGGAACAGGTATAACTCATAGCTGTGTGAACCTAGCCATGCCAACGGGCTTGCGCATCGGCGTGAGAAGCTGCTTGCCGGCAGGCGGGACACGGCTATGAGAAACAATGCTGTTGCCATGCCTAACCACGTTGCCCCGAGCGCCTCATTGCCATGCATGCCTCGCATGTAGACCCAGCCCATCGTGCCGCAACTCAGCGCGGCCAGCATCCGTCTTGGCGCATTCGCCAGATTCAGGCTTTCCGCGACGATGGCGGCGACACATCCGTATGCCAACAGGTCGATACACGCTATGTTGCCGTACATGAAAAATAGTTCGTTCTCTTTGTGCATGTAGCGATAGACGGGTGCTGCTGCCATGCAGACGCATGCCAGCAAGCCAAGTTGCCAACGCCGACGGGCAATCAGTAGCACTACGGGATACAGCAAATAGAATACTTCCTCCACTGACAGCGACCAGTAGATGTTCATGGCGTAATTAAAGTAGCCAACGGCTTCCATAAGCAGGTTGTGCCAGAACGTGAGCACGGACAGGTCGGCGATGAAAAAGAAGCCGCCGCCAAGATTTGTGCCATGTTGGAGGTTGGAAAAATTTGGAAGTCCGGCAAGACCAAGTGCCGTGATCACCATCAAGGCAAACATAACCAGCGGATAGAGCCTGAAGAATCGAAGCTTGTAGAAGTGCAAGCCATTGATCCCGCCAAGCGACCCATAGCGGCGAACAACGTTTGACGTAATGAGAAAGCCCGAGATCACGAAGAAAATGTCGACACCATAATTGCCGTTGTAGAGGATTGCGCGCAGCGTCGGTATCCCAATCCAGTTTTGCAGGGGGCTCACCTGCAGGTGATAGGACAAGCTGTAATGCAGCAGCATCACCAAACTGATGCAGACGCCCCGCATTACATCGATATAAAGATTGCGGCGTTCCTTCTCGGTGCATCCGGTCATTGATGATGCCATCGGTTGTCGATCCTTTGCGGCGTTTTTTTTCGGACCATCCAGGCAAATCCCAGGCGTCCATGTGGCGAAACGTCGAGTATTACCGCGACATCAATGATCCGTCTGGACCACTCATATTATGAGATACACGAGGGTTACCCCTTAGCCAAGCCCTCAAAATAATTGCCGTTACCGACAGAAGAATGCCCGTCTTGGATTTTCGAAAGCGGGCATTATGCATGTCCGCATCTTTGTCCGGCCATGTCCGCGGACACCTGTGTGATGACTTAAGTAACTGAACGCAATGGCTGGAACGAATTTTGCTCCTGGCAACCGCGATCCGATGCGAGAGTTAGCTCGCAACCGGTGATAGGTCGCCCAAACTTCCGTTTATCCTATCCATCTGGAGAAGCCGATGACCAACATCGCAATCAGGCAAGCCACATTCACACCCTTGGGCGCGATGTTGGTCCCGATAGCTATTGGTCTTTTCGTACCGGGCTATTCGGTGCTTTCGCAACAAATGAGTGAGCTGGAGATGTACGCCACGCTACCAAATGTAGCGACTCGTGTGGCAGCTATCGTATCCGGCCTTTCCATCGCTCTGTTTGGGATGGGACTACTCCTTCGCTATCCAAGGGAGAGTCGGTTCACCATGCTGGCTGCCGTGATCTTTGGTGTAAGCATGATAGGCAACGGCGTTTTCACGATGGGTAGTCCATGGCACGGACTCTATGGAATTGGGCTCTTCGATATGCTCGTGCCGGCGTTCTTCGCAGCCGAAATCGCCGCTCCACGTGGGCTCAAAAGCTTGACGACCGCATCCATGGCTGTCTCTGTCGTATGCCTTGTCTACAATTGGTCGATGATCGTCCATCTCGACCCACCGGGGCTTCAAGGACTCACCCAGCGGATCTTTTCCGTCATCGCCTTCGGCTGGTATTCGTTGGCGAGCCTTGCGATAAGCCAAGTTGATGATCGCGTCGTCATGCGCCACTAGTCGCAGCAAAAAGCTAGGAGGTTCTTCGGCCGGAAGGATGCATCCCCCTTTTTTTGACTACCTCCCTTGAATCCATCCCCCATCCGCGTCCGGTCGGCGCCCGCATGCGGATGGCGGCGAAAGGTCAACAAGGTATGGGTTAATGACACAGGGCCACAAAAAAGCCGCCTATTCAGCGGCTTAGTTGCGTTTCTGGCGGAGAGGGTGGGATTCGAACCCACGGTACGCTTACACGTACGCCTGATTTCGAGTCAGGTACATTCGACCACTCTGCCACCTCTCCGAAAGGGTGCGCGTGGTCCGCGCGAGCCGGAAATGATACGTGTTGGCTGCCGTCGTGACAACTGCCGGCAGATTTTTATTCGGCGATGCGGCCGGGCGATGCGGGCTGGCTGGAACCGTCGAGTGGCACTGCCAGGCGCTGCTTGCGGGGAAGGTAATCGTTATCGGGATCCAGCGACAAGGCCACGTAGCGTGATCGCCCGATGATCTCCGTGCGCGGAAAGAACCCGAGGTAGCGCGAATCCAGGCTGTTGTCGCGGTTGTCCCCAAGCAACAGGTAATGGCCGGCGGGCACGTAAACAGGACCAAAATCGCGCATCGGGCTGGGCTGGCCGAGCGAGAGCCGGACGAGGTGCTGCATGGCGCCCAGTTGTTCCACCTCGTAACGGGCCAGATCATGCTCATCGTCATGGATGCCGGTTATTGCGGTAGGCGAGTACCGCGCCGCTACGCCGTTGACGTAGAGAACGTTGCCGCGCAGTGCCACTTCATCGCCGGGCAGACCGATTACCCGCTTCACCAGTCGCTCGTGCGCAGCCTGCGAATCGAGCACGACGATGTCTCCACGCTGTGGGTCGGCCAAGTGGATGAGCGATAGGTGGGTGAGTGGCACGCGGATGTCGTAGGCGGCCTTGTCGACGATGATGCGGTCGCCGATCCGGATCGTAGGTTGCATGGAGCCGGTGGGCACCACGTTCCAATCCGCCAGTGCGCTGCGGAACATGATCATGCACAGCATGAAGGTGATGAAGCCCTTGTTCTTCACGAAAAAGGAGATCAGGCCGCGCATGAAATACCCCCAGGAGTTGCTGCGATGAGTGGATGGTCGTTGCTCGCTGGAATGAGACCGCATGATCTTTACGCAGTTTCACCACCCAGAAAACAAACGGGGCGGTATTGCCACCGCCCCGTCCGCCTCTATGGGTATCGTGGATCAGCCGGCTTTTTTCTTGGCCAGTCGCAACCAGGTGTCGACCACGGTATCCGGGTTGAGCGATACCGATTCGATGCCCTGGTCCATCAGCCATTCGGCCAGGTCCGGGTGGTCGGACGGGCCCTGTCCACAGATGCCAACATATTTGCCACGGGCACGCGCTGTCTTGATCGCCATGGCCAGCAGTTTCTTCACCGCCGGATCGCGTTCGTCGAACAGATGGGCGACCACGCTGGAGTCGCGGTCCAGGCCCAGGGTGAGCTGGGTAAGATCGTTCGAACCGATCGAGAACCCATCGAAAATATCGAGGAACTCGTCCGCGAGCAGGGCGTTGGACGGCAGTTCGCACATCATGATGATCTTCAGTTCGTGCTCGCCTTGCTTGAGCCCGTTCTTGCCGAGCACTTCGATCACCTTGCGGCCTTCATCGAGCGTGCGCACGAATGGAATCATCACCCAGACATTGGTGAGGCCCATCACTTCGCGCACGTACTTCACAGCCTTGCATTCCAGGCCGAACGATTCGCTGAAGCCGGCATCCACGTAACGGCTGGCGCCGCGGTAGCCGATCATCGGGTTCTCTTCGTGCGGCTCGTAGCGCGCGCCGCCGAGCAGGTTGGCATATTCGTTGGACTTGAAGTCCGACAGGCGCACGATCACCGGCTTGGGATACACCGAGGCGGCGATGGTGGCGATGCCTTCGGCCAGGCGATCGACATAGAAACGCACCGGGTCGGCGTAGCCGGCGATGCGTGCGTCGATTTTCGCCTTGGTCTCGGCATCCTGCTTGCTGTATTCGAGCAGGGCCTTCGGATGTACGCCGATATGGCTGGCGATGATCATTTCCAGGCGGGCCAGGCCAATGCCCGCGTTCGGCAGCATGCCGAAATCGAAGGCCCGTTCCGGGTTGGCGACATTCATCATGATCTTCAGCGGCGCTTCGGGCATGGCGCCAAGATCGGCGGTAACGCGGTCGAACTTCAACTGGCCTTCGTAGATCAGGCCGGTGTCGCCCTCGGCACACGAGACCGTTACGTCGAGTCCATCCGCAATCAAATCCAGCGCATTGCCAGTGCCGACCACGGCCGGGACGCCCAGTTCGCGCGCAATGATCGCCGCATGGCAGGTACGCCCGCCACGATTGGTGACGATGGCCGAAGCGCGTTTCATCACCGGTTCCCAGTCGGGGTCGGTCATGTCGGCGATCAGCACATCGCCTTGCTGCACCTTGTTCATGTCCGACAGCGAGCGGATCACGCGCGCCTTGCCGGCGCCGATCTTCTGGCCGATGGCGCGGCCCTCCGCCAGCACTTTGCCTTTCTCGTTGAGATGAAAGCGTTCCAGTTGCGTGGCGTGCGCGCGCGACTTCACGGTTTCCGGGCGCGCCTGCACGATGTAGAGCTTGCCGGTGTTGCCGTCCTTCGCCCATTCGATATCCATCGGGCGCTGGTAGTGCTGTTCGATTACCAGCGCCTGCTTGGACAGTTCCTGCACATCGTCGTCGCTAATGCAGAAGCGGCTGCGATCGGCGGCGGGTGTTTCTTCGATGCGCACACGTTCGCCGGGTTGGTTCGAATACACCATGCGTTGCTGTTTGGCGCCGAGACTGCGGCGCAGTACCGCCGGTTTGCCTGCCTTGAGCGTGGGTTTGAAAACATAGAACTCATCCGGATTGACCGCGCCTTGCACGACCATTTCGCCCAGGCCATAGCTGCCGGTGACGAAGACCACGTCGCGAAAGCCGGATTCGGTGTCCAGCGTGAACAGCACGCCGGAAGCGCCCACGTCCGAACGCACCATCAACTGCACGCCGGCGGACAGGAACACATCTTCGTGCTTGAAGCCCTGGTGCACGCGGTAGGCGATCGCGCGATCGTTGTAAAGCGACGCGAAGACTTCTTTCACTTTGTGCAGCACGTCGTCGATGCCGACCACGTTGAGGAACGTTTCCTGCTGTCCGGCGAAAGAGGCGTCCGGCAGATCTTCGGCGGTAGCGGAGGAGCGCACGGCCACGGCGATGTCATTGCTGCCTGCGTCCTTACACAGCTTGGCGTAAGCGTCGCGGATCGCCTGTTCCAGTTCGGAGGGCAGGGCGGTATCCACGATCCAGCCGCGGATTTCCTTGCCGCCGGCTACCAGTGCGTCGACATCATCGACGTCCAGCGTGGCCAACCGTTCGGCAATCCGCTTGGACAGGCCGCTTTTTTCCAGGTATTGCTGGAAGGCGTCGGCGGTCGTGGCGAAGCCGCCGGGCACGGACACCCCCAACTGGGCCAGGTTACCAATCATCTCGCCGAGCGACGCATTTTTGCCGCCGACCTTGCCGAGGTCGGTCATGCGCAGTTGGTCGAGCCAAAGCACCAGATCGTTCAAGGGAGTCTCCTCAAGAGCTCGTCATTAATAAGCTGAAAGCGGCGTGGGTTCTGGCCGCATAAGACTGGTATTGTCCGCTGCCGATGGTGCGTGGCACAAGAAGACCATTGCGGCCGCGTGCCGCGCCACCTGCATACCAGTCAGGCGCCGGCGGGGCAAAGACAGGGATTCGCGCTTGCGATATGGTGCAGGGCAGGAACTTCATTCGCCCATGGAATACGCATGCAACGCTCGGTTTTTTTCATCTCCGATTCCACTGGTATTACCGCCGAAACGATCGGGAACAGCATCCTGGCCCAATTTGAGGGGGTGCACTTCGAAAAACATCGCCTGCCGTTCATCGACGACGCGCATAAGGCGGAGAATGCCGCGCTGCGCATCAAGACCCGGTATGCGCAAAGCGGTCAGCGGCCGATTGTGGTCAATACCATGGCCGATCCTGGCTTGTGCGAGATCGTGGCCACCAGCGGCGCGCTGATGCTGGATGTATTCGCGCCATTTATCGGGCCGCTGGAGGATGAACTGGGCACCCGGCACTCCGGCGCGGTAAATCGCTCCCATGGCCTGGTGGATTTCGCCAAATACGAAGCACGCATCAATGCCACCAATTACGCGCTCAGCCATGATGACGGCATGGACGTGGATTATGCCCAGGCCGACCTGATCCTGATCGGGGTCTCGCGCTCGGGCAAGACCCCGACCTGTCTTTACATGGCCTTGCATTATGGCGTCAGCGCCGCCAATTACCCTCTCACCGACGAAGACCTGGAAAAGCTCGAACTGCCCTTGCGCTTGCGCAACCATAAGCAACGTCTGTTCGGCCTGACCATCGAACCTGAACGCCTGGCACAGATCCGTGAGCAGCGGCGTCCGGGCAGCCGTTATGCCACGCTAAAGCAATGCCGCTGGGAACTGGAGCAGGCCGACCGCTTGATGCGGCAGGCCGGCATTCCGTACCTCAACACCACGCACGTTTCGATCGAAGAGATTGCGAGCAAGATCTTCGACCAATTCGGTATCGAAAAAACCATGTTCTGATGGAGCTTGCCTTAACCCTATGAGTGCCGTGCTCGACCGCCGTACCGCCCTCCTGCCGGGACGCTTCGAATTCCTGATGGGCCTGTATGCCGAGAATTATCATCGGCTCACGCGCCTGTTCGCCCCGCAGAAGCTGGAGCTGGGCGACTACATCTCGGATGTCGACGATGGTTTGCCGGTGCACTTGGTGGTGCAGGAGTGCCATCCATATACCCTGGAGCTGGAGCTTACCTACGGTTTCGTCGACGCACAGACCGGCCGCCGCGCACCGTCGGCGCAGCTGCGTATGTATAACGATGCGCACGTGGCCGAGGCGCTGCATTGCCATCCGGGGCGACACCTGTGGCAAGTGCTGGGACCTTTCACGCCCGCACATACGGTGTTCCAGCATAGGCTGCAGATGAATGGCTTCCTGGCGCGCTGGCTCGAATACCTGGCCGAGCAGGGGCACTCGTGCGGCACCCTGGAACGGGTGGCAAAGTAGTCGCCGCCGCAGGCACAAAAAAACCCGCTTCAAGCGGGCTTTTTGCGATACGGCTTACGACGAATGGCGGAGCGGACGGGACTCGAACCCGCGACCTCCGGCGTGACAGGCCAGCATTCTAACCGACTGAACTACCGCTCCGCGTCGTACAACATTCCCATCGCCAACACACTAAATCCGTCTCCGATGCAAGGCGATGGCCGGTTCCGCTGGCTGTCGCTTGAATTGGCGTCCCCACGGGGATTCGAACCCCGGTCGCCACCGTGAAAGGGTGATGTCCTAGGCCTCTAGACGATGGGGACGTATGTGTTGGTGGAGCCAGCCGGGATCGAACCGGCGACCTCTTGCATGCCATGCAAGCGCTCTCCCAGCTGAGCTATGGCCCCCCGCTGGAAGCCCGAAAGAATAGGCTGGGTTCCCGATTCCGTCAAGCGCTTTTTTAGAAAGCACTCACGGTTGGAGCGACTTGTTGCGCTTTGCGATAAGCGGTAGCGACGATGCTTCGGTTTAAGCTGTGGACCAGACTGCGCCAAGAGGGCGGCATGCACGATATTGGTTTTATCCGCGATCTTGCGCTGGTGATGCTGGTGGCCGGCGCCACGACCGTGTTGTTCCAGCGTTTGCGTCTGCCGGTGCTGCCCGGATACATCCTGGCCGGGGTGGTGATCGGGCCGCATACGCCAGGCGTGCTGGTGGCCGATCCGCGCGCCATTGGCGATATCTCCAACCTTGGCGTGGTGTTGCTGATGTTCACGCTGGGACTCGAGTTCAGCGTGCGCAAGCTGCGTCAGGTCGGCGGCAGCTTGCTGCTGGTCACCGTGATCGAAGTGGGCTTCATGCTTTGGGTAGGTTATGAACTGGGGCTGTTATTCGGCTGGGGTGGCCGGAATGCCTTGTTCCTGGGCGCGATCATGGCGCTGTCTTCAACCATGGTCGCGACGCGCACGCTGACCGAAAGCGGTTTGCGCCAATGGCCGTTTGCGCGACTGGTGGTCGGCATGCTGGTCGCGGAAGACATGCTGACCATCGTGATCCTCACCCTGCTGACTGCGATTGCCATCGGCGGAAGCGTGCAGACCGTGGCGGCTTTCAGCCTGGTCGGACACCTGAGCTTGTTTATCGTTGCCGGCATGATCGTGGGCCTGCTGCTGCTGCCGCGCCTGGTGGACTACGTGGCGCGGTTCGATCGCGACGAAACTTTGCTGGTCAGCGTGCTGGGCATCTGTTTCGGGGCCAGCCTGCTGGCCGCGTGGCTAGGTTTCAGCGTTGCGTTGGGAGCATTCCTGGCGGGAGCCGTGGTGGCCGAAGCGCGCAGCGCCGCGCGTATCGTGCATTTGGTCGAGCCGTTGCGCGACATGTTCGCCGCGTTGTTCTTCGTGGCGATCGGCCTGAAGATCGATCCTTCGCAACTGGCGCATTACGCCTTGCCGGCCGTGCTGGTCGCATTCACGGTCATGCTCGGCAAGAGCATGGTTTGCAGCGTCGGGATGTTCTTCATTGGACACGATCCGCGGACCGCATTGCGTACCGGGCTGAGCATGGCGCAGATCGGCGAGTTTTCATTTGTGATCGCCACGCTAGGACTTTCGCTTCACGCGGTGGACAACTTCATCTATCCGACTGCGGTGGCGGCTGCCTTGATCTGCATGGTCGCCTCGCCTTATCTGCTCGGCTCCACCGAGCTGCTCGTGCGTATCGGGCACCGTGTTCTGCCGCGCCCCTTGCGGTTGCTGGTGGCCAGCTACAGCGGATGGCTGGAGAATCTGCGTCCCGTCAATGAGAACGCTGCCTTGGCGGCTATATTCAGGCGGCTGATCTGGCACATCGCGGTCAACGTCGCCCTGGTGGTGACACTGTTCGTCGTGGGTGCTTATGTGAATGCGCATAACGCGGCTTGGTTCGAGCACTGGGGGCTCGGCCTGGACATGCGCCATTCGTTGATTTGGGCGTGCGCGTTGTTTGTGTCGCTGCCCCTGTTGATCGCGGTGTATCGCAAGGCCGAAGCCCTGGGAATGTTGCTGGCCGAGCTTGGTATTCGCGAACGTTTCGCGGGGGCGTATACGCAAGCCATCCGACAGGTTCTTGCGAAATTGATTCCCCTGGCGACACTGCTGGCCCTGGCCATGCTGGTCAGCGTGTTGGGCTCGGCCATTTTGCCGCCCAGGGGTGTAGCGCTATTCCTCCTTGTTGTGTGCGTGGCGCTCGCTGTAGTGCTCTGGCGAGGGCTGGTGAAAGTGCATGCCCGCTTGCAGGCTGCATTACGCGAAACGCTGGAAAAGCCTTCGCCGCCACCCAACGAATCAAGGTGAATGAGAAACCGGGCACAATTGCCGGTGTGAACCTTTATCCGGGCTGATGGTCCATGGCTGAACGTCGTTGCCAAGACCGGACTGGACACCGCACAATGCGGGGCCAGCCTCCATTTGGGGGAGGTCCGGCCGGTACGCCGGCATATCCATTACGAGGGAGTTCCAAATGAAGCATTTTCTGCGACCCACGCTGACGGCGGCCGCGCTGGCCGTTGCGCTGGGCATGACCGCTGGCGCGCAGGCCCAGACGTCCAAGTCGTCCACCAGTTCCGCCACCGGCACTGTGGATAAGGAGAAGGCCAGCACTGTAGTCGGCTATGAACTGGCCGGTTCCGTGCCTCCGATCATGCGTGATGCCGTGGATCCGGCCACCGTGGCCAGGGCTCTCCAGGATGCGCTTTCAGGCAAGAAGCCGCCGATGAACGAAACGGAATTCAACTCCACCGCCCAGGCTTTCGAAGCGCAGCTGCGTAACAAGGCGAAGGCCGAGTTCGATGCCGCCTCCACCAAGAACAAGGCCGAGGGCGAAGCGTTCCTTGCCAAGAACAAGTCGGCTCCTGGCGTAAAGACCACCGCTTCGGGCCTGCAGTATCAGGTGATCACGCAGGGTACTGGCGCACGCCCGGGCCCGAATGACACCGTCAAGGTGAACTACACCGGTACTTTCGTAAGTGGCGAAGTGTTCGACAGCTCCTCGAAGAACAACCCGCCCGGACCGACCGCGATTCCGCTGGCTCGCGTGATTCCTGGTTTTCGCGAAGGCCTGCAGTTGATGCAGGTGGGCGGTCATTACAAGCTCTTCATTCCGGCAAGCCTGGCCTACGGTGCTGAACCGCAGCGTCCGTTCCCGCCGAATGCCACGCTGATCTTCGACGTGACCCTGGTGAGCACAGGCCCGACAACAGCCAGCGCACCGCAGGGCGGTCCTGGTGCTCCTGGTGGTCAGGGCGGCGGCGAACAGCAGTAATCGCTGATACGTTGCATGTGTTTTTGCGAACGGGGCGCGAAGCATTCGCGCCCCGTTCTTTTGTGCATATGTGTTCGTGGCATTGACACTGGGGATTCCAGTGAGGCTGCTAGAATCGGCGCCCCTCAACAAGGTCATGACGCCATCCGATGAAAGTCACCATTTTTGGTACCGGTTACGTGGGCCTGGTCACCGGAGCATGCCTGGCTGAAATGGGCAACCACGTCGTCTGTGTAGATATCGATGAAAACAAGGTCGCGCGTCTCCAGCGCGGCGAAATTCCCATCTTCGAACCAGGCCTTGAACCGATTGTCCGTCGCAACCATGCCAACGGACAGCTTGAGTTCACGACGAACGCCGCGACGGCCATCGAGCACGCGCAGATCATTTTCATCGCCGTGGGCACGCCTCCGGATGAAGACGGCAGCGCCGATTTGCAATACGTACTGGGCGTAGCGAAGACTATCGGCCGGCATCTGAATCGCTATGCGGTCATCGTCAATAAATCCACCGTGCCGGTGGGAACGGCCGATCGCGTACACAAAGCCATTGCTGGCGAACTTTCCTCGCGTGGCGCCGGTGCTGATTTCGATGTGGCATCCAACCCGGAATTTCTGAAGGAAGGCGATGCGGTCGAGGATTGCCTGCGTCCCGATCGCATCGTCATCGGCAGCTCGAGCCATCGCGCGGTCGAACTGCTGCGCAAGTTGTACGCGCCGTTCAACCGCAACCATGATCGTACCGTCGTCATGGATGTGCGTTCGGCCGAACTCACCAAGTACGCCGCCAACGCGATGCTTGCGACCAAGATCAGTTTCATGAACGAAATCGCCAATATCGCCGAGCGCGTGGGTGCGGATATAGAACTGGTACGCCAGGGCATCGGATCGGATCCGCGCATCGGCTATCACTTCATCTATCCGGGGGCAGGCTACGGCGGTTCGTGTTTTCCGAAGGACGTCCAGGCGCTGGAACGCACCGCGCGTACTTTTGGTTACGACGCGCGCTTGCTCGGCGCAGTGGAAGCGGTCAACCATGACCAGAAAACCAAGCTGTTCGACTTCATCGCACGCTACTTTGACGGCCATTTGCAAGGACGCACCATCGCGCTGTGGGGGCTTGCCTTCAAGCCCAATACCGACGATATGCGCGAAGCTTCCAGTCGCCGCTTGATGGAGGCCTTGTGGAAGGCTGGCGCCAGCGTCCGCGCGTTCGATCCGGAAGCGCGCGAGGAAACGCGACGCCTATATGGCGAACGTAAAGACCTCGTGTTGTGTGACAGTGCTTACCAGGCATTGGATGGCGCCGACGTGCTCGCGATCGTCACCGAATGGAAGGCCTTTCGCAGTCCGGATTTCGCACGCATTCGCGCGGCGCTCAAGGAGCCGGCCATTTTCGATGGGCGCAACCTGTATCGGCCCGAAGTCGTGGAAGAGGCGGGTCTGGCCTACTACGGTATCGGTCGTGGTCGCAGCGTGCTCCGGTCCTGATGACGATGAGCGATAATGAGCATCGACTCACCGAACTGGAGGTCCGGCTCGCCTTCATCGACGACGCAGTACAGGCGCTGATTGCGGCTGATGCGGAGCAGTCCATGCGCATCGCCGCGCTGGAGCGCATGGTGAGCGATCTGCGCAGCGAACTGGCGACGGTACGCACGGGTCAAGGCCATGACCCGCATAGCGAACCACCCCCGCCGCATTATTGAAACGCAACACGCAACATCGGATTTGATCATGGTCGATTCTTTGCGAGATCTGCTGCTCAAGAGCGGCATCGTCAAACAGCTCAAGGATGAAAAGCGGCAGCAACAGCCTGCGTCCAGACCGAATGCCCCCTCGGGACATGGCAAGCCGTCGCACAAGCCCAAGCAAAGGCCCGCGCGCAGCCAGGAAGAAATCGACCTGGCCAAAGCTTATGCGGTCCGTGCGCAAACCGAGGCGGCCGAACGCAAGCGTGCCGAGCAGGCGGCGGCGGAACAGGCGCGCCTGAAACGTGAACGCAAAGCCAAGGTGCAAAAGCTGCTGGATGGCAACGCCCTCAACAAGGCCGACGCCGACCAGGTGCGTCATTTCGAATACGGCGGCAAGATTCGCCGTTTGTATGTGGACGCCGGGCAGTTGGCGGAACTCAATACGGGTAAATTGGGTATCGTGCAGAATGGCGGGCGGTACGTACTTGTGACGCAATCCATCGCCGAGCAGGTGCGCGATATCGATCCGCATCTGTTGGCTTTGTTGGTTGATCCTTCAGCCGGCGGCATCGGTGAAGACGGCGTGCCGGATGATCTGATGTGGTGAGTATCTAAACCAGGGGCGCCGCAGGCGCCCTTGGTTTTAGGTGCAGGGGCTACGCGGCAGTTGGAAATTCATTGCCCTGGTGCGCAAGAGCTGCATGGTCCCATCCGTTCTTGGGCGTGAAACGCTCGCCATAGCGCTTCGCCAGCGTTTCGAGTTTCTGGCGGAGAACATCGGCGCCTTCGCTGCGCACATATTGGATTGGGCCGCCCCGAAAAGGTGCGAATCCGGTACCGAAGATCACGCCGGCGTCGAGCAGGTCGGCATCGTCTACCACGCCATCTCCCAGGCAAGCCACGGCTTCGTTCACCATGGACAGGATCATGCGGTCCTGCAGATCCGGAGGCGGGGTGTAATTGGGATCGACTTCCGGCTTCTGCGGTTTGCCGTCCTGCCACGTGTATAAACCCTGGCCATCCTTCTTGCCACGCTTGCCGGCCTCGAGCTTGTTTTCGAGCCCAGGCGGAAGCTCCAGGCCCAGGAACGGGGCGAGTTCCTGGCCCACTGACGCGCACACGTCCAGGCCGACGGTGTCGGCAAGTTCGATCGGCCCCATCGGCATGCCGAACGCCTTGGCCTGCTTGTCCAGTACCGGTCCCGGCACGCCCTCGTTGTAAAGGCGCAAGGCTTCCAGCAGGTAAGGCATCAGGATGCGGTTGACCAGGAAGCCTGGTGTCCCCTTGACGGCTACCGGCAATTTGCCGATCGCCTTGCAGAACGCCAGGGCACGCTTCTCGATAGCCGGATCGAGCCGGTCGTGGCGCACCACTTCGACCAGCGGCATCTGCGCGACCGGATTGAAGAAATGCAGGCCCAGGAATCGCTGCGGCGCTTTCAGTCCCTTGCGCAATTCGTCGAGCGGGATCGAAGAGGTGTTGCTGGCGAGAATCTGATTGCCGTTGAACTGTGGTTCGATGGTCGCATACAGCGATTCCTTCGCCAGGGCATCCTCGAAGATAGCCTCGATGGCGAGATCGGCCCGTGCAACGCCGGTGCCTTCCACGTCTGCGCGCAGGCGACGACATGCTTCTTCCACTTTTTCCGGCGCCTTGAGTTTCTTTTCATACAGCGCACGGGCACGATCCAGCGCCGGCTGGATGAGTTTCATCTCGCGATCCTGCAGTGTTACATCAAACCCCTTGAACGCGGCCCATGCGGCGATATCGCCACCCATGACGCCTGCGCCTACAACGTGCACGCGATGGATCTGGGCATCAATACCGCTGCCCTGGTTCTTGAGTCGTTCTTGCAGGAAGAAAATACGGATGAGGTTATGCGCGGCAGGTGTCTGCGCAAGCCTGGAAACCGAGCGTGCCTCCAGCTTCAGGCGTTGCTGGATACTGCTGCCGCCGCGTTTCCACACATCGATCAACGCAAACGGCGCCGGATAATGTTCCTTGCGTACTTTTGCCGAGGTCTGCTTGATCACCATCGGCGCCAGGATCTGTCGCGCAAGCCAGGTGTTGGTGATCCATGCGGTGGCGCGCTGTGCGAATGGGCGGGCATGGGGATGCCGCAGCAGCGCGCGGGCTTCGGCCAACAGTTCTTCCTGGCGCGCCAGCCGGTCGACCACGCCCAGGCTCTTGGCCCGCCGGGCGGATAGTGACTTGCCGGTGAGCATGATCGGCAGTGCCTCCGGCGCGCCGATCAGGCGCGGCAGGCGCGCCGATCCGCCCCAGCCGGGATGGATGCCGAGCATGACTTCGGGCAGCCCAATGCGGGTCTTGTCGTCATCGACGGCAATGCGCTGGCGGCAAGCCAGGATCAGTTCGGCGCCGCCACCCATGCAGGCGCCGTGCACGGCAGCCACCGTCGGGCAGGGCAGGCGGGCCAGCGACTCGTAGACCCGCTGGCCGTTCTCGATGTTTTCCTGCACCGTGCCCTGCCTGGCATATTCGACGAATTCCTTGATGTCCGCGCCGACCGCGAACCCGTTCGATTTGGCCGAGTGGATGATGACGCCGGCCGGCCTTTCGATCGCCAGCCGCTCGACGATCTGGCCCAGTTCATCCAGTACTTCGCGGGAAATGGCGTTGACGCTGCTGTGTGCGCGATCCAGGGTGAGGGTGACGATGCCACTGTCGTCCAGGCTCGTTTTCCAATGATTGAAACGCAATCCTTCGAACATGGGGATAGGGGTATAGCCGAGAGACCATCACCATACCGTCCCGCCGCCACGATTGCGAGACGCCGGGTTGCTTGGGGTAGGGGGTTATGCCGCAGTGCCGCAAGCCGTCTGCCGTATGCGTCACGCCACGGCATTCGGGCTATTGCGCTTCGCGCGCGACCGCGTAACGTACAACACGCGATGACTTTCCTTACTGGGCGTTATGACTTCCCTGATGGCTCCTGCGCCGCTTGCCGGCAGCGACATCTACGAGCGCATCCTGACGGCGCCCGGGGGGCTGGTCGTGCTCGAGCACGCCGATAGCGGTGCCCTGATTGAACAGTTTCGCGTCATTGCCCGGCTCAACGGCCAGTCGGTATATGCCTGGCAGGCCGAAAGCGGCATGGAAAACCTGCGCGAAGCGCACGCGCGCATTCCCGGTTCGCAACGCCTTGGCAATGCCCTTCGCTATATCCAGCAAAGCATCCATTTCGGCGTCTATCTGCTGTCGCGGTTTCCGTTGCCCATGTCGGCGGTGGATAGCACCTTGTTGCGTCAACTGGCGCGGGCGCCAGCCGGGCATGTCCGGCGGGTAGTGCTGCTCGACGCGGCCCCGGCATTGATCGCCAGCTTCGATGATGTGGCAGTGCGCTTGAGCAGTAACGCCCATGCAGCGCAACGCCCGCGCCTGCGCGACGGACGCTGGCTATTGTGACCGGCGCGATGCTTCAGGGGGGCATTCTATTGGTGGCTTCGCAGCGCGAGCTTCGGCGAGAGCTGTTCGACGTGCTGGACCGCGAAGGCCATCCAACCATTCATTCGGCACGCGATACCACGCACGCAGCCATCTTGTTGGAAGGACGCGAGCCACTGGCGCTGATCGTGGTGGCGTTCGACGGCGATGGGCGGTCGGGCCTTATGCTTTGCGAGCAGTTGCGATTGCTGGCGCCATGTGTCGATGCACCCATCATCGCAGTCTTGATCGACGAGGCGACGATAAGGCCCACCCAACTGCCTGAGATAGTCAGCGGCTGGTTATATGCCTCTCAAATCGGCACCGAACTGATTCCACGTTGGCAGCAGTTGCATCGAAGCGCATCCGTGACTGAGTTGCCGAAAATGCCGCATGCGTCGGGTGCGCCGTCGTCCATGGCGCTGTCCTCATCCGGGGGCGATTACCGCTTTGTCTTCGAGGACGGTGATGGCGATTGGCTGATTGTTGACCCCGTTGCCGAACGTGTGGTCGAGGCAAGTCCGGCCTACACGCGCCATAGCGGCCTCGCCAATAGTGTGCTGACCGGCTTGCCGCTGCGCGAGGTATTGTCGTTCGAAGCCGTAGGCATCGAAAAGGCCTTTGGCGACGCCGGCCGACGCTGGCTGGCCTGCCTGCGCAAATCGATTCGCGGCAGCGATACGGGCGAGGCGAGTGTGCGGCGCGTGCGTCAGAACGGTCGCGAACTGGTGGCGTTGCAATTCCGAAGCAATCAAGCCGGCACCCGCCCGGCGGTTGCATTGACGCTGCTGGCGCGCCTGTTCAGCAGTGGCCGCGATGATGCGGACGTGGTCGACGCCGCGCGTCTGTTGCTCGATGAAATGGGGCTGGATTACCTGGCCGTCTGGTCGGCACGCCCGGAAGACAGCAGCGTTCCCACGCAGATCGTGCAGCACTGGCGCGGTGAAGAACAGATATGGCCGGGCCCGCAATTGCAAAGCTCGCTGCGACTGGTGTTGGGTGGACAGCCGCTGATGTATCCACATGACGCTCGTCGGCTTGCCGATGTCGATCCGCTGGTCGGGCAGTTGGGGCTGCGCGGCTTCGTGGGCCTGCCGTTGCTTGACGAGCGCCGCAGCGTCCTGGGTGCCTTGCTGGCGGGGAGCCGCAATCCGTTCGGTGCGCCTGAAATTGTTGAACCTGTGCTGCATTGCGCGGCGGCGTATTTTGCGCACATGCTCGAGTTGCGGCGCACGCGCGAGCAAGGCCGCGCAGAGGGCCTGCTGGACGCCTTGACCGGCTTGCCCAACCGGCTGTTGTTCAATGATCGTCTCGATACCATCATCCGCGAGGCGACGCGCACCGGCGAAACCTTTGCCGTACTGTTCGTTGATCTGGATCGTTTCAAATTCATCAACGATACGCTCGGCCATGCCGTAGGCGACCGAGTGCTGGTGGCGGTCACACAGCGACTGCGCAGCAGCGTGCGTGCTTCCGATACGGTTGCACGCTATGCCGGTGACGAATTCATCATCGTCCTCAGGCACATCGTGAAAACCGACGATGTGCTGCGGATAGCCGAAAAAATCGTGCAGTTGATGGATGCGCCCTTGCACCTGGACGATGGTCCGGAGTTGCAGGTCACCGCGTCGATCGGCATCAGCTTTTTTCCGGAAGACGCGCCGGATGCCGAGACCCTGCTCAAGCATGCGGACGAAGCGATGTACGCGGCCAAGAGCATGGGGCGCAACAAGTATCGCGTTTACGATGTCAGCCCTGCGCAGGAACAGCAGAATGCCGCCTTGAAGGCGCGCCTCCGTCATGCGGAAGGCAATGGCGAACTGCGGGTGTTCTATCAGCCGCAGATTAATGCGGGCACGGAAGATATCGTGGGAATGGAAGCGTTGCTGCGCTGGGAGCATCCCGAGCTGGGCAACATCGGTCCTGGCTTTTTTATTCCCCTGGCCGAAGAAACCGGCCTCATTGTTTCCATCGGCGAATGGGTATTGCGTACCGCTTGCAAGCAGGCCAAGGCCTGGGATGATCGCTTTGGCCTGCGCTTGCGGCTTGGCGTCAACCTGTCGGCGGTGCAATTGATGCAGCCGGACCTTTCCGAGGTGGTAGCGGCCGTGCTGCAGGAGACTGGCCTGGATCCGGGGCTGCTGGAATTGGAAGTGACCGAAAGCATCAGCATCAAGGCCGTGCCCAATCTGATGGAGAATATGCAGGGGCTGCACCGATTGGGTTGCCACATCGCCATCGACGATTTCGGCACTGGCGCGGCGTCATTGGACTATCTGCGCAAACTGCCCGCCGATCGCATCAAGATCGACCAGAGCTTCGTGCGCAATATCGGGGTAGACCCGGATGACGAGGCGATTGTGCGCGCCACCATCGAAATGGCCCACCGCCTAAAGCGCGGCGTGGTGGCCGAGGGCGTGGAGATCGAGCAGCACCTGCAATTCTTGCGCGCCAATCATTGCGATGAGTTGCAGGGTTATCTGTTCTGCCGCCCGCTGCCCCAGGGCAGCTTCGAACGCCTCCTGGCCGAGCGCGAGCGCCTGCTGACCGGGGTGCAGGACAAGCTGCCGGCTTGAGCCCGCGGCGGTCGCCCTTATCTTAGAATGTCGGTGGGCTTCGGCTCCGTGCTGAACTTGCCGGCATGTCGCAGGTCAGAGCAGCTCACCCATCCGATGGAAGGCATCCCGGTATGGTGCAGTGACGAAGGAGACGGCCCGGATGGGCGACAACGAACTCGATAGTGCGCTGGTTGAACGTGTACAAAGTGGGGACAGGCGTGCTTTCGACTTGCTGGTGCGCAAATACCAGCATAAGGTCATCGGCCTCATCTCCCGTTACGTACACAATTACGCCGAGTGCGAAGACGTTGCCCAGGAGGCCTTCGTAAGGGCTTGGCGGGCAATCGGCTCTTTTCGCGGAGAGAGCGCTTTCTATACCTGGATGTACAAGATTGCCGTCAACACCGCCAAGAACCATTTGGTGGCGATGGGGCGGCGGCCGCCAGCGGACGATATTGCGATCGAAGATGCCGTTTTCGTGCCTGGCGCGGACCGCATGCAGGAAAGTGCTACCCCCGAACGCGAATTAATGCGTCAAGAAATTGAACAAACGGTATTTGCCACTGTCCAAGCTCTGCCCGAGGAGCTGCGGACAGCCATTACCCTGCGTGAAGTGGAAGGCCTCAGCTATGAAGAGATTGCCGAAGCCATGGGCTGCCCGATCGGTACGGTGCGTTCTCGCATCTTCCGGGCACGCGAGGCAATCGATGAAAAGCTGCGGCCGTTGCTTTCAGACCGCGAGGATCCAATGTCATGAGTGAAGCCAATCTGGAAACCCTTTCCGCGGCGATGGACGGCGAGCTGTCCAGAGAGGAACTGCGCTTCCTGCTGCGCAGGCTGGATCACGATGCTTCCCTGGCGCAGTGCTGGGCCCGCTACCACGTCGCGGGCGATGGCTTGCGTCGCCGTTTGCCGGGCATTGTCAGCACCGGCTTCGCAGCACGTGTCATGGAAGCCATCGAGGGCGAGCAGAAAGCTGTCGGCAATGCACCCAAGCGTCGGGATTGGCTGCGGTTGTCGGTCGGTGGCGCGATAGCCGCCAGCGTGGCCGTGGCAGCTCTGATGGTCTCCCAGCCTACCGCCCCCGACTCCAGGCGTCCCGCTGCGCTTGCCAGCGCCACGTCCCGTGGCGCCGGCGATAGTGCTGTGCAAGCCATGGCCGAGGCCACCCGTCCAAGCAGCGACACGCTTGCGGCTGTGCCACCCTCCTTGAGCCCCTACTCGGCCTCGGCGCTGAGCCAGCGCGCTTCGGTCACGCTGGGCGACCCGTCCGACAATCCTTTGTTTCAGCGCTATCCCAGCCAGGAATATTCCATGCATGGCTACAAGGCGATGAACAATCGTGACGGCAGCTACTTGCTGCTGATCGACACGCCGCAGGCAAAGTCCGCGGCGCAGGCTGCGCAGCCGGTTTACCAGAGGGCCGTGGGACGCTGATTCCCACTGCCTCCGGCTTTGGCTGCGAGGCTTCCCGTTATTCTTCATTGCGCTCTCCTCCCGTCCCACCCTACGAGCCATGGAGCGGGAGTAGGGTGCCCAGAACCGAGGAGGAACCATGATTCACCCCCGTCTCGTCCGCAGTCGTCTCTCCGGTGGGCTGTTTTGTTGTGCGTTGGCCATGGGGCTTGCCGTTCCCGGCATGGCCTGGACGCAGACCGCGCCAGTAGCCGCGTTGCCCGATTTCACTGGGATCGTGCAGAAAAACGCTGCCGCCGTCGTACACGTGGAGGCCAAATACACCGGGCGCCGCCCTAATGGCGCAGGCGCCATGCCGCTGCAGGGAATGGATCCTGGTCAGGCGGAGATTTTCCGCCGCTTCTTCGGCATGCCGATGATGCCGTCGCCGGAAGAGCAGGCCCACACTTCGCTCGGTTCGGGTTTCATCATTTCAAATGACGGTTACATCCTTACCAACAACCACGTCGTCGACCACGCCGACATCGTTACCGTCCGGCTGCAGGACCGGCGCACGCTCACCGCCAAAGTGATTGGTACCGACCCCACCTACGATATCGCGCTGTTGAAGGTCGATGCCGGCCGCAATCTTCCCACCGTTTCCATCGGCGATTCGCGCCTGCTCAAGCCAGGCCAATGGGTGCTGGCGATCGGCTCTCCCTTTGGTTTCGATTACACCGTTACCCAGGGCATCGTGAGCGCAGTGGGCCGCAACCTGGGAACCCAGGACCAGCCCGATACGTCCTTCATCCAGACCGACGTGCCGATCAATCGCGGCAACTCCGGCGGTCCCCTGTTCAACCTGCAGGGGCAGGTCGTTGGCATCAATTCCCAGATTTATTCGGACACGGGCGGCTACCAGGGCGTGGCGTTCTCGATCCCGATCGACGTGGCCATGAACGTGGTCGAGCAGCTCAAGACCAAAGGTTATGTCACGCGCGGCGAATTGGGCGTGCTGATCAAGCCGGTGGATGACGATGTTGTCAAGGCGCTGAAGCTGGATAGCGCGAAGGGCGCCATCGTTGTCAGCGTATCGCCGAACAGCGCGGCGCAGAAAGCAGGCCTGCAATCGGGTGACATCATTCTTGCTTTCGGTGGCCGGCCGATCGACCAGGGTTCGGACTTGCCGCCACTGGTGGCGCTGACCAGGCCCGGAACCGTCGTTCCCGTGCAGATTCTGCGCAATGGTCAGGAAAAGACCGTCGACGTTGCGATCGGCACCATGCCGCGCGACCAGAACGCTCGCTCCGCCATGAACAAATCGGCAGCCAGTTCCGGGGCCGACGCGCTAGGAATGAGTGTACAAAGCCTGGATTCGGCGACGCGCAGTCAGCTTGGCCTGCAACCAGGCGAGGGCGTCGCCATTGCGAACGTGACGGGGCCGGTCGCCGGCCTGGCCGGTCTGCAGCCGGGCGACGTGATCTTGATGGTGAATCAAAAAAAGATCGGTAGCGTGGATGCGTTCCGTGCCGCCACCGCCGGCCTGAAACCTGGCGATACCGTGCTGCTGCTGGTACGCCGGGGCGATTCCAGCAACTTCATCGGCCTGACCATACCCGACGACAAGAGCGACTGATCCGTTCTGGAAGGCCTGTCCCCAAGGGGCGGGCCTTCGTTTTGCAGGCTGCGAGGTTCACGTTCTCAATCCATGCGATAATGAACGGCTAATATCGCCATCCCGGTGATAGGCTGCCTATGCATCGCGCGAGGCGGTGAAGATGACAGCGTGCCCATGGAACTGATCCGCAATTTCTCCATCATTGCCCATATCGATCACGGCAAATCCACGCTTGCTGACCGCATCATCCAGATTTGCGGCGGACTGGCCGAGCGCGAGATGGAAGCCCAGGTGCTAGACAGCAACCCCATCGAACGCGAGCGCGGCATCACCATCAAAGCCCAGTCCGTCTCGCTGCCGTATAAGGCGCGCGACGGCAAGATCTATCAGCTCAATTTCATCGACACGCCTGGACACGTCGACTTCTCCTATGAGGTAAGCCGTTCGCTTGCCGCATGCGAGGGGGCGCTGCTGGTAGTGGATGCGGCACAAGGCGTGGAAGCCCAGTCAGTGGCCAACTGCTACACCGCCGTGGAGCAGGGCCTGGAAGTGGTACCCGTGCTCAACAAGATCGACCTGCCCACCGCCGATCCAGAAAAGGTGAAAGGCGAGATCGAGGCGGTGATCGGTATCCACGCCGAGGATGCCGTGGCCGTCAGTGCCAAGACCGGGCAGAACGTGGTCGAGGTGCTGGAGGCTATCGTCGCGCGTATCCCGCCGCCGAAGCCGCGCGATACCGATCGCCTGCAGGCGCTGATCATCGATTCATGGTTCGACAACTACCTGGGCGTGGTGTCGCTGGTGCGCATCATGCAGGGCGAGATCAAGCCGGGCGACAAGCTGCTGGTGATGTCTACCGGCCGCGCCCATGAGGTGAGCGAAGTAGGCGTGTTCACGCCCAAGCGCAAAAAACTGGAAAAACTCGCCGCGGGCGAAGTGGGCTGGATCACCGCATCCATCAAGGACGTCCATGGCGCGCCGGTGGGCGATACCCTGACCCAGGCCGGCAAGCCTGCGTCCCACCCGCTGCCTGGTTTCCAGACGATGCAGCCGCGGGTGTTCGCCGGGCTGTTTCCCGTTTCCGCGGATGACTATCCCGCGTTGCGCGAAGCGCTGGACAAGCTGCGCCTCAACGATGCCGCCCTGTTTTTCGAGCCGGAGAGTTCCGAAGCGATGGGCTTCGGTTTCCGCTGCGGCTTTCTTGGCATGTTGCACATGGAAATCGTGCAGGAACGCCTGGAACGTGAATACGACCTCGATCTCATCACCACCGCACCGACCGTGGTCTACGAAATCCTCAAGACCGACGGCAAGGTGATGCAGCTGGACAATCCGGCGCGCCTGCCGCCGACGCCGCAGATCGAGGAAATCCGCGAACCGATCATCGTCGCCAATATCCTCACGCCGCCCGATTACATCGGTAATGTCATCACGCTATGCGAAGAAAAGCGCGGTGTGCAGCGTTCGATCCAGTATCTGGCGACCCAGGTACAAATCAGCTACGAATTGCCGTTAGCCGAGGTGGTGCTGGATTTCTTCGACAAACTGAAATCGGTCTCGCGAGGCTATGCCTCGATGGATTACCACCTTGAGCGCTTCGACGCGGGTCCTTTCGTGCGTGTCGACGTATTGATCAACGGCGATCGCGTTGATGCGCTCAGCCTGATCGTGCATCGCAGCCATGCGGATCGCCGCGGCCGCGATCTGGTCGAGCGCATGAAAGACCTGATCCCGCGCCAGCAGTTCGACGTGGCGATCCAGGCCGCTATCGGCGCCCAGGTCATCGCACGCTCGACAGTGAAAGCGTTGCGCAAGAATGTTCTCGCCAAATGCTATGGCGGCGATGTTAGCCGCAAGAAAAAACTTCTTGAGAAACAAAAAGAAGGCAAGAAGCGCATGAAGCAGGTCGGCCGGGTTGAGATTCCGCAGGAAGCTTTCCTCGCTGTGCTCAAAGTGGACAAGTAGCAGCTGGCTATGGAGTCATTGCATGGATTTTGATTTTTCGGCAATTTTGCTGGCCCTCACCGTAGTGTTCGGTGTGGTATGGGGCGTTGATCGTCTGTTTTTCTACCAAGGGCGCAAGGCGCGGTTTGCCGCGGCCGGCGAGGATTATCGTGATCCGGCGCCAGTCGACTGGGCGCGCTCGCTGTTTCCGGTCATCTTCGTGGTACTGCTGTTGCGTTCCTTCGTGGCCGAACCCTTCCGCATTCCGTCCGGTTCGATGATGCCTACGCTGGATGTCGGCGATTTCATCCTGGTCAACAAGTTTGCCTATGGCCTGCGCCTGCCCGCGTTCAACAACAAGGTCGTCAGCACCGGCGAACCCAGGCGTGGCGATGTCGTGGTATTCCGCTTTCCGGGCTACATCTGCCAGGACCAGGACGGCAGCATCGTGCGCAGCGGCGACATGACTTGCGCCGACCCGCACGCACCGGTTCCCAACCAGAATTGGATCAAGCGCGTCATCGGCATGCCGGGTGACACGATCGAAGTCCACGACAGCCAGATCGTGATCAACGGCAAGCCCGTCGTCGATACGGAAATCGGTCCGTTCAAGGGCAATGCGGCCCGCCTCGAAGACAACGAGCTGCTGTACTACAACGCCACCCTCTGGAGCGAACAACTTGGTTCGGTCAAGCACCTGATCGCGCGCATGCCATCGCGTGGGCCGACTCCGCCGATCCCGAACGCCCGCGTACCTTCCGTAGTGCCCCCGAACTGCTACATCATGATGGGCGACGATCGCGAGAACAGCGAGGACAGCCGCTGGTGGGGCTGCCTGCCCGAGCAAAACCTGGTCGGCAGGGCCTTCATGATCTGGTTCAGCTGGAAGGGTATGCATACCGGCGCGGTCGATTTCCACCGGATCGGCACGATCATCCACTGACCGCCGCAAGGCCCCGGTTGGCGCGAACCGTGAACATGTCGCTGGCGAGACGCGCGCCGACCGGGCAAAGTACGCCCTATCGGGTTTATCCGGAACAGGGCGCGCCGCGTCGGCGGCATAGCGAGGGGACTATGAAATCGAAGCATGCGGGCATCACGTTGATTTCCTTTCTCATTGTGGTGCTGGTGGCTGGCTTTTTCGCCTATATGGCGATGAAACTGGTTCCTGCCTACACCGAATTCATGGGCGTGCAAAAAGCCATGGGCGAGATGGCCGGCGAAAACAACGACGGCAAATCGTTCGAGGAAATCCGCCGCGATCTTATTCGCAAGATGGATTACCAATATGTAAGCGACGGTACCGTGCAGCCCGGTGATATCTCGATCGGGCAGGGAGCGCAAGGCACGGAACTGCGCGTGGCCTACGACAAGGACATCCCCTTCGTGTACAACATCGACTTCCTCGTCCACTTCGAAAAAAGTGTGCCCATAACGGGCAATATCGCTGCACCCAATTAAGCCCCACAGTGGAACTGACTTATACCTTTCGCGATGCCGCGCTGGTCGCCCTGGCCCTCACCCACCGCAGCGCAGGCAAGCCCAACAACGAGCGCATGGAATTCCTTGGCGATGCATTGCTCGGCGCCATCGTCGCGGAGATGTTGTACGAAACGCACCCCAAGGCCACCGAAGGCGAAATGTCGCGCTTGCGCGCGCAGTTGGTGAACGGGCAGGCACTGGCGGTCATGGCGCGCGAGCTGGAACTCGGCGAACGCCTGAAGCTCGGCTCGGGTGAACTCAAGAGTGGCGGTTTCCGGCGCGATTCCATTCTTGCCGACGCCTTCGAGGCACTGGTGGCCGCGGTTTACCTGGACGGGGGCTTCGAAGCATGCCGGGACACCGTGCGCGGCTTGTTTGCCAATCGCGTGGCCGCCTTGCCGCGTTCCTCCAAGGATGCCAAGACCCGGCTGCAGGAATGGTTGCAGGCACAAGGATGGCCGTTACCGCAGTATGAGCTGGTGGCGACGGAAGGCGAGGATCACGCACGCATCTTTGATGTGAACTGCGTGGTTACCCAGCCGGTATCCATTTCCGCCCCGGGCCGGGGCAACAGCCGGCGGCTTGCCGAGCAGGATGCCGCCGAGGTGGTATTGAGCCGGCTGCGGGTTGCCCAGGACGGGCATTGACCGACGGCGGCTTGCCGTTTCGACCTTAACCGTTTGCTGGCGCATCGCGCTATCCAGTGGCGTTCGCGAGCGCGCGGCGCCATGCTTGTCCCCGCCTATCGAAGAGTGCCTGCGTACCATGAACGACGAACGCGATGAGATCGCCGAAAACGAGTTGCCGCATCCAAATTTCCGCTGCGGCTTCGTGGCGCTGGCCGGCCGGCCGAACGTGGGCAAGTCGACCTTGCTCAACGCGCTGATCGGTTTTCGCCTGTCGATCGTCAGCCCGCGGCCGCAGACCACTCGCCATCGGATCCTGGGCATCGCCACCAGCGAAGCAGGCCAGATTCTCTACGTCGATACACCCGGCCTGCATCGCGGCGCCAAGCGCGCCATGAACCGCAGCCTCAACCGCGCCGTGCGTTCTGCCATCGGCGAGGTGGAACTGGCTGCCCAGGTCATCGAGGCAGGACGCTGGACGGATGAGGACGAAGCACTTTACGAAGCCCTTGCCGAACAGAAGATCCCGCGCCTGCTGGTCATCAACAAGGTCGACCTCAGCAAGGACAAGACCGCCTTGTTGCCCTTCGTCGCCGAGCTATCCGAAAAACATCATTTCGATGCCATCCACTATGTCAGTGCGCTCAAGCGCAAGGGCCTGGATGCATTGAGCCGCGATATCCTCGACCGGTTGCCGGTGCGCGCGCCGATGTTCGGCGAAGACGAAATCACCGATCGCAGCGAACGCTTCCTGGCGGCCGAAATGGTGCGCGAACAACTGATGCTGCGGCTGGACCAGGAATTGCCTTACGCCACCACCGTGGAGATCGAACAGTTCGTGGACCGTCCGGACGGGGTAGCGGAAATCCATGCCGTGGTCTGGGTGGAGCGCGATGGCCAGAAAGCCATCGTCATCGGCCAGGGCGGCGCGCAGCTGAAAGCCATCGGTACCGCGGCGCGGCGCCACATGGAGCGCATGTTCGACCGCAAGGTATTTCTCAAGCTATGGGTCAAGGTGCGCGAGGGCTGGGTAGACGACGAAGCTGTCCTCAAGCAATTTGGCTATACCGACTGACAGGCGAAGAGCAGGGCGCAACGGTCTCGCTTACACCTGCGGCTATCCATGTTCCTCGAACAGCAACCAGCCTATGTGCTGCATACGCGCCCTTATCGGGAAACGTCGCTGCTGCTCGAATGCCTGACCCGCGACCACGGCCGCCTCGGCGTGGTGGCTCGCGGCGTGCGAAGCCAGCGAAGCCGCCTCCAGCGCTCGCAGCTCGAGCCGTTCCAGCCGTTGGTGCTGGATCTGCACATGCGCGGCGAACTGGCCTCCCTGCGCGGAGCCGAATCCGCGGCGCTGCCGCTGCGGCTCGTGGGTGATGCGGGTATTGCCGGCCTTTACGTCAACGAGTTAGTGGTGCGTTTGACCGAGCGCCAGGACCCGCACGCTTCGCTCTATGCTGCCTATGCACAGACGCTTGCACGCCTGGCTGCCGGAGAAGCGCTGGCGTGGCAATTACGGCGTTTCGAGCGCGACCTGCTGGCCGCGCTCGGCTATGCGCTGCAGCTCGATACCGATGCAGATAGCGGTGAACCGCTGCAGGCCGATGCGTTGTATGCGTATCGTCCGGAGCATGGCCCGGTATTGTGCCGCGCCAACGATCCGCATGCCTTGCGCGGGGGCGATCTGCGCGCACTGCTTGAAGACCGGATGCCCGATCCGCAGGGATTGCATGCCCTGCGCGGCATGATGCGCGCATTGATCCGGTTTCACCTGGGCGGCGTCGAGCTGCGTGCATGGCGGGTCTTGCGCGGCGCGCTCACCCGTCGCTGACGGGTTTATGGCGTTTCCAGTGCCTCGCTTGTCCGCAGCAGCGCGCGCCGGAAGTCCATCAGCGGCAACATCGCGCCGCGATGGCCCAGCCGCAGGTGACGCTGCAAGGAAACGATCTGTCCGGATAACGATGCCGCGCCGCAGAAGCCGCACGATGAGCGCAGTTTGTGCAAACGCGCTTCCAGCGCCTTGGCATCCGTACCCAAGTCATCCAGTTCCAGGCAAAGCGTCTGCAGTTCCTGCCGGAACAGGCCGCGTAATGCTTGCACTACGGCGGGTGTACCGCTGGCACGCAAGGCGAGCTCGTCGTCCAGCAAAGGCAGGTGCCGGGGTTGGGGTGCGGCCAGCGCCAAGGCGTCTTGCAGCTCCTGCATTCCACAGGGCTTGAGCAGTACGGCATCGAAGCCAGCAGCCAGCAAGGCGCGCTGCTCGTGGGTATCGAGTTCGGCGCTACTGGCGATGGCGGGGGTGCCCACCGATCCGGCCGACGGGTCCTGGCGCAGGGCGGCCAATACCTCGAGCGCCCCGGCGAGTGGCATCCGGCAGTCGAGTATCAGCAGATCAAAAGATTCGTCGCGCGCCAGTTGCAGGGCTTCGCCGCCATCCGCGGCTAGCGCGACGTTGACGCCGAGCTGGCTCAACGCCTCGCCCAGAAAGCTGCGGCTGATCGCATCGTCATCGGCTACCAGAACGCTGGGCTTGACGCAGGGACGGTCGGAATACGGCATGGGATTGTGTCCACATCGTTCAGCTTAGTTTGGCAGAATGGGCTGACATGTTTTGCACATCCTGCCGTCTGATCATCCTCTACGCCATCCTGGTCCTCTCGTGGACGGCGCCCGCCTGGGCGGATACCGTCGTGATGGCCAAACGGATCGACCTGCCAGGCGGCAGCTTGTTCGATGTGCGGGCAAAGCTCATGCCCGGCGCCGACCCGGATACGTTGCAGCTCAGCCTCCACGCAGGCAAAGCGGACATTCCCAGCCTCGGCTGGCGGCGGATCGGCCTGGCCCTGGACGGCAACCTGCGCCGCGATCTACAGATGCGCTGGGTGTTCAGCGGCACGTTGCGGCTCATCGATGTGCCCGGTGGCGCGCTTGGCAATGCCGCGGTCAACGTGGTGGTGGACGCCTCCGCCAACACATTGCAGGTCGACGCCGACCAGGGCCCGGCGCATATCGACACAGCCTTTCCGCTGGACCAGCCAACTCACGCCCAGGTCAATCTACGCAGCCTGCCTGCTGGCTGGGTGCAGGGACTGCTTGGCACGGTCTGGACCGGCATGCGCATCGCAGGAGGCAAGCTGGATGCCGAGCTTGCCGTGGACATGCGCAACGAGGGTTTCCAATCGTCCGGCGATTTCACCGTATCCGACCTCAAATACGCCACCCCCTCAGGCACTATCGCGGGGCAGGGCCTGGCCGCTCGGGCGCGTTTCTCGCTCGATGCCACGTCCCATCCGGCACAACTGGCCCTCAATGGCGGCATACATGGCGGGGAGCTACAGCTCGGGCCGGTGCATGCGCACCTGCCTGCCCACGACGTAGTGCTTGATTTCGACGCTAGCTCCGAACGCGGTGCACTGAACATCACCCGGTTGCATTTGGATGATGCCGACGCGCTCCAGCTGGATGGCGTGCTCGCCATCGACGCGAAGGGCAATTTGCAAAAACTGAAACTGGACCGTTTCCAGGCGCGCTTTCCTGCCGCCTACGATCGATACGGCCAGCCATGGCTCGACAGCGCCGCCGTACCCGACTTGCATAGCGCCGGACAGCTCAGCGGGCACGTCGATTACGCCGCCGACAACTGGCGCAGCTTCGCCTTCCATACCGACGGACTCGACATCGCCGATAGCAGTGGCCTGCTACAGGCTAATGGCCTGCGCGGCGAACTGGACTGGTCCGCGCAAGGCGACAAGCCGGCGACCACGCTCGCCTGGGACCACCTGACGCTGCACCAGCTGGACCTGGGCGCGGGGCAATCGCGCTGGCGCAGCCATGGCGGCGGCCTGATTCTGCAGTCGCCGCTGGACCTGTCGCTGCTGAAGGGACAAGTGCGACTCAGTGCGCTGGCATGGTATCCCGCCGCACCAAAGTCCGAGCGTTTGAATGTTGCCGCCAGCGTGGCTGGCATCGACATGGCGGCGCTCGACCAGACACTGGGCTGGACGCCATTTGCCGGTACGCTGGACGGCACGATTTCCTCCGTGCAGTGGACCGGCGATCGCTACGCCTTGGACGGCGCGCTGACGATCAAGGCTTTCAATGGTACGGCCGTGCTTGGGCAGCTTGCCGTGCAGCAGCCGTTGAGCGCCGATGCCGTGCTGATGGGCAATCTCACGTTGCACCGGCTGGACCTGGCCGCGCTCACCAGCACGTTCAACTTCGGTGACATGACGGGACAACTGGATGGCTCGATCAATGGCCTGCAACTCGCGGGCGGCGGCCCGGTGGCGTTCCAGGCCGCCCTGCTTGCCCAGGGCGGCGGAAAGATCAGTCTACGTGCCGCCAACAACCTTTCCGTGCTTACCGGCGGAAGTCCTGTCAACGGCCTGCAAGGCGCGGTGCTGAAGCTTTTCAAGGCCGCCAGCTACAAACGGATCGGGCTCAACAGCAACTTGCATGACGGCGTGTGCAGCATGAGCGGCCTGGCAACAGATGCCAATGGCTATACCGTTGTTGAAGGCAGCGGCTTGCCCTATCTGCGCGTGGTGGGCAATCAATCCCGGATCGAATGGCCGCAACTGCTGCATCGCCTCAAGGCGGCGGTGCAGGGCGCCACCGCGGAACGCTAGGCGAGCGGACGGGTGCCGGCTGGTATCATGCGCCAGTAGCCCGGATGACTGCCGTGCTTCGAATCCATTTCCTTTTCATTCGCCTGGATCGGCCGGTCCGGGCGCGATGCTTTCCAAGAGTGCGATGAACGAGTTTGAAGTCTCCATTACCGATTTGAGCCACGACGGACGGGGCGTCGCCCGGATCGACGGCAAAACGGTATTCGTCAGTGGCGCGCTGCTCGGCGAGCAGGTGCGCATGCGCATGCGCAAACGCCACCGCCATTTCGACGAAGCCGAAACCATCCAGGTGATTACGCCGTCGCCCCATCGCGTGGCGCCGCGCTGCGGTCATTTCGGGCAATGCGGCGGCTGTTCGTTGCAGCACCTGGACGCCGCCGCGCAGATCGAAGCCAAGCAACGTGTGCTGATGGATAACTTTGCGCGCATCGGCAAAGTGGAACCCGAAAGCTGGCTGCCGCCGCTTACCGACGAGCCGTGGGGCTATCGCCGCAAAGGACGCCTGTCGGTACGCGCGGTAGCCAAGAAAGGGCGGGTGCTGGTTGGCTTTCGCGAAGAAAGCAATCCGCGTTTCGTTGCCGATATATCGCACTGCGATGTTGTCCACCCCGCCTTGGGCCCGAAGATCGGCCTGCTCGGCGAACTGGTCGGCGGCATGGATGCGGCAGCCGATATCGCGCAGATCGAATTCGCCGCCGGCGACGAAACGGTTGCGCTGGTTTTCCGTCACCTCAAGCCGTTGAGCGAAAGCGATCGCACAAAGTTGATCGCGTTCGGACAACAACATGGTTTCGCGATCTACCTGCAGCCCGGCGGCGTGAGCAGCGTGCATGCGTTGTGGCCCGAGCACCCGCGGCTTGCGTTCCGCATTCCGGTGGGCCTGGGCATCGATGATGTCGAACTGGAATTCCAGCCGCTGGACTTCGTGCAGGTGAACGCCGGCATGAATCGCCGCATGATGGCGCGCACGCTGGAACTGCTCGATCCACAAGCGCAGGATCGGGTGCTGGACCTGTTTTGCGGCCTGGGCAATTTCACCTTGCCGCTGGCGCGCCGCGTGGCTGAAGTCACCGGCGTGGAAGGCGAGCATGGATTAGTGGCGCGCGCCGCCGAGAACGCCGCGCGCAACGGCATCGCCAACGCCCATTTCCATGTTGCGAACCTGTTCGAAGACCAGCGCAGCAGCGAATGGGCGCGCAAGCCCTGGGACAAGCTGCTGCTCGATCCGCCGCGCGCCGGCGCGGACAAGGTGCTCGATTACCTGCCGCACAAGGACACCGGGCGCATCGTCTACGTTTCCTGCCATCCGGCCTCGCTCGCGCGCGATGCCGGCATCCTGGTTGGTCAGCATGGATTTCGCTTGCGGTCGGCCGGTGTGATGGACATGTTCCCGCATACCGCCCACGTGGAATCCATTGTGTTGTTCGAACGCAGGTAACATCGGCGCATGGGTATCGAGATCGAACGCAAGTTTCTGCTCGCCAGCGATGATTGGCGAACGTCGGTAACGCACAGCATGTCCATCGCGCAGGGCTACCTGGTCGGTGTGCGTGCCCTGCGCGAAGGCGCCGCGCGCGCATCGGTGCGCGTGCGCGTCAGTGGCGAACAGGCTTGGCTCAACATCAAGTCGGTGGAGCTAGGCGTGTCGCGCGCCGAATACGAATTGCCGCTGCCGCTGGCGGATGCGCAATCCATGCTTGGAACCTTGTGCGATAGCGTGCTGGAAAAAATCCGCCACCATGTCGAGATCGACGGCTGGCTGTTCGAGATCGACGAATTCCTCGGCGACAATCGCGGGCTGGTCGTGGCCGAAATCGAATTGCCTGCCGTCGATGCCGTTTTTCCGCGTCCGGCCTGGCTGGGTCGTGAAGTCAGCGAACTGGCGCGCTACTACAACGTGAATCTGATCGAACGTCCGTTCGTCCATTGGAATGCGGTCGAGCGCGATGCACTCGATGCAACACCGGGGACGGCCTGATGTTGTTGATTGGTATCGCTGGAACCACGTTGCTGCCACACGAGCGGGCATGGCTGACCGCGCGCGGAGTTGCCGGCGTCATTCTGTTTTCGCGCAATTACACCGGCCGCGATCAGTTGCTGGCCTTGGTGGAATCGATCCGCGAGGTGGCCGGCGACGCCTGCCTGATCGCCGTCGACCAGGAAGGCGGTCCTGTGCAGCGCTTCCGCGACGGCTTCACGCGCTTGCCCGCGCTGGCGAAGATCGGTGCCGTGTACGATCGCGACCCCGCCCAGGCCGTGCGCCTGGCCGAGGAACATGCCTGGGTCATGGCCAGCGAGCTGCGCGCCAGCGGTATTGATTTCAGTTTCGCCCCGGTGGCCGACCTGGCGCGCGGCAACGAAGCCATCGGTATGCGCGCGTTCCATGCCGATCCGGACATTGCCGGCGAACTGCTCCAGGCTTACGTGCGTGGCATGCACCTCGGCGGCATGGCCGCCGTGCTCAAGCATTTTCCCGGCCATGGTTCGGTAGCGACGGACACACACAAGGCGCAGGCGATCGACCCGCGGCCATGGGAACAGATCCAGCGCCATGATCTGCGGCCGTTCCTGGAAGCGTTTCCGGCGCATGCCGAAGCCGTCATGATGGCGCACGTGGTCTATCCCGCCGTGGACGACCGGCCGGCCGGCTATTCCCGCCGCTGGATCCAGACGATCTTGCGCGAACAACTCGGTTTCCAGGGCGTCGTGATCAGCGACGACATCAGCATGGCCGCGGCCGGCATTGCCGGCGGCATCGCCGAACGTGTGCGCGGGCACCTGGAAGCCGGCTGCGACCTGGTCCTGGCGTGTTTCCCCGAGGTGGTGGAGGAGGCAATGGCCGCCATGCCCGAACCTTCCCGCGCCAGCCAGCAGCGTATGGCAAGCTTGCGCGGCGCTATCGGCGCCAGTTGGGCCGGTCTGCTCGACAATCCGCAACGCGACCGCTTTGTCGGCCGCATCACCGCCCTGGATCAGTGAGGATTCCGCCATGCATTCATCCCAGCCAACCCCGGCGGTGCCGACCCTGGCCGCCGCGCTGCTCAACGCCGACATCCTGTTCGAACGCGAGGAACTGGATACGCTGATCGCCGACATGGGACGTGCCATCGATGTGGCGCTCGACGGCGAGCGCGCGGTGTTCCTTACCGTGATGAACGGCGCGTTGATGTTCGGCGGCCAACTGGCGTTGTCGATCCGCACCGACCTGGAGTTTGACTACGTGCATGCCACCCGCTATCGCGGCACGACCGCCGGCAGCCAATTGCACTGGCTGCGCGAACCCACGGCGTCGCTGCAGGGACGCACCGTGCTGCTGGTGGATGACATTCTCGACGAAGGCCACACTCTCAAGGCGGTGCGCGACGATTGCTTGCGCCGCGGAGCCCGGCGCGTGCTGGTGGCGACGTTGTGTCGCAAGCTGCATGGCCGCTGCGTCGAAGGGATCCAGAGCGATTTCAACGGGGTCGAATTGCCCGATCGCTATGTGTTCGGTTATGGCATGGATTATTACGAGCAAGGCCGGAACCTGCCGGGGATCTATGCGTTGAAGTGATGCAGGAGCAGGCACTTCCTGCCCGCCTCAAACGCATCGTTTTTGCATCGCCGCATTCCAACGCCGCTCGTCGCTTCTTTGTTTCCTGTTCTGGAATCCTTTATGACCCATCCCATCGACTTGGCCGTGATCGGCGGCAGCGGCCTGTACCAATTCCCGGGCCTGACCAACACCTCGCGCCAGCGCATCGATACCCCGTATGGGCCGGCTTCCGGCGACGTAGTGACCGGGGACTTCGCCGGCCGGCGCATCGCCTTTCTTGCGCGCCATGGCGAAAGCCATAGCTTGCCTCCGCACCGGGTGAACTACCGCGCCAACCTGTGGGCGTTGCACCACCTGGGCGCGCGCCAGGTCGTCGGCGTCAATGCGGTGGGGGGGATCCGTGGCGATATGGGGCCGCGCGTGATCGTGGTGCCGGACCAGGTCATCGACTATACCCATGGCCGTTTTACCAGCTTCTGCGACGTGGACGGCGCCGAAGTCAGGCATATCGATTTCAGTGAACCGTACACGGCCTCGCTGCGCCTGGCCCTGCTCGATGCGGCAAACAAAGCGGGCATTGCCGCGATCGACGGCGGCTGCTACGGCGCTACCCAGGGCCCGCGCCTGGAAACCCGCGCGGAGATCGCCCGCATGAAGCGCGACGGCTGCGATCTGGTCGGCATGACCGGCATGCCCGAGGCAGCGTTGGCGCGCGAGCTGGGGCTCGATTATGCGTGCCTGGCCCTGGTTGCCAATTTTGCCGCCGGCTGCGGGGACGAGGCAGAAATCAGCATCGAGGAAATCTTCGCGCACCTGAAGGCGGCCACCGAGGCGGTGCCGCCGATCCTGGCCGAACTGCTCAAAAGCTAAGCAGCCGGCCAGGCCTGGATCGAGCCTGACGCAGGCGCATATTGCGCTTTAACTGAAAACATGCAGATACTTTCTCCCGTGCCAGGGGCGGCGGACCTAGGGGTAGAGGTGGTTCTCGCAAAGACTTGGTGCATCCAGTCCTTAGATTCAGAGGTTCACGCAATGCGTTTCGGTACGGTCAAGTGGTTCAACGACGCCAAGGGTTTCGGATTCATCGCACCCGAGGACGGCGGGGAGGACGTGTTTGTCCACTTCTCAGCGATCAATTCCAAGGGCTTCCGTAGCTTGCAGGAAGGCCAGCGCGTGAAGTTCGAAGTTACCCAGGGCCCCAAGGGTGCCCAGGCTTCAGGGGTCGAACTCGCGGTCTGATCAACCCGTCGTATGCAGTTCCGGGAAAGCCTCGCCTCGTGCGGGGCTTTCTCTTTTCAGGGATTCCCGCGGCATCCATCCATGCACGGGCGCGCGCAGCCGGTTTGATGCCGATACGCGGGCGACGGCCCTTCAGACCACGAACTGCAATCTTGCCAGTTCGGCATACAAGCCTTGTTCCGCCAACAGGCTTTCATGCGTGCCTTGCGCCACGATGCGGCCGCCATCCATCACGACGATGCGATCCGCACGTTGCACGGTCGCCAGGCGATGGGCGATCACCAGCGTCGTGCGGCCTTTTTCCAGCCGTTCCAGGGCTTGCTGGATGGCTGCTTCCGATTGCGCATCCAGCGACGAAGTGGCTTCGTCCAGCAACAGCAGGGGCGCATTGCGCAGGATCGCACGCGCAATGGCAATGCGCTGGCGCTGGCCACCGGACAGGCGCACGCCGCGTTCGCCCAGTTCCGCGCCGTAACCGTCCTGCAGCAGTTGGATGAAGTCGTGCGCCTCGGCGGCGCGGGCGGCGGACCGCACTTCCTCGTCGCTGGCATCTTGCCGGCCGAAGCGGATGTTGTCGGCGGCGGTGCCGCCGAAGATCACCGTTTCCTGCGGCACCAGCGCGATCGCGCCGCGCAATCCAGGCAAGGTCAGCGCGCGCAGATCGACGCCGTCGAAGGTGATGCGCCCGCGTTGCGGATCATAGAAGCGCAGCAGCAAGGCAAATACCGTGCTCTTGCCTGCGCCGGAAGGTCCAACCAATGCCACCGTTTCGCCCGGCCGGATATCCAGATCGAAATGATGCAGCGCGGGTGCATCCGGTCGTGTGGGGTAGTGGAATTGGACGCCCTCGAAACGCAGCGCACCGCGTACCGGTTGCGGCAACGCCGACGGATGCGGCGGGTCCGCGATCGTTGCCTGCTCGCCGAACAATTCGCCGATCCGTTCCATTGCGCCAGCGGCCCGCAACACATCGCCCCATACGTCGGAGAGGCCCATCATCGAGCCACCGGAAAGCATCGCGTACACCACGAACTGCGCCAGTACGCCAGCGTCCAGCGTGCCGGCCAGTACGTCGCGCGCGCCTGCCCACAGCACCAGCGTAATCGCGCCGAAGAACAGCACGATCACCACCGCGGTAAGCATGGTGCGCATGCTGATACGCCGGCGCGCCATGGCCAGGGCGCGGTCGATGGCCTGGGCATAGCGTGCGCTCTCGATGCCTTCGCGCGCATAGGCCTTGACCGCCGGCGCCGCATTGAGCGTTTCATTGGCAATCGCCGCCGTATCCGCCAGACGATCCTGACTGGCACGCGAAAGCTTCTGCACGCGACGTCCGAAAATCAGGATCGGCAGTACCACTGCCGGGATAACCAGCGCCGTGAGTCCGGCCAGGCGCGGGCTGGTCCAGATCATCGCGATCGTCGCGCCCACCAGCATCACGGCGCTACGCAGCGCCACCGAGATACCCGAGCCGACCAGGGCCTGCACGACCTCGGTATCGGTACCGAGCCGGGAGATCAGTTCGCCGACGCGATTGCGCTCGTAGAAGCCGACGTCCAGGCGGATCACGTGCGCGTACAATTTCGACCGCAAGGCCGCCAGCGTGCGTTCGCCCAGCAGCGAGATGCAGTAGAAACGCGCCGCGGTGGCGAAGGCCATCACCAGCGCCACCGCGAACAAACCCAGGAAGCTGTGGTTGATGGCGACCGTGCTGGAACCACGAAAGCCGTGGTCGATCATATGCCGCACCGCCATCGGCAGTACCAGCGTGGCGCCCGAGGAGATGCCCAGGAACACCAGCCAGCCTATCGCCAGCTTGCGGTGCGGTTTAACGAAGGGCCATAACAGGCGCAGCGAGCCGATGCGGCGAGGCGGCTTGGGATCGTTCGCTGGAGGCGTGCTCATGAGGTCTCGGCGCAATATGGACCGGATTCACATGGGGCTTTGGCCGGGTGATTCAATCGCCGCCGGCGATTCCAGCCCGCTTATTGCCGCCAGCGGCTTGGTGTTGCCGCGGTCGCGTAGGCGCAGCATCGGCCTTTCCACGCCATAGTGCAGCGCGGCGCCGATGCCAAGGATGGCGATGGCGTAGCAGGCGAAAGCACTCCAACCATGCACGTCCGGGCGAGCAGCCAGCGCCGTGGCCGTCGCATGCATGGCCAGCTTGTGGCTGAGATACAGGCTGTACGACATCGCGGCGATCCAGCTGGCGCCGGGTACTCGCCAGCGCCCGATGCTCTGGCGGCTCGTTGCGGCGATGACCAGCAGGGCGATGCCGAAGGAAAGCACCGGAAAGCCGAAGACGGAGGGCATCCATGCGGTGCGATCGCGGAACAGCCACATCGCTATGCCTGCGATCGCCAGGCCCGCGACAGCCAACTTATTGGCATGCCGCTGCAACTGCTGCCAGTGCACGGGCAAATACACCTGGATCGCCGCCAACGCCACGCCCGCGAGCAAGCCGTCGAGCCGGGTATAGGTCGGATAATAAATGGCTTCGAGATAATCCTTGCCGTAAAACGACGCAAAGCCGCGCGCCAGCATGCCGCCGACCACCACCACCGCGCCGATGCCTAGCGCGAGGCGCCGCGAAGGGCGGCGCGTCAACCACCACGCCAGCAACGGAAAGACCAGATAGAACTGCTCCTCGACGCACAGCGACCATGCATGCGAGAACGCCTGGTTATGCTGGTAGTCGATCAGCAAATTCAGCGTAAAGGTCAGGAATTGCCAGACAGGCTGCATGCCAGGCGCTTCGCGCCAGGCCGGGAACCATGCATACACTGCGAGCACGACCAGGAACGCAGGCAGGATGCGATATGCGCGGCGCCGGTAGAACTGGCCCAGGCCAAGCGGTTCGCCCAGGCGCAACGGCTGCAACAACTGATGGCCGATCAGATAACCGCTGAGCACGAAGAACAGGTCCACGCCCATCCATCCATCGTCGGCGATGCCTTGCAGCGGATAACCCAGGTGGGCGCCGACGATCCAGGAATGGAACAGCATCACCCATACGATGGCGATGGCGCGCAGCAGGTCGAGGCCGGGCAGGCGATGCATGATGTCCCCACTTTGGATGGGCATGCCGTTCGCGCCGGCACGCCGATGACATCGCGAGTGTAGATAAGTGATCTGCCACGACCAAGGCGGCCGTCGGTGTTTTCGATGACTGCGCCATGCCTTATTCGAGCGGATAGGCCTCACTGCGGCCACGGCTGATATCGACGATACGCATCCGGGCTTCGGATAGGCGGTCCTCTGGCAACCGCATGTGCAGCGTTACGCCATCGGTTCCGAAATGTTCCTGCTCGATCTCCGCGCCGAGATCCTTCAGGCGCGCTTTCATGCGCGGCAGGTTGCCGAATTCGCAACGCACGCCCAGCCGCGCCATCGCCACGATGGGCGCACGTTCGGCCAGGCGGAGGCATTCGGCCGCCGTGCCGCCATAGGCGCGCGCCAGGCCACCCGCGCCAAGCTTGATGCCGCCGTACCAGCGGGTGACCAGCACGACGACGCGATCGATACCTTGTCCCTCGATAGCCTGCAGAATCGGCCGGCCAGCCGTGCCGCCCGGTTCGCCGTCATCGTTGAAGCGATAGTCCTGGCCGATCCGATAGGCCCAGCAGTTGTGGGTGGCGGATGGATCGCTCGCTTCCTGCACGTAAGCCAGCGCTTGCTGCGACGTGCCCACCGGCATTGCCTGCGCCAGGAAGCGGCTCTTGCGAATGTCCTCGCTGTGGCGGCAGGCAGCGACCAGGGAATGCCATATCGGACTCATGTGCGCAGGTTAACCAATCGCAGCCAACGGTCATACGACTTGGGTTACCCTGCCGCCTTTTACACGGATGCGTCGCATGCTGCTCCTGTTGTTGCTGCTTTGCCTGCTTGGCTATGTCGTGGGGCGGTTCGGCCGGCGCCATGTGTCCTGGTTGTGCTATGGGCTGGCCGGCGTGCTTTTCATCGCCGCCAGTTGCGGCCCGCTGCCGGCATGGTTGCTCGTGCACCTGCAAGCGCCGTATGCGACGCGGCCGGATATCGCCTGGACACCGCGCAATGCGATCGTGGTGCTGGGATCAGGTACCACCAAGGTCGCCGGCACCGGACAAGTGGTGCCGAACATCTTTGCCGATGGCCGCATCCTGGAGGCCTACACGCTCTACCACGCATGCCGACAAAGCGAGGGCGATTGCAAACTGGTAGTGAGCGGCGGCGATCCGTTCCGCAACGGCGTTCCGGAGGCGACGGCCTACGCTGAAGTGCTGCAGGCGATGGGTGTGGAACGCACGGACCTGCTGCTGGAAACGCGCAGCATGAACACGTGGCAGAACGCGCAGTTCGTGCAGCCGATGCTCAAGGCCTATCAGGCGCAACGCATCGTGCTGGTGTCCTCGGCGGTGCATCTGCGCCGGGCACAGATATATTTCACGCACTTCGGCATCGATGCGACACCGGTGCGCGGCGATTACGAAGATGTACGCCTCACCCACTGGCCGAACGCCTTGAATCTTTCGCTGACGGACCTGGCCCTGCACGAATACCTCGGCGTGCTCATTTACCATATCTCCAGCGCGATGGGCTGGAGTGCGCCGCCCAGCCGGTACGGGGCGCCCTGAGTACCCTGCCTGACTGTTTCCTGCTGGCTGGATGGCGCGTTGCCATCCAGCCAGCGCACCTCGTCAGCCCTGGCGCTCCAGCGAAGCCAGGTCGATCACGAAGCGATAGCGCACGTCGCTCTTGAGCATGCGCGAATAGGCTTCGTTGATCTGCTGGATATCGATCATTTCCACGTCCGCGCCGATATTGTGCGCAGCGCAGAAATCCAGCATCTCCTGCGTTTCCGGTATGCCGCCGATCAGCGAGCCGGCCAGCGCGCGGCGGCCGAAGATCAGGCCGCCGGCATGCACCGGAGGATCGATCGGCTCCACCAGTCCAACCAGCACATGGACGCCGTCCAGCTTCAGCGTGGACAGGTAGGGATTGAGGTCGTGCTGATGGGGCACTGTGTCGAGGATGAAATCGAAACGCCCGGCAACCGCCGCCATCTGCTTCGCGTCGGTGGACAACACCACGTGATCGGCACCGAGCCGGCGAGCTTCTTTCTCCTTGCCGGGCGAACGGGTGAACAGCGTGACCTCCGCGCCCAGCGCCTTGGCGAACTTCAGGCCCATGTGGCCCAGGCCGCCCAGGCCGACGACGGCGACCTTGTGGTCCTTGCCGATCTTCCAGTGGCGCAGCGGCGACCAGGTGGTGATGCCGGCGCACAGCAGCGGCGCCGCCGATTTCGGGTCGAGCCCATCGGGCACGCGCAGCACGAACTTGTCGGACACCACGATGCGCTCGGAATACCCGCCGTAGGTCGGCAGGCCGTCGCGGCGGTCGGTGCTGTTGTAGGTGAAGGTGGCCACTTCCTTGCAGTACTGCTCCAGGCCCTGTGCGCAGGCATCGCAGTGCTGGCAGGAGTCGACCATGCAGCCAACGCCCACCAGCTCGCCCGGCTTGAACCCGGTGACCTGTTCGCCCACGGCGGCCACGCGCCCGATGATCTCGTGTCCTGGCACCATCGGGTAATGGCTGCCGCCCCATTCGTTGCGCGCCTGGTGGATATCCGAATGGCAAACGCCGCAATAAAGAATATCGATCACCACATCGTCCGCGCGCGGTTCGCGCCGTTCGAAGCGATGCGGTGCCAACGGTGTGGTGGCGGATTGCGCGGCGTAGCCGCGGATAGCGAGAGCCATGGGTTTCTCCTTCAAGGATGAAGATGGAGCGGCGGTGCGCAAGGAACGCGCCGACAGCGTGGAAGTATGCGCAGCACGGTGCGAACGCGGGTAGCCGAATCCTGCGAAATGCTTGCATGATCCTGCAAATGGCGTTCAGGACGATCGCCAACGTCCGTAGGAACAGGCAATCTATCGCGGTTCATTGAAGTTGGGTTTTGCTTATGAATAGCCAATTGAAGCCTGCCGAGCCATTTTCTCGCCTGGATCGGGATCGCGAGGAATTGACAGCCATCGTTGAACGATACGCGCGATCCGAAGGCCTCACGCCGACTGCGTGGCCGGCACTTTCGCTGTTCCGGGCCGATTCGCCCAGCGATCGCAGTTGCGCGATGTACGAGCCTTGCCTGGGCGTATTGCTGCAAGGTCACAAGCATATCTTGCTGGGCGAGGAACGCTTCGAGCAGGAAAACGGCCATTACCTGATCAATTCCATCGACGTGCCCGTATCGGCGCAAGTGATGCGCGCCTCTGCGCAGCAGCCATGCCTGTGCCTGACCTTGCGCCTGGATCCCGTGCGCATCGGGGAATGGCTGTCCGAGGTGAAACTGCCCAAGCCGGCCACGGCCACGGCGCGCGGGCTGGCCTTGAGCCCGCTCAGCACGGACGTGCTCGATCCCCTGCTGCGCCTGGTGCGCCTGCTCGATTCGCCGCGCGACCTGCCGCTGTTGGCGCCTTTGATCGAACGCGAGCTGATCTATCGCCTGCTCACCGGAGAGCAGGGCGCCAGCCTGGCGCAAATCGCGGCGGCGGGCGGGCAGGGGCAGCAGATCGCGCGGGCGATCCAATGGCTGAAGCAGTACTACAACAAGCCGCTGCGCATCAGCGATCTCGCCAGCATGGTGAACATGAGCGCGTCGTCGCTGCATCATCATTTCCGCGAGATCACCGCGATGAGCCCGCTGCAATACCAGAAGATGCTGCGCCTGCACGAGGCACGCCGCCTGCTGCTGACGGAAGGCTGCGATGTCGCCACGGCGGCGCACCGCGTGGGTTATGAAAGTCCTTCGCAGTTCAGCCGCGAATACAGCCGCCAGCATGGCGCGCCGCCGCTGCGGGACGTCACCAGGCTGCGCACCATGGCGCCGCTTGCCGCGGGATAGCGCAACGGGCAGTGATGATGGCGTGTGACGAGACATCCCGTGTACGTGCGCCTCAGGTTTCGCGCATCACCATCAGGCGCAATTCGGTCATGTCCTCGATCGCATAACGCACGCCCTCGCGGCCGATGCCGGAAAGCTTCACCCCGCCATAAGGCATGTTGTCCACCCGGAAACTGGGCACGTCGTTGACGATCACGCCGCCTTGCTCCAGCTCGTTCCACGCGCGCATCGCGTGCTCCAGGCTGTCGGTAAAAATGCCGGCCTGCAGGCCAAAGTCCGAATCGTTGACCATGTCGATGGCATCGTCGATATGCTTGAAGGGCGCGAGCAGGACAAAGGGGCCGAAGGCTTCCATGCGGTTCACCTTGGCGTCGTCGGGCACGTTTTCCATCACGGTGGCTTCGAGCATGTTGCCCTTGCGCTTGCCGCCGCACAGGAGCTTGCCACCGGCCTTGCGCGCTTCCTCGATCCAGTTTTCCAGGCGTTCGGCGGCAGCTTCGTCAATCATCGGGCCGAGGAACACGTCTTTGTTTTTCGGATCGCCCGCTTTCAGCTGCTTCACGGCTTCGACCAGATGCTTTTTCAGCAACTCATAGATCGATGCGTGCGCGTAGATGCGCTGCACGCTGATGCAGCTTTGCCCTGATTGGTAAAACGCGCCGAAGATCAATCGCTCGATCACCTGGTCCAGCCGTGGTTGCTGGTCGGCATCGACGATGCACGCGGCATTGCCGCCAAGTTCCAGTGTGACCTTCTTGCGCCCGGCCTGCGCCTTCAGGTCCCAGCCGACCTGTCCGCCGGTGAAGGAAAGCAGCTTCAGGCGCTCGTCCTCGACCAGCGGCGCGGCGCGCTTGCCATCCAGCGTAAGGATGGAGAAGGCGCCTTTGGGCAGGTCCGTTTCCGCCAGGACTTCGCCGATGATCAATGCGCCGATCGGCGTTTTCTCCGAGGGCTTCAACACGAACGGGCAGCCCGCCGCGATAGCCGGCGCAACTTTGTGCGCGACCAGGTTCAATGGGAAGTTGAAGGGCGTGATGAACGCCACCGGCCCCAGCGGCATGCGCCGGGTGTAGCCGCGATAGCCGTCCAGGCGCGACGCCAGCTCGAGGTTCAGCGTCTCGCCGTTAACGCGCACGGCTTCTTCGGCGGCAATGCGGAAGGTTTCGATCAGGCGCGTTACTTCGCCGCTGGCGTCCTTGATCGGCTTGCCCGCTTCGATACACAGCGCCATGGCCAGTTCATCGCGCCGCTCGGCGAAGCGCTGGGCGCAATGCAGCAGCACGGCCTGTCGCGCCCAGGGGCGAAAATTCTTCATGGGGCCGGCGGCTTTCACCGCCGCCTCGATCGCTTTTTCCGTGGCATCCGCTTCGGGTACCGCCACGCGGGTGGCTACCTTGCCGCTGTACTTGTCGTAGACCTCCATCATGGTCTTGGAGGTCTGCGGCTGATTGGCCAGGTAATAGGGATAGGTCTTTTCCAACATGGTCACTCCCGTTCGACGGCGCTCAAGAGATGGATTTCCACGTCGAGCACTTCATGGCTATCGGATAATCGATGGCGAGGTCTTTGCGCACATGCTCCAGCAGGGACTCACCGTGCGTCATCGGCTTCCGATGCTTTCATGGTCGCTTTCATGCATCGCCTCCTTGGTGGTAGGCGGATGCTATCTGTACCTTGATGTGCGATATGTGCGGGAAAGCGTTTTATTTGTGTGAATAAGCGGGCCCCGGTGGCACGCGGCAATCGGTCCCTAGGTGTTGCGATTCGATAGGTTGTTCATCCGGCTGTGGTGAAGGAAGCTGAGGTTGTCGAGACATCAGTAACCCGCGCCAGGGAACCGGATGAACAGCCATAAGCATGCCCGATTGACGTTGCAAGGTCGAAAGCGATTGATGATCCGTATCGCGGCCCATGGGGTNCGCACGGCCCGCAAGTGGCTGGCGCGTTATCGTGATGAAGGCCAAGCCGGATTGGTGGATCGTTCCAGTCGTCCGCGCCGATTGCGCGCGTCCCTGACGATCGACCAACGGGCCAAGGCGTGCGCGCTACGAAGCGAACGCCAGACCATTCGGGAGGTGGCCGGTCACGTCACCGCAGCAGTCTCCACCGTGCGACGTTGGCTCGCCAGCCAGGGCATGAACCGACTGCCACCGTTGCAGCCGCCGATGCCGATTCGCCGCTATGAACACGACGCCCCCGGTGACCTGCTGCACCTGGATATCAAGAAGCTGGGCCGGAT